>NZ_JBAGKH010000008.1:0-175447 GCF_036689765.1 Streptomyces poriticola
CCGGATAGCCGCGTCGAATAGTGTGCCTGCATGCGCTACGACCTCGTGATCTTCGACAACGACGGCGTCCTCGTCGACAGTGAACCGATCTCCAACCGGCTGCTGGCGGCATATCTGACCGAGCTGGGGCATCCGACGTCGTACGAGGACTCGTTGCGGGACTACATGGGTGCCGCGATGCACCGGGTCCATGATCTGATCCTGGAACGCACGGGGCGGCGGCTGCCGGCGGACTTCGACGACGTCTTCCACGCGCGGGTGTTCGCGGCGTTCGAGCGGGACCTCGTGGCCGTCGGCGGCGTGGCCGACGCCCTGGAGAAGCTCACCGCCGACGGGGTGGCGTACTGCGTGGCATCCTCCGGCAGTCATCGGCGGATCCGGGTGGGGCATCGGACCACCGGACTGGACCGGTGGTTCGACGACGGGCGGATCTTCAGTTCGGAGGACGTGGGCCGGGGGAAGCCCGCGCCCGATCTGTTCCTCCACGCTGCCGAGCGGATGGGAGTGGAGCCCGGGCGGTGTGTGGTGGTCGAGGACAGTCGGCTCGGGGTGCAGGCTGCCGTGGCGGCAGGCATGGACGTGTACGGATTCACGGCGATGACGCCTGCGGCGAGGCTGGCCGGAGCCACCGGACACTTCAGCGGCATGGGAGAGCTGGCCGATCTGCTGGCCTGACGTCCGGCGGCGGGCCCGGGAACCACGATCGTTCGCCGCTCAACCTGACCGATACGGTGGCGGGCATGAGCGGCCACGCACAGTTGATGTGGGACGAGGCAGTAACGGGCTATGACTTCGGTCCGGACCATCCGATGGACCCGGTCCGGCTCGCGCTGACGCGACGGCTGGTCGACGCCCTCGGGCTCGACCGGGCCGTCGAGGTGGTCGCGGGGAAGGCGGCGGGCGAGTCGACGCTCGCGCTCGTCCACCGGCAGGACTACATCGACGCGGTGAAGGCCGCGTCCGAGGATCCCGGGTCCGCGGACGGGTCGTACGGGCTGGGAACGATCGACGACCCGGCGTTCGCCGGGATGCACGAGGTGGCCTCCCTGATCGCCGGACAGTCGGTGGGCGCCGCGGAGGCGGTCTGGCGCGGGGAGGCCCTGCACGCGGTGAACTTCGCGGGCGGGCTGCACCATGCGATGCCCGGGAGCGCGTCGGGATTCTGCGTCTACAACGACGCGGCGCTGGCGATCGCGCGGCTGCTGGAACTCGGCGCGGAGCGGGTCGCGTACGTGGACGTGGACGTGCATCACGGGGACGGTGTGCAGGCCGCGTTCTGGGAGGACCCGCGGGTGCTGACGATCTCGCTGCACGAGCATCCGCGGACGCTGTTCCCGCAGACCGGTTGGCCGGAGGAGACGGGTGCCGAAGCCGCGCAGGGTTCGGCGGTGAACGTGGCACTGCCGGCCGGGACCGGGGACGCGGGGTGGCTGCGGGCGTTCCATTCCGTGGTGCCGGAGGTGATCGCCGACTTCCGGCCCCAGGTGCTGGTGACACAGCACGGCGCCGATACGCACTTCGAGGATCCCCTGGCACATCTGGCGGTCTCGCTGGACGCGCAGCGGGCGGTGCAGATGGCCTGTCACGATCTGGCGCACCAGTACGCCGACGGGCGGTGGGTGGCGCTGGGCGGCGGCGGATACGCGGTGGTGGACGTTGTGCCGCGGTCCTGGACGCATCTGGTGGGGATCGCAGCCGGGCGGGAGGTGGCGCCGGAGACGGTGATTCCCGAGGGGTGGCGTCAGGAGGTGTTCGCCCGGACGCGGCAACTGGGGCCGATGCGGATGACCGACGGGCGGTGGCCTGTGGAGTGGGTGGGATGGGAGGCGGGATACGACCCCGCGGACCGGCTGGATCAGGCGGTGCTGGCCGTGCGGCGGGCGGTGTTTCCGTTGCGGGGGATGCTGGCGTGAGGCCGGGCGGGCAGGCGTCTGCCCGCGGGGGTGGGGGCCGGTTTACGCCGACCGTGGGGTGATTGCCGGTTCCCCGTGTGTTCGTGCGGGCGATCCGGCAGGCTGGCGGGGGTGTGGGATCGGGGAGCGCTCCGTGCTCATCTGCTGTGTGCCCGGCTGGCCGGGGTCGTGGCCACCTCGCGTGAGGTGAGTCTGCGAAGCTACCGGTTGTTCGCGGCGCGGGATCCGCGTGCGCTGATGGGGATCGATCCCGAGGGAGCCTGGACGCAACGGGATCTGATCACGTTGATGGCGGACAGGTGCGGGGTTTCGGCCGATCCTCGGCACACCACAGGTCAGGATGTGATCGACCCGGACCGGACGCTCCTCGCGCTGGACGCCTTCGCCGGCCGGCTCGCCGAGGCCGCCCGGCGCCGTGCCCCCGTACTGTTCGGCACCGGGCACCCGCACCGGTTGCTCGGCTTCTACGCCGCCCTGGCAGACGCGCTGTCGGCGGCGGGATGTGCCGTACTCACACCCGCGCAGGGTCGCTCTGTCGACATAACGACCCGGTTCGGCCTACGCACCCACAACCTCGGCTACGTACGAGGAGTCGCGCTGATGCAAGAACCCGGTGCTTCCCGCTCCGGTTGTGAGCCCGGCGCACACACCCACTCACCGCTGCCGGTTCGTACCGCGCTGGCCGCGGTGGCCGAGGCCGGCGGGCCGCTTCCGGAGCTGGTGATCGGGGACCACGGCTGGGTCTGCGGAGCAGGTCAGCTGGGGTTCGAGGCGATCGGTCTGGCCGATACGGACGACCCCGCGCTGTTCGTCGGAGAGGCGGAGGGGTCCGTGTCCGTGGCCGTTCCACTTGATGACGCTGTGCGGTCTGCTTACTACCGGCCGCTCACCCGCTACGTACTCAAACGAGCGTGTCTGTCCCAGTAGGACGCCGATGGGTGCACCTCTTCCCCACTTGCATCACCCGCCCCTACCCTGGGGAGTGAGCACGCAGCGACGAAGAGTCACCGGAGGGGAAGCCGGTGGCCGTCGAGTGCGGAAGGTTCAGGTGTGTCATGGCTGCTGACCAGAGGCCTCTGAGCGAGGTTCAGTTCCTTACCGTGGCGGAAGTCGCTGCGGTGATGCGAGTGTCGAAGATGACCGTGTACCGGTTGGTGCACAGCGGTCATCTGCCTGCGATCCGGGTGGGCCGGTCGTTCCGGGTGCCGGAGAACGCGGTTCACGAGTACCTCCGCGAGAGCTTCGTGGGGGTGGACACCGCCTGACGGCGTCCGGAGGGGGTCCGTCAGGGCTTCGCAGGACCTCCTCCGCCCCTCGATTACGACCTCAGCGCTCGGGCGGGTAGGCTAGCCCCTCGTAGGTCGTGTGGGCCCATGGCGCCCAAACAACCGAGTGATGAGAAGTGAGCGAGGGTAGTCGTGGGCTCTGTTATCAAGAAGCGGCGCAAGCGGATGGCGAAGAAGAAGCACCGCAAGCTGCTGAAGCGCACGCGCGTCCAGCGTCGCAACAAGAAGTAAGCGACGCGACGCCGCGAGAGCGTGTCTGTGGCCCCCCACCGCAACCGGTGGGGGGCCACAGCCGTTTCCCGGGCACCGGCAGGGCGACGACGAATTCACGTCACTTGCTGCATCCGGCGGTCATCACGGCGCAACACCGACCCGCTAGGTTGGCCGCAGACGGGGAACGCGGCAGGGTACGGGCAGCGGAGACGTCGGCGGTGGCGGACCGCTGACCCGACGGCCAGGGCGGAAGGAAGGCGCTGATCTTGGGCAAGGTCGTGCTCGTGACCGGAGTGGCCCGACAGCTGGGGGGCCGGTTCGTCCGGCGGATCCAGCGGGACCCGGACGTCGACCGGGTCATCGCCGTGGACGCGGTACCACCCGAGCATCATCTGGGCGGCGCCGACTTCGTCCTCGCGGACATCCGGCAGCCCACCATCGGGCGGGTGCTCGCCGAGACCGGCGCCGACACCGTCGTCCACATGGACGTCACGGGCACGCCGCTGGTCAGCGGCAGCCGGGCCTCGGTCAAGGAGACCAACGTCATCGGCACGATGCAGCTGCTCGGCGCCTGCCAGAAGTCACCGGCCGTGCAACGGCTGGTGGTCAAGTCCAGTACCAACGTCTACGGGTCCGCACCCCGCGACCCGGCGGTGTGCCTGGAGACCACCCCGCCGAAGTCCCTGCCCAGCGGGGGCTTCGCCAAGGACACCGTCGAGGTCGAGGGCTATGTACGGGGCTTTGCGCGCCGCAGGCCCGATGTCGCGGTGTGCGTGCTGCGGTTCGCCAACATCCTGGGCCCGACCGCGGAGACCCCACTCGCGTCGTACTTCTCGCTGCCGGTGCTGCCGACCGTGTTCGGCTACGACCCGCGGCTGCAGTTCGCGCACGAGGACGACGTGATCGAGGTGCTGCGGATCGCCGCGCACGAGCCGCGCCGGGGCACCCTCAACAGCGGCACGTTCAACGTCGCCGGAGACGGGGTGCTGTTGCTCTCCCAGTGCTCCCGGCGCCTCGGCCGCCCCACGGTGCCGCTGCTGCTGCCGGCCGTCACCGGGGCGGGCACGGTGGTGCGTACGCTGGGGATGACGGACTTCTCACCCGAGCAGATCCGGCTGCTCACCCACGGCCGGGTCGTGGACACCACCCAGATGCGGGAGACGCTGGGGTTCCAGCCGAAACACACCACCGCCCAGACGTTCGCGGACTTCGTGCGCAGCCGGGGACCCGGACTGCTCCCCCCTCAGGCCCTTGCCGGGGCCGTCGACCGGATCGCGGCACTGGCCCTCAGGGACAGCGGCCACCTCCCGACCCAGAGCGCCAACTGAGGAGCGCATTCAACGATGGCGGACGCCAAGGTCATTCCGTTCGACGACGACCGGTCCCGCGGCGGCGCGGTGCAGCGCCCGGCGCGGCGCCGCACCCTGGGCAGCCGGCGCAAGGGCGCGGCCGAGCCCGTGCCGGTGCGTGAGGTCCAGCCCCTCCCGGTCCCGGGCGCCGTGCCGGACGATGTGCCGGTGACGCAGGAGGAACAGGGGGACCTTCCCCGGGAGCAGCCGGGCGACGACGGCGGGCTGGAGCGGCGGATCGCGGCCGGACTGGCCTTCCTGCGCCGCCGTCTCACCGGCGACTACGAGGTCGACGACTTCGGCTACGACGCCGAACTCACCGACCAGGTGCTGATGTCCCTGCTGCGCCCGGTGTACGAGCAGTACTTCCGGGTCGAGGTGAAGGGCATCGAGAACATCCCGTCCGAGGGCGGTGCGCTGATCGTCGCCAACCACTCCGGGACGTTGCCGCTGGACGGCCTGATGATGCAGGTCGCGGTGCACGACCACCACCCGGCGGGCCGGCATCTGCGGCTGCTCGCGGCCGACCTGGTCTTCGTCCTCCCCGTGGTCAACGAACTCGCCCGCAAGCTCGGCCACACCCTGGCCTGCGCGGAGGACGCCGAACGCCTCCTCGGCCAGGGCGAGCTTGTCGGGGTGATGCCGGAGGGCTTCAAGGGAATCGGCAAGCCGTTCAGCGAGCGCTACAAGCTGCAACGTTTCGGCCGCGGCGGCTTCGTCTCCACGGCGCTGCGGCAGCGCACCCCGATCGTGCCGTGCTCGATCGTCGGGGCCGAGGAGATCTACCCGATGATCGGCAACGCCAGGACCCTCGCCCGGCTGCTCGGCTTCCCGTACTTCCCGCTCACGCCGACGTTCCCGTGGCTCGGCCCGCTCGGGGCCGTGCCGCTGCCGACGAAGTGGACGATCCAGTTCGGCGAGCCGATCCCGACGGACCGCTATCCGGCGGAGGCGGCCGAGGACCCGATGCTCATGTTCAATCTGACCGACCAGGTCAGGGAACAGATCCAGCACACCCTCTACAAGCTGCTGGTGCAGCGCAGGTCGGTGTTCTTCTGATCCGCTCCCCGGCCGGCGGCGAGATCAGTCGAGGACCGCGACGGCGTCGATCTCCACCAGATGCTCGGGTACGTCCAGTGCCGCGACACCGATCAGCGTGGCCGGCGGTACCGGAACGGTGCCGAGCCGTGCGGCCGCCCGGGTGATGCCCTCCATGAGCAGCGGCATCTTGTCCGGGGCCCAGTCGACGACGTAGACCGTCAGCTTCGCCAGGTCGCCGACACCGCCGCCGATCTCGTCCAGGGCCGCGGCGACGTTCAGGTAGCACTGCTCGACCTGGGCGGCGAGGTCGCCGTCGCCGACCGTGACACCGCCGGCGTCCCACGCGACCTGTCCGGCGATGTGGACCAGCCTCGATCCGGTCGCGATCGACACCTGTCGGTAGGCGTCGACCTGCGGCAGCCCTCGGGGGTTCACCAGTGTGACGGTCATGCGCCCGCTCCTTTCACTCACTCTCTTGCGGTTACTTCATCACCGTAGGAGAGTCAGGGCTGACCTGGAAGAACGCACTTTTCGGTGACTGGGGAACCTGATGGGAACCAAGCAGTTCAGCGGCTTGCCCGAGGACGCGGACCTGACCCGCGCGGACTCCCTGGCACGGGAGATCTTCTCGGACGTCGCCAACAAGTGGGCGTTGCTGATCATCGAGTGCCTGGGTGAGCGCACTCTGCGGTTCAGTGGGCTGCGGGACGGGGTGGAGGGCATCAGCCACAAGATGCTCACCCAGAACCTACGCATGCTGGAGCGCAACGGCCTGGTGGAACGGACCGTGCATCCCACGGTGCCGCCACGGGTCGAGTACACCCTGACCGAGCCGGGCCGGGCGCTGCGGGTGACGATCGACGGCCTGTGCGGCTGGACCCGCCGGTACCTGGGTGACATCGAGGCCTCCCGGAGCCGCTTCGACGCATGAGAAGCGTCCGGTGCCGGACATGAGCCAGGCCGGTGGGACGGCCCTCACACCGAGGGAGCCCCACCGGCCTGCGGAGATCAGCCGCTGGAGGCCGGCTCAGTCGATGTTCTCGCCCTCGATGCCGAGGCCGGGAAGGAGCCCGGGCAGCAGGGGCGGGAGGGTGACATCGGGCTCGGGCACGGTGCTTCGGCCGTCGCCGGTGGACGGCAAGGCACTGCCGGTGTCCACCGGCGGGTCGAGCAGGCCGCCCGCGCCGCCGCCGATCAGACCGTCGTCGTCGCGGCCGGGTTCCGCGGACTCGCTGGGCTGTTCGCTGTCGTGACGCCCGCCGTCGGACGAGCCGTCCCCACCGCTCTCTGCGCTGGGCGCCGTCGACCGGCCGGTGCCGGGTGCGTCGGTGACGGTCGAGTCGGCACCGCCGCCCCGGCCGCCGCCACCGCTGTCCTGGGCCGGGGACTCCGGCAGCAGGGACTGCAGCGGGGCCACGTCCTCGTCTATGGCGTCGAAGACCGACGACACCTGCTCACTGACGTCCCCGAGCTGCACCGGCAGCCGCTCGCGCAGCGCCCCCCAGGTCTCGCGGTGGGAGCGCGAGAAGGAGGAGAGGGCCTGCATGGGGCCGAGCGAGCCGGGATCGCGGGCGTAGGCCCCGCTGAGCAGGCGGTGGCCCTCGGAGGCGTCGTGCTGCATGCCGGACAGGGCGCGGCGGACATCGCCGAGGGACTCGTGGTCGAGGGGGCCTCCGCGGTCCCGCTCCATCAGCCGACGGGCTTCGCTCAGCCGGGTCGACGCCTGGTCGAGGTAGGCGCGCCCGCGCTCGCTGTCGTCGTCGGCGAGGCCGAGCTTGAAGTCCTCGATGCCCCGTTTGAGGCCGTAGAGCGAGTCACCGGGCAGGGCGTCCGAACTGGCAGCGGCGACGCCGCCGAACGCTCCCGCGGCCACGCCGACGCTGAGTCCGCCCGCGGTGAGGCCCTTGGCCAGTCGGGTGCGCGGCCGGAACCGCTTCAGCGGGGTCGCCCGATGGGCGCCGCGTGCCCTGCGCTGCCCGGGCACCGAAGGGTCCGCCGCATCGCCCTCCTGCAGCATGGCCTCGAACGCGGCCACCAGCTGGGCCCGCTGGACGACCTTGACCTCGGGGTCGAGCTCCGGACGGGGCAGCGCGTCGAGACCGGCGGTGAGAGCCAACAGGCGCTCCTGCTCGGTCCGTTCCGCGGCCTCGGCCGGAGCCGGTCCTCCTGACTGCTCGGCCGCCGCGCCCCGATCGGACTGCTCCTCCAGAGCCTGGGCGAAGGCGTTCGCCCGCCGGTGCGCCGATACGTTCGCGATCACTGGCGGCACCTCCTCTCGTCATGACGGTCGACTCCCCAGGGGGTCCTGAGGGTTGCACA
Source organism: Streptomyces poriticola (assembly GCF_036689765.1). NCBI lineage: Bacteria > Bacillati > Actinomycetota > Actinomycetes > Kitasatosporales > Streptomycetaceae > Streptomyces > Streptomyces poriticola. Next base: position 8,122 of record NZ_JBAGKH010000008.1, read on the forward strand.
CCCGGACGGAAACCACACGATCGTGTGATCGGCCTCCGTCGGTGTACGACCACAGGGAGCCTGCATCCCGCACAACGAGCGGCGCGGCACTTGGGTTACGGACACGGGAGGGGCGGACCGCGGAGTCAACAGACTTTCACCGGAGGTGACTTGAGGACGGCTGAGGGTTGCGGTGCCGGATGTCAGCGTGCATCGTCCGGCAGCAGCCGGGCCAGGGTGCGGACGGCCCGGTACTGGAGGGTCTTGATGGCGCCCTCGTTCTTGCCCATGACGCGGGCGGTCTCGGCGACGGACAGGCCCTGGAGGAAGCGCAGGGTCACGCACTCCTGCTGCTGCGGGTTGAGCCGGCGTACGGCGTCGAGCAGGGCGGCGTTGGAGAGCGACTCCAGGACGGAGTCCTCCGGGGAGCGCTCGACCTCGTTGGCGTCGAGCATCTCGCCGGTGGTGACCTCCAGCCGGAAGCGGCTGGACTTGAAGTGGTCCGCGACGAGATTGCGGGCGATCGTGACCAGCCAGGCGCCGAAGTCACGGCCCTGCCAGGTGAAGGTGCCGATCCGGCGCAGGGCGCGCAGAAAGGTCTCGCTCGTCAGGTCCTCGGCGGTCGCCTTGCCGCCGACGCGGTAGTAGATATAGCGGTACACGGTGTCGCTGTACTGGTCGTAGAGCCGCCCGAAGGCGTCGGCCTCGCCGGCCTGGGCGCGTTCGACGAGGTCCATCATCCGGGCGCTGTCGCTGTCCGCGGCCGGGCGGCGGGCGGTGGCGGTCCCGGACGACCGCCCGCGTCTGCCGACGGCCGCGCCGCCGTCGGCGAGCGCGTAGCACGGGGCGGCGGGGGCGGTGGCTGCGGCGAGGGCGGGGACGGCGTACGCGGTGGGGACGAAGTCGCGGAACAGGTCCTGGAGCGTTTTGACCGTTGCGCGCAGCGTAGCCAGGCCCGAGGCGTCAACCCCGACGTGTGGGTACACGGGACTCCCAGAGGCAGAGCTTCCATCACGTGCAGTGCGGGACCGTTCACCCGTCGTGGCGACGGAGGGGTACCGGTTTGCGTCTGAGGAGAATAACGCTTCGTGCAGGGCCTGCTACACCCGGTTGCTCAAATCATCGATTACGTCGCTTCTGTAACCGATTGGCGGTCGATTGAACGTCGGAGAGTGATCGATTCCTGATCGGAACGGGCCGGGTTCCGGGGGTCCGGCGGACGAGTTGTGGTCAGGTCCCGGGAGGGTGGAGTGGGGCGGCTGCGGCGGGGGTACGTCAGTTGTTTTGACCTCCGCCCGCGAGGCACTGCGCGCCGCGGTGACCGAGGGCGTGCCTTCGGTGGGCGTGGGGGCGGGCACCGACGCCCACCAGATGAGGTGGGGCGACTGTCCGTGGCCCGGTGGGGGACGGGCCCGCAGTCGTGGACGGAGAGAAGGGGGCGGGGGGTGGCCGCACGCAGCGGTCGGCACGTCCACGCCGGTCAGGTCCCGGCCCACCCATCATTCCGCGCCGCTCGGAGGACGGGCACCCCCGGCCCCGACACCGCGACACAGCCGAACGCGCACCCCGCACTCCCGGCCACCCGCACAGGCCGCCGCAGGCACCCCACCCGCACCAGCACCCCCACCGAACCGCCCGGACGGCCGCGGGCACCACATCCCCGCCGAACCGCCGGAGGCTACCTACGGCGCCGATGCAGCGCGATGGCCGCCGCTGTGCCGCCCGCCACCGCGCCCACTCCGGCCGCCGCCGGGATGCCGACCTTCGCCGCCTTCCGCCCGGTGCGGTAGTCCCGCAGCCGCCAGTCCAGCTCGCGCGCGTGTCTGCGCAGTTTCGCGTCGGGATTGATCGCGTAGGGATGCCCGACCAGCGACAGCATGGGAATGTCGTTGTGCGAGTCGCTGTACGCCGCGCACCGGGACAGATCCAGCCCCTCCGCCACGGCCAGCGCCCGCACCGCCTCCGCCTTCGCCGGCCCGTGCAGCGGCTCGCCGACCAGCTTGCCGGTGTACACCCCGTCGACCGACTCGGCGACCGTACCCAGTGCCCCGGTCAGCCCCAGCCGCCGCGCGATCACCTGCGCGATCTCCACCGGCGCCGCCGTCACCAGCCACACCCGCTGCCCCGCGTCGAGGTGTGCCTGGGCCAGCGCCCGCGTCCCGGGCCAGATCCGCTCGGCCATGTACTCGTCGTAGATCTCCTCGCCGATGGACCGCAGCTCGGAGACCCGGTGGCCCTTCACGATCGACAGTGCCGAGTCGCGTGCGTCCTGCATGTGCTCGGGGTCCTCGACCCCGGCCAGCCGGAACCACGCCTGCTGCCAGGCGAACCGCGCCAGATCGCGGGTCTCGAAGAACTTCCGCTTGTACAGCCCCCGCCCGAAGTGGAACAGGGCGGCGCCCTGCATCACGGTGTTGTCGAGGTCGAAGAACGCCGCAGCCCGCTCGTCGCCGTGGACGGGGAAGTCGGGCTCCCCGGAGTCGGGCGCCTCCTGGGCGGCCGCGTCCTGCGTGGACTTGCGGGCGGCCTCCGCCGAGGCCTCGCCGGCGAGCACGCTCCGCGCCGTGGCGGAGCGCCTGCGGGGGGTGAGCCATCCGAGAGCGGCCATGTCCGTGAGCATAGCCAGTTTGTTCGGGCGTGCCGGAGCCGCGGCGTTGGGAAGCCGTGAACTCTGGGCGGCGGTGACGTTAAAGAGTGCGCCCGGCGGGCGCGTCGCCGTGCGCCGCGCGCAGGCCGCACGCTCGCCCGGGCGGGGGTCCCCGTCCGGGTCCGGCGCGGGAGAATGGCGGACATGAGCCCCCTGTTCCGCCGGAAGAACCCGGAAGCCGCGTCGGCCGAGCATTCTGAGCAGCATCTCGTCACCCTCATCCGCAAACCGGGCTGTCATCTGTGCGACGACGCGCAGACCGTCGTCGCGAAGGTCTGCGCGGACCTGGGCGTGCCGTGGGAGGCGAAGGACATCACCCAGGACCGCCGGCTCCACGACCAGTACTGGGAGCAGATTCCCGTCGTCCTCGTGGACGGCCGGCAGCACACCTTCTGGCGTGTGAACGAGGACCGACTGCGCAGGGCACTGACCGAGTAGTCCAAGTAGTCCGGATGGTCGCTTAGGATCGATGGTGATGTGGTCTCGGGGGCGTTGATCGTGAGGAGCGTGTACGGCTTTGCCCCCAATGAGAGAGGAACGCGCGGGCGCCCGTGCCGGTTCCCCCGTCGTGCGCCGGGGGCGCGTGACCCCGGTCACGTTGGCCGGGCAAATCGGACACCATCTTTGTGCACGCGTTCACAAAGACATAGCCTGCATTCGACGGGGCGGTCACGTCGGGACGTACGGCCGCCCAGAGCCCCGCTCTACCCGCAGGAGCACTGTGGCAACTGGCCGAACACACCGACCGGCGACCCGTAGCCGAGGGATTCCCGAGGCCACCGTCGCCCGGCTTCCGCTGTACCTCCGCGCCCTCACCGCGCTGTCCGAGCGCTCGGTGCCCACGGTCTCCTCGGAGGAGCTGGCCGCAGCGGCGGGCGTGAACTCCGCGAAGCTGCGCAAGGACTTCTCCTACCTCGGCTCCTACGGGACCCGCGGCGTCGGCTACGACGTCGAGTATCTCGTGTACCAGATCTCCCGTGAACTCGGCCTCACCCAGGACTGGCCGGTTGTGATCGTCGGTATCGGTAACCTCGGCGCCGCGCTCGCCAACTACGGCGGCTTCGCCTCCCGCGGTTTCCGGGTCGCCGCGCTGATCGACGCCGATCCGACGATGGCCGGAAAGCCCGTGGCCGGCATCCCGGTGCAGCACACCGACGAGCTCGAGTCGATCATCGAGGACAACGGCGTCTCGATCGGTGTGATCGCCACCCCCGCCGGCGCCGCCCAGCAGGTCTGCGACCGCCTGGTGGCCGCCGGGATCACCTCCATCCTGAACTTCGCGCCGACCGTGCTGTCCGTGCCGGACGGCGTCGACGTGCGCAAGGTCGACCTCTCCATCGAGCTGCAGATCCTCGCCTTCCACGAGCAGCGCAAGGCCGGCGAGGAGGCCGCGGCCGAGGGTGCCGTCCCGGCCGCCGCCGCGTCCCGCAAACAGTCCTCCCACGAAGGGCCCGACGGGGATGTCCCCGCCGTGATGCCGGCATGAGTCTCCTCGTCGTCGGACTGAGCCACCGCAGTGCCCCGGTCAGCGTGCTGGAGCGGGCCTCGCTGAGCCCGGACGCGCAGGTCAAGCTGTTGCATGACACGGTCGCCGCGGAACCGGCCGCCGAGGCCGCGGTACTGGCCACCTGCAACCGCATCGAGCTGTACGCGGACGTGGACAAGTTCCACGCCGGTGTCGCCGAGCTGTCCACGCTGCTCGCCCGGCACAGCGGGCTCGGCCTCGACGAGCTCACGCCCTACCTCTACGTCCACTACGAGGACCGGGCCGTGCACCACCTGTTCTCGGTGGCCTGCGGGCTGGACTCGATGGTCGTCGGCGAGGGGCAGATCCTCGGGCAGATCAAGGACTCCCTGGCCCGGGCGCAGGACCTGCACACCGCGGGCCGCCTGCTCAACGACCTGTTCCAGCAGGCGCTGCGGGTCGGCAAGCGCGCCCACTCCGAGACCGGCATCGACCGCGCCGGCCATTCCCTGGTCACCTTCGGCCTGGAGCAGCTCTCCGCCGGCGGTGACGTGACGGAGTGGGCCCACGGCAAGAGAGCCCTGGTCATCGGTGCCGGTTCGATGTCGTCGCTGGCCGCGGCCACGCTGGCGCGGTCCGGGGTCACCGAGGTGGTCGTCGCCAACCGCACCTTCGACCGCGCGCAGCGCCTCGCGGAGATCCTCACCGAGGGCGACGGCACGGACGTGGTGGCCCGCGCGGTACCGATGGATTCGGTGCCGGTCGAGCTGACACGTGCCGACGTCGCCGTCTCCTGCACCGGGGCGACCGGACTGGTCCTCACCGCCGACGAGGTCGCCGCGGCCGTGCAGCACCGCACCGGGGCGCCCCTGGAGGTGCCGGCCGCCGGGCGGGAGCCCCGTACGGCCGCCGCCCCGGCCGCCGACGTACGCGAGAGGCCGCTGCCGCCCACGAGCGTCGGCAGCGAGGACGGCTGCCCGCTGGACCTGCCGTCCGCCGCGCAGGGAGGTTTCTCCGTGCTGGGCGAGGCCGCCGTGGCCGGCATGGACGCGGCGACCCTGGAGCAGCACGCGGCCTGGGTGGCCGGCGGCACGGCCGTGGACCGCCCGCGCGGCACCGGGCGGCGTGGCGCGGAGGCGGACGCGGCGGCCGACGCCGAGCTGATCACCGTGCTCGCCGCGACCGCCGCGACGGCCGGCCGCATCCCGGAGCGGCGCCGCCCCGAGCCGGTCGCCGAGGTGTCGCGCCCCCGACCGGCCCTCTTCCTGCTCGACCTGGCGATGCCGCGTGACATCGACGCCGCCGTGCACCGGCTGGCCGGGGTGCGGCTGGTGGACATCGAGTCGCTCGCGGAGGCCTCCGCGGACGCGCCGATGGCCGCCGACGTCGACGCGGTCCGCCGCATCGTCGCCGACGAGGTCGCCGCGTTCGGCGCGGCGCAGCGGGCCGCGCACATCACGCCCACCGTCGTCGCCCTGCGCAGCATGGCCGCCGAGGTGGTGGCCGGGGAGATCGCCCGGCTGGAGGGGCGACTGCCCGGCCTCGACGACAAGCACCGCGCCGAGATCACACAGACCGTCAAGCGCGTCGTCGACAAGCTGCTGCACGCGCCGACGGTACGGGTCAAGCAGCTCGCGGCCGAGCCCGGCGGTGCCGGGTACGCGGACGCGCTGCGCACCCTGTTCGACCTCGACCCGGAGACGGTGGCCTCCGTCTCCCGGGCCGGGAACAGCACCGAGAAGAACCGAGGGCCGGCATGACTGAGAAGGCACTGAGGCTGGGGACGCGGCGGAGCAAGCTCGCCATGGCCCAGTCCGGGCAGGTGGCCGAGGCGGTGAGCCGGGTGACCGGGCGGCCCGTCGAGCTGGTCGAGATCACCACGTACGGCGATGTGTCGCGCGAGCAGCTCGCCCAGATCGGCGGCACGGGCGTGTTCGTGGCAGCGCTGCGCGAGGCACTGCTGCGGGGCGAGGTCGACTTCGCGGTTCATTCGCTCAAGGACCTGCCGACCGCGCAGCCCGACGAGCTGGTCGTGGCCGCCGTCCCCGAGCGCGAGGATCCCCGCGACGTGGTCGTCGCCCGGGACGCGCGGAAACTCACCGATCTCCCGCGCGGCGCGCGCATCGGCACCGGTGCGCCCCGGCGCATGGCGCAGTTGAACGCGTACGCCCGCGCCCACGGCCTGGAGATCGAGACGGTCCCGATCCGCGGCAACGTCGACACCCGTATCGGGTACGTCCGCAGCGGTGAGCTGGACGCCGTCGTACTGGCCGCCGCCGGACTGAACCGGATCGGCCGGATCGACGAGGTGACCGACTTCCTGTCGGTCGACACGGTTCTGCCCGCCCCCGGCCAGGGGGCACTGGCGATCGAATGCACCGCGGGCAACGCGGCGCTGATCGCCGCGCTCGGCGAGCTCGACGACCCGTTCACGCGGGCCGCCGTGACGGCCGAGCGCTCACTGCTCGCCGCCCTGGAGGCCGGCTGCAGCGCCCCCGTGGGCGCGCTGGCCGACCTTCCGTCCCGCTCGGCTCCGCTCGAGCGGGGGGACCCCCAGGCCGACAGGCAGATTGTCAAGGAAATGCGCCTGCGCGGCGTCGTCGGCACCACCGACGGCTCGACGCTGGTGCAGCTGTCCACCACCGGTCCCGTGCCCGAGACGCACGAGGCGGCACACGCTCTCGGACGTGAACTCGCCTCCGAGATGCTCGCCCAGGGCGCGGCCGGTCTGATGGGGGAGCGAGCACATTGAGCCCCACCACCCTTCCCGCCGCCGGTCCGGAACACGGGCACGTCACCTTTCTCGGTGCCGGACCCGGAGATCCGGGACTGCTGACTCTGCGCGCCGTGGAGGCGCTGGCGCACGCGGATGTCGTCGTCGCCGAGCACGAGGTGCTCGACGTGGTCCGTACGCACGCCCGGGAGGGCGTCGCCGAGGTGCACACCGACGCGGGCGAGTCCGCCTCGGGCACGCCTCAGCTGGCGGTCGTTGACAGCGCGTCAAAAACCGCTGGCGCCCCTCCGGTGAGGGATGCGGCACATCTTGTCATGGAGGCCGCGCGGGGCGGCAGGCGGGTGGTGCGTGCGGTGTCCGGTGACCCCGGGCTCGACACGTACGCCGCCGAGGAGATGCTGGCCTGCGCCGCCGCCGGAGTGCCCTTCGAGGTGGTCCCCGGTATCGCGACGGCGGTCGGCGTACCCGCGTACGCCGGTGTGCCGCTGCGCGACGCCGAGGGCACCGACGTGCGGTTCGTGGACGCCCGGACGGCGTCCGACCGCTGCTGGACGGAGGTGGGTGCTTCCGACGGCACGGTCGTCGTCTCCACCACGCTGGACTCGGTCGCCGCGGCGGCCGGTGAGCTGGTGACGGCGGGCCGCAAGCCGGACACCCCGCTCACCGTGACGGTCGCCGGTACGACCACCCGCCAGCGCACCTGGACCGCCACCCTCGGCTCCATCGCGCAGACGCTGAAGCAGGCGAAGGTGCTGCCGTCGCCGGAGGGCGCCAGGCCCGTGATAGCCGTGGTCGGTGAGCGCAGCGCCACGGCCCGGCGCGACCAGCTGTCGTGGTTCGAGTCCAAGCCGCTGTTCGGCTGGAAGGTGCTCGTCCCGCGGACGAAGGAGCAGGCGGCGTCGCTCTCCGACCAGCTTCGGTCCTACGGGGCCGTGCCGCACGAGGTACCGACCATCGCCGTCGAGCCGCCGCGCACGCCCCAGCAGATGGAGCGCGCGGTCAAGGGCCTGGTGACCGGCCGTTACGAGTGGATCGCGTTCACCTCGGTCAACGCGGTCAAGGCGGTCCGGGAGAAGTTCGAGGAGTACGGCCTGGACGCCCGCGCCTTCGCGGGGATCAAGGTCGCCGCAGTGGGCGACCAGACAGCGAACGCGCTGATCGCCTTCGGTGTGAAGCCGGACCTGGTGCCCGGCGGCGAGCAGTCGGCCGCGGGTCTGCTGGAGGACTGGCCGCCGTACGACCCGGTCTTCGACCCGATCGACCGGGTCTTCCTGCCGCGCGCCGACATCGCCACGGAGACCCTGGTCGCCGGGCTGATCGAGCTGGGCTGGGAGGTCGACGACGTCACCGCCTACCGGACCGTGCGCGCCTCGCCGCCGCCGGCCCAGACCAGGGAGGCGATCAAGGGCGGCGGCTTCGACGCCGTGCTGTTCACGTCGTCGTCGACGGTGCGGAACCTGGTCGGCATCGCGGGCAAGCCGCACAACGTGACGGTGATCGCCTGTATCGGTCCGGCGACCGCCAAGACCGCCGAGGAGCACGGACTGCGGGTGGACGTGATGGCCCCCGAGCCCTCCGTGCTCAAACTGGCGGAGGCGCTGGCCGACTTCGGCGCCAAGCGCCGGGCGGCGGCGATCGAGGCCGGGGATCCGGTGACGCGTCCGAGCGAGCGGCGCCCGGGGGCGCGGCGGAGACGTTCGACGACGACCTGACGGCCCGATGGCCTGACGACCGGGGCGGGGTGCTCTTCGCGAGCGCCCCGCCCCGCCCCTGTCCCGCCCCGTCCTGTTCGGCGGCTGCAGCCGGACGGGCCTCGCAATTGACCGCCGTTTCCTGTGAGTGATCGACTGCTCACAGGACCTCGGAGCGAACGCGTCGGCTGTCCACCGCGCAGGAGCGCCGGGAGACGGTACTGCGCACCGCCATCGGGGCGTTCGCCGACCGGGGTTGCCACGGCACCACGACCACGGAGGTCGCCAAGGCCGCCGGGATCCCCCAGGCGTATGCCTGCCGGCTGTTCCCCGACAAGGAGTCGCACTTCGTCGCGGTCGTCACGTACTGCTTCACCCGGGTGCGGCAGAGCCTGGAGGAGGGGTGGCCGGCGCCGCGGGCGGTTCGCCCGAGGAGGCTGCCGGCGATGGAGGACTCCTGCGCCCGGCTGATCCGCGACAGGGAACTGCTGCTGGTCCGGATGCGTGCGCAGGCCGCCGCACCGAGCCGGTGATCCGGGACGCGGTGCGGGCCGGCTGCGCCCGGACGGTGGGGTATGTGCGCGGCGCCTCCGGCGGGGACGAGCGGCAGGTGCAGGATTTCTTCGCCGTCGGCATGCTCTGTCATCTGCTGGTGGCGACGGCGCGCAGGACGTGGACGCGCCGTGGACCCGCACGCCGGCCGCGGGCATCCGGCACTTCCGAGGCCCGCCCGCGCCGACCGGGCGTCGGCAAAGGCACGGTTGGGACGGGCGTAGCGTAGGGGCCATGACGACGTACGGATCCTTCCCCGGCACCAGGCCCCGGCGGCTGCGGACCACCCCCGCCATGCGTCGGATGGTCGCCGAGACCCGGCTGCACCCGGCCGACCTGATCCTTCCGGCCTTCGTGCGCGAGGGCGTGAGCGAGCCGGTGCCGATCGGGGCGATGCCCGGCGTCGTGCAGCACACGCGGGACACCCTGAAGAAGGCGGCCGCGGAGGCGGTGGCGGCCGGGGTCTCCGGGATCATGCTGTTCGGCGTGCCGGAGGAGGGGAAGAAGGACGCCGCCGGTACGGCGGGCACCGACCCCGACGGGATCCTGCAGGTCGCGCTGCGCGACGTGCGCGCCGAGGTGGGCGACGACCTGCTCGTCATGTCCGACCTGTGCCTGGACGAGTTCACCGACCACGGCCACTGCGGGGTCCTCGACGCCGAGGGGCGGGTCGACAACGACGCCACGCTGGAGCGGTACGCCGAGATGGCGCAGGTGCAGGCCGACGCCGGGGCGCACGTGGTGGGACCCAGCGGGATGATGGACGGTCAGATCGGCGTCGTCCGCGACGCCCTGGACCAGATCGGCCGCGAGGACGTCGCGGTCCTCGCCTACACCGCCAAGTACGCCTCCGCCTTCTACGGGCCGTTCCGGGAAGCCGTCGGCTCCTCGCTCACCGGGGACCGGAAGACCTACCAGCAGGACCCCGCCAATGTGCGGGAGTCGATGCGGGAGCTGGCGCTGGACCTCGAGGAGGGCGCCGACATGGTGATGGTCAAGCCGGCCGGTCCGTACCTGGACATCCTGGCGCGGGTCGCGGACGCCGTGGACGTGCCGGTGGCCGCGTACCAGATCTCCGGCGAATACGCGATGATCGAGGCCGCCGCCGAGAAGGGCTGGATCGAGCGGGACCGGGCGATCCTGGAGGCGCTGACCGGCATCAAGCGGGCCGGCGCGCGGAACATCCTGACGTACTGGGCGACCGAGGCGGCGCAGAGGCTGGGCCGGTAGCCCGGCGTTCCCCGGGACACCCGGTACCGCCCCGGGTGTCCGCCCCGGTGCCTAGGACCAAGGGCGGAGCACGGTTCGGACCCGGGCAGGCGGACGGGGCAGGTACGGCGCTCATAGCGTGGGGGGCATGAGTGACACCGCGCCGACCACGCCTTTCGACCTCGACGCGTATCTCCGCCGGACCGGCTGGGAGGGAGTGCGGCGGGCCTGCCTCGACACCCTGCGGGGGCTGCAGCACGCCCATGTCCGGGCGATCCCGTTCGAGAACCTCGACCCCGTGCGCGGCAGAGCACCCTCGCTCGACCTCGCCGACCTGACGGCCAAGCTGGTGCACGCACGCCGTGGCGGCTACTGCTACGAGCACAACACCCTCTTCGCCCGGGTGCTGGAGACCCTCGGTTTCGGGGTGACCCGGCTGCTCTGCCGGGTCCAGCTGGGCGCGCACCGCCCGGAGGACCGGCCCCGCTCCCACCTGGCCCTGCAGGTCCGGGTTCCCGGCGACCCGCAGACCTATCTGTCGGACGTCGGCTTCGGCGCCGTCGGCGCGCTGCTGGAGCCGGTGCCGCTGCGGACCGGCGAGGAGTTCCCCGGCGCCGGGCGCCGCCACCGCCTGGTGCACCGGCCGCACCGGGGCCCGCTGCCGATGTGGGTGCTGGAGGCTCACGGGGCGGGGGACGGCGGCGGCTGGGAGGCGCAGTACGCCTTCACCCTGGAGCCGTTCGAGCACGCCGACGTGGAGGTCGTCAACTGGCACGTCGCGACCAGCCCGCGCTCGCCGTTCAGCCGCACCCTGTACATCCAGCGGCTCACGACGGACGCCCACCTCCTGCTGCACGGCACCGCTCTCACCGAGACCCGCACCGACGGGACGGTCACCCGGCGGGAGCTGACCGGCGAGGCGGAGATCCGCAGCGTCATCGACACCGAGCTGGACGTCGAGGTGCCGGACGGCCTGACCCTGCCGCGCTGACCGGAACGGGGGACGGGGGACGGGGGACGGGGGCGGCAGGGCTCGAGGGGAGCAGGGGCGGGCTCAGGGCTCAGGGGCTCGGCCCACGCGGGCGTCGAAGCACTCGGGTGTGCCGTCCGCCGCGGGCCGGAAGCAGGCGTGCAGGACGCTTCCGGGGCGGGTGGCGGCCATGGTGGTGTGGATGTAGGCCTGTGCGTCGAGGCTGTCCTCGATCTCCACGTCGTGGGTGGGGCCGCCCGCCGTCACCTCCAGCCGGTCACCGATACGCGTGTCCCACATCCGGGCCCAGCCCGCGCCGCACTCCCGGCTGTAGCGCAGTTCCAGCCGGGCGCCGGTGGCCGTGCGGTGTGCGGCCAGCGTGTCCGGGGCGCCGCCGCAGACCATGTGCATCGGGTTCTGGCCCTCGCAGGCGGCGCCTCGGCAGCGCGGCCCGGGAGCGGACGGCGACGCAGCCGAGGGGGCCGGCGACGAGGCCGACGACGTCCGTGATCCGCCGTCCGGGGACGTCAGCAGCAGGGCGGCCGTCGCCGCGCCTCCGGCCACCAGGGCGCACACCGACACCAGCAGCGCGGTCACCGCCGTGCCGCGGCCGCCGGCACGGCTCTCGTCCTCCCACGGCGGCGGTCCGGGGGCCGGGTCCGGCTCGGACGCCGGTGCCGGTGCCGGTGACGGCGGCGGCGCCGGTCCGGGCGTCCGGCGGGACGGCGCCCGTCCTGGCGCTGCGCGTCCGCCGTCCCGTGGTGGCGCTCCGCGCCCGCTCCACTCCGCCTCCGCGATCTCCCACAGGGCCAGACACCGCCCGTCCGGTTCCCGGGCGAGCCGGCACAGGTCCTGTACCGCGCGGCGGGGCGGCAGCGCCTTGCCGTTGAGATACCGCTCCCACGAGGACTTGCTGTACGCAGTACGCTCCGCGAGGCCCGCCAGGCTCAGTCCGGTGCTTGCCCTCAGCTCCCGGAGCACGGCCGTCAGCCGCGTCCGCTCCGGTGACGGCGGGGGTGACGTCCCGCTCATCGCCCCGTCACCCCCGCAGCGCCTTCCAGGTGTGCGGGCCCACGATGCCGTCCACCACCAGCCCGTCCCGCTGCTGGATCTGCTTGACCGCGCGCTGCGTCAGCGGCCCGAAGATCCCGTCGACCTCCCCGGGGGACAGTCCGGCCCGGCGCAGCAGGCACTGCACCTCGGCGACCTCCGGGCCCGCGTGACCGTAGGCCACGATGGCATCCCGGGTGCGGCTGTTGCCCGCGTACCAGCGCCCGTCGATCCGCTGCACGGCGCAGGTGTAGGTGACCGGCGACGACGCGGCGGAGGCCGGGCCGGGCGCCGGGGTGGTGGCCCGGGCGGCGGGCCCCGTCGCGTCCGGGCCGTCGTCGCTGCGCTGGGCGAGCAGCACGGCTGCCGGGACGGCGGCGGCCAGCACCAGGGCCGCGAGGGCCGTGCACAGCACGGTGTACCGGGGACGCCGCCGGAGACGGCCGCGCGGCGGGGGGCCGGGAGCCCCGGGTGGCTCGAGCGGTTCGGACGTCTCGGCCGCCGCGCTCTCGCGGCGGTCCGCCCGGGCCGCGGCGGCGACCTCGTGCAGGGCGAGCAGCCGGGTCGGATCGTCGCCGCCCAGCCGGGCGACGGCCTCGACGGCCTCCCGTGGCGGCAGCGTCCTGCCGCTCAGATAGCGCTCCCACGACTTGGCGCTGAACCCCGTCTTCGCCGCCAGCTGCCGCATACTGAGCCCGCTGTGGTCCTTCGCCCGGCGCAGGCGCACCACCAGCCGGCGCGTGCGCGGGTCGAGGTCCGCGGGAAGTCCCTTCCAACGCGACATGCTCCCCCCATCGCGTAGGTGTTCAAGGGCCCCCGGTCCAGAGGCCCTTCCCCCCGGTTCGCATTCTGCCCCCGCAGCCGTGGTCCCTGGCGGACGGCGGCTCCCACAGCGTGCGGAACCGGCCACCGGGGGCGTCCCGGCCGTCTCTCCGTACCGACTCGGCGGGGGGTGTCCGCGCAGGTCGGCGCGTGGGACGTCCCGCCGGTGCGTCACTTCTGCGGCAACTGTGGAGACCTGCGCCCCGGATCCCGCAGTCTCGTTGCCGAGCCGGCCGCTGCGGGCCGGCGCACCCAGACCTCGAAGGGGGAACAGCATGCACAGGACCAGGAAGTTCGCGGTCCTCGCCAGCGGCGTCGCACTGACCGGTGGCCTGCTGGCCGGAAGCGCGGGGACGGCAGGTGCGGCGCAGGCCGCGCCGGCGGCGGCGAAGGACTGCCCGTCGGGCTGGTTCTGCGTCTGGTCCGGGAAGAACTACACCGGCCGCATGCAGAAGGTCGCCGGGACCAACAAGGACCTGACCAAGTTCGTGGTCTTCCAGGGCTTCAAGTCCTGGTACAACCACGGCAGGTCCTGCGACTACCGGTGGTACAGCAGGACGAACCACCGCGGAGAGACCGGTGTCGTCTCACGGGGCAACAAGGGGACGGGCAACACGGTCTGGTACCAGAAGTCGAACACGTGGGTCAACTGCCGCTGACCCGCCCGGGACCGACCGCGTGAACCACCGCGGCCCGTCCTCCCTGCGGGGGAGAGGACGGGCCGCGGCCGTGGTCGACGCGGGTGCTCAGAGGCGCTCGGGGGTGCGGATGCCCAGCAGGGCCATGCCGCGGTGGAGCGTCCGCGCCGTCACGTCGCACAGGAAGAGGCGGTTCTCCACCTGCGCCGGCGTCTCGGCCTTCAGCACCGGGCACTTGTCGTAGAACGACGTGTACAGCGACGCCAGCTGGTACAGGTACGCCGCCAGCTTGTGCGGGGCGTACTCGGCGGCGGCCTCCGCGACCGTCTCGGCGAAGGCGTCCACGTGCAGGCCCAGGGCGCGCTCGGCGGCCGTCAGCTCCAGCTCCGGGCGCGCGGCCGGGCGCACGTCCCCGGCCTTGCGCAGGATCGACCGGATCCGGGCGTAGGCGTACTGCAGGTAGACCGAGGTGTCGCCGTTGAGCGAGACCATCTGGTCGAGGTCGAACTTGTAGTCGCGGTTGGCCGACGTGGACAGGTCCGCGTACTTCACCGCGCCGACGCCCACCTGGGTGCCGCGCTCGGCGATCTCCTCCTCGGACAGGTCCTGGGCCTTCTCCCGGACCACCGCGGAGGCCCGGTCGATGGCCTCGTCGAGCAGGTCGACCAGCTTGACCGTCTCGCCCTCACGGGTCCTGAACGGCTTGCCGTCCTTGCCGAGGACCGTGCCGAAGGCGAGCTGGACCGCCTTGACGCCCTCGTTCAGCCAGCCGGCCCGGCGCGCGGTCTCGAAGACCATCCGGAAGTGCAGCGACTGGCGGGCGTCGACCACGTACAGCAGCGAGTCGGCCTTCAGCCGGAACACCCGGTCGCGGATCGCCGACAGGTCGGTGGCCGCGTAGCCGAAGCCGCCGTCGGACTTCTGCACGATCAGCGGGACCGGATTGCCGTCCGGGCCCTTGATGTCGTCGAAGAACACGCACAGCGCGCCCTCGGAGCGGACGGCCACGCCCGACTCCTCCAGGAGGCGGCAGGTCTCGGCGAGCATCTCGTTGTAGCCGGACTCGCCGACGATGTCGGGGTCGCGGACCTCCATGTCGAGCTTCTCGAAGACGGAGAAGAAGTAGATCTTCGACTCGTCGACGAACTTCTGCCACGTGGCGAGCGTGTGCGGGTCCCCGGCCTGCAGGTCGACCACCCGGCGCCGGGCGCGCGTCTTGAAGTCCTCGTCGGTGTCGAAGACCTTGCGGGCCGCCTTGTAGAGCCGGTCGAGGTTGGACATCGCCTCCTCGCCGGAGGCCTGGAGATCCGGTCCGGCCTTGTGGTCCAGCTCGTGCGGATGCTCGTCCAGGTACTGGATGAGCATGCCGAACTGGGTGCCCCAGTCGCCGATGTGGTGGCGCCGGACGACGGTCTCGCCGGTGAACTCCAGCAGCTGCACCACCGAGTCGCCGATCACCGCGGAGCGCAGATGGCCGACGTGCATCTCCTTGGCCACGTTCGGCTGGGCGTAGTCGATCACCGTGGTGCCGGGGTGCTCGGCGTGCGGCACGCCGAGGCGGCCGGTGTCGTCCGCGTACCGCGCGGCGAGGTTCTCGATGATCGCCCGGTCGCCGACGGTGATATTGAGGAAGCCGGGGCCGGAGACCTCGATGTCCTTGATCAGATCGCCGGTGGTGACCCGGGAGACCACCTCGCCGGCCAGCTCCCGCGGGTTCGCCTTGGCCTGCTTGGCCAGCGCGAGGATGCCGTTTGCCTGGTAGTCCGCCCGGTCGCTGCGTCGCAGCAGCGGGTCCGCGCCGGCCGCCTCCGGCCGGGCGGCCGTGAGGGCGGACGTGAGCTGCTGCTGGACGGAGTCGCTGAGGGACGTGACCGAGGCCATAGGTAAGGGTGCCGTTCTCCTCGTGGGGATGGATAGCCACGGCCAGTCTCTCACGGGGGGTAAAGCGGTTTTCGCGGTCGCGCGGCCGTCTGGAATCATGGGGAGGTGGCGAAGCCGCCACGCAGCCCCGACTCCCGGAGTCCGGACGTCTCCCGGAGCCCGGACGACTCCGGGGGTCCAGACCCACTTCAGAATCAAGAGGACGTGCCGATCGTGGCTCAGAGCACCGAGACCACCGACTGGGTCTCCCGTTTCGCGGACGAGGTCATCGCCGAGTCGGAGCGCCGTGCCCCGGGCAAACCGGTCGTCGTCGCGTCCGGGCTGTCCCCGTCGGGCCCGATCCACCTGGGCAACCTGCGCGAGGTCATGACCCCGCACCTGGTCGCCGACGAGATCCGCCGCCGGGGCCACGAGGTGCGGCACCTGATCTCCTGGGACGACTACGACCGCTTCCGCAAGGTGCCGGCCGGGGTCGCGGGCGTCGACGAGTCCTGGGCCGGGCACATCGGCAAGCCGCTCACCTCCGTCCCCGCCCCGGACGGCTCCGCGCACCCCAACTGGGCCGAGCACTTCAAGGCCGCGATGGTCGAGGCGCTCGGCGAGCTGGGTGTGGAGTTCGACGGCATCAGCCAGACCGCGCAGTACACCTCCGGCGCCTATCGCGAGCAGATCCTGCACGCCATGAAGCACCGGGGCGACATCGACGCGGTGCTCGCCCAGTACCGGACCAAGCCCAGGGCCCAGGCCAAGAAGTCGCAGAAGCCGGTCGACGAGGCCGAGCTGGAGGCCGCCGAGGGCTCCGGCGCGGCGAGCGAGGACGACGGCAGCTCCGGTTCCGCCGGGTACTTCCCGTACAAGCCGTACTGCGGCAACTGCGAGAAGGACCTGACGACCGTCACCACCTACGACGACGCCTCCACCGAGCTGACCTACGGCTGCACCGGCTGCGGTTTCTCCGAGACGGTCCGGCTCAGCGAGTTCAACCGCGGCAAGCTGGTCTGGAAGGTGGACTGGCCGATGCGCTGGGCGTACGAGGGCGTGATCTTCGAGCCGAGCGGTGTCGACCACTCCTCGCCGGGCTCGTCCTTCCAGGTCGGCGGCCAGATCGTGGGGATCTTCGGCGGGGAGCGGCCGATCGGGCCGATGTACGCCTTCGTCGGTATCAGCGGCATGGCGAAGATGTCCTCGTCCAAGGGCGGGGTGCCGACGCCCGCCGACGCGCTGCGGATCATGGAGCCGCAGCTGCTGCGCTGGCTGTACGCCAGGCGCCGCCCCAACCAGTCCTTCAAGATCGCCTTCGACCAGGAGATCCAGCGGCTGTACGACGAGTGGGACCGGCTCGACGCCAAGGTCGCTGGGGGCACCTCCCGGGCATCGGGCACCGGGGGAGGGTCGGCGCTGCCCGCGGACGCGGCCGCGCACGCGCGTGCGGTGCGCACGGCGGGTGGCGAGCTGCCGCGGACGCCGCGCCCGCTGCCGTACCGGACGCTGGCCTCCGTCGCCGACATCACCGCCGGGCACGAGGACCAGGCACTGCGCATCCTCAGCGAGCTGGACCCGTCCGACCCGATCGGCTCGCTGGACGAGGCCCGGCCGCGCTATGACCGGGCCGAGGCGTGGATCAACACGTATGTGCCCGCCGACCAGCGCACCATCGTGCGCGAGGAGCCCGACACCGAGCTGCTGAAGTCGCTCGACGAAGAGGGTCGCGAGTCGCTGCGGCTGCTGCTCGACGGGCTGGCCGAGCACTGGTCGCTGGACGGGCTCACCCATCTCGTCTACGGGGTGCCCAAGGTCCGGGCGGGCTTCTCCGCCGACGCCACGCCCAAGGAGCTGCCGCCGGAGATCAAGACCGCCCAGCGGTCGTTCTTCGCGCTGCTCTACCACCTGCTCGTGGGCCGCGACACCGGCCCGCGGCTGCCCACGCTGCTGCTGGCGGTCGGGCAGGAGCGGGTGCGGACCCTGCTGGGGCAGTAGGACACACCGGCACGGGCCCCGCGGCGCCGCGTTCCTGCGCGGTTCCGCGGGCCCGGGCCGGCGGCGTGGCCCTGTCGGCGGCAGTGCCGACGGGCGGCCGGGTCAGCGGGTCAGCGCGAAACCGGCGAGCGAGACGCCGACCACGCAGACGGCGAGGAACACGTGGTGCCGGCGCGGGGCCTTGAGGTGGTCCGTGGGCTCTCCCCTGCGCCACCGCTCGAGCACCTCGCGGAACATCCTCCGCTGGGGCAGCAGGCCGAGGGTCAGACCGATGTGGGCGCAGGCGTACATGACGAGCGCCCCGGTCAGGTCGATGCCCTTCACCCGGCAGACGAGGACCAGGACCGCGCCCCCGGTGACCATGATCACCGGGTAGGCGATGCGGAACTTCCGCAGCGGTATCCAGCTGCCCAGCACACAGCTGGACAGCACGGTGGCCGCCGCGGCCAGTAGCCAAAGCCACCCGATGGGTACGGACGTGAGCATGAGGGGTGCCCTTCTGTGCCGGGGTGCTCTCCTTGCGCCGGAGTGCCCTTCTGTGGCGGAGTGCCCTGCTGCGCCGGGATGTCCTTCTGTACCGGGGAGACCGGCGCCCTGCTACCACGGGGGACCGGCGCGGTGAGCCGGTCCCCTCCGGCCGGACCAGCGGTCGGCCGTCATCCGGTGGTCACCGGACGGTCACCCGAAAAGGGAGGACAGCGTACCGGTGATGGGCGAGATGATGTCGCTGCCCAGCTGGGTGGCCCGCCTGGCGATGGGCGACACCACGCCGTCCAGCGTGTGCCCGATCCACTTGGACTGGCCGAACGTGAGCAGGCCCAGGCTGGTTCCGACCAGGGAGCCCGCGAACTGGGAGCTGTCGAAGCCGTACTCGATGCCCGTGAACAGCGTGCTGAGCGCCGCCGACCCCACCGAGACCCAGCCGAGGACGCCCGCCGCGGCGGCGACGGCCGGTGCGAAGGGGCCGGTCCACGGCGCGGCGAAGGCGAGGGCCGCGGCGAGGAACCCGGAGCCGATGCTGATCCAGTTGAACGCGTCGGCGTAGAACTTGGCGTCGTTCCACCACTCGTCCTTGTCGCCCTCGCTGCCACCGGAGTTGGTCCGGTCGTGCGTCGGGCTGTCGGCCGGGTTCCGCCCCTCGTCCTTGGCCTTCTGGGCTTCCTCGGCGGCCTTGCGCGCGGCCTCCGCAGCCTCCGCCCTGCGCTTCTCCCCCTCGATGCGGCGGGCGTCGCCGGCCGCCGCCGCGGCCGCGTCCGCGTCCTTGCCCGCGGCGACGGCGGCCTGGCGCGCGCTGTTCGCCGAGGCCTGCGCGCTGTAGGAGGAGCGCAGGGCGCTGCGTGCCGAGTCGATGGCCCGGTTGGCCGAGTAGTTGGCGGCCCGGGCCGCCTTGCGAGCCGTCTGGGCCGCGCTCTTCGCCCGGTCCGCGGAGGCCTGGGCGGCCTGGGCGGACGCGTCGGCGTCGTCGGCGTTCTGCCTGGCCTGGGCGGCGTAGGTGTCGGCCTGCTCCGAGGAGGCGAGCGCCTTGTCCGCCCACTCCTGGGCCTCCTCCGCCGCGTCGCGTGCCTCCGCGGCCGCCTTGGACGCGAGCTGCGCGTCCTCCTGCGCCTTGCAGGCGATCTTCGCGGCCGCGGCGATCGCGCCCCGGATCGCGGCGATGTGGGTGGCCGAGTCGTGGTCGAGCCGGGCCGCCTTGTGCTGGACGACGGAGACGAAGTTCCGGCGCATCCACGTCGGGCCCTCCAGGGCCACCTCCGCGTACGCCTTGGTGTACATGCCCCCGGAGTTGAGCAGCGCCGCGGTGGCGACCCCGTCGTCGTCCCGGACGGCGTCGGGGTGCGCGTGCTCGAAGAAGTCCCGCAGCGCCTGGGGGGTGTTCGCGTCGAGCGCGGCGTTGGCGGCGGCCTTGACGGCGGGGCCGGGATCGGCGGCGAGGATGCCGGCGATGCTGACCCGGTAGTCCTCGGCCGCGGCCGCGAGCAGCCCGTCGGCCAGGAAGGCCTTCACCGCTCCGGCGGTCTGGCTGGTCAGCGCCGTATGGACGGCGTTGCCGACGTTGGCGGGGCCCACCTCCGCGAGATGCAGGGCCGTCTCCCGGTCGTCCTGGTCCTCGGCGAGGGCGCGGTCGGCGTCGATCCAGGCGTGGATGTCGGCATCCGTGCCGGCCAGTGCGAACTGGGCGGCCTCCCGCGCCCAGGCGCCCTTGGCGGCCGCCATGCCCATGGCCGCCTTGCGGCCCAGGGTGGCGGCCAGCGCGAGGTCACCGTCCGCCAGCGCGGTCTCGGCGGCGGCGATCTGGTCCTTGAGGGCCTGTGCGGTCTGCTCGTCCTGCGTGCGCAGGTTGGCGAGTGCGGCCCGCTCCTCCGCCTCCATCCGGGCGAGCAGCCTGGCCTCCTCCAGGCCGTCCTTCTTGTCCTCCTCCAGGCGCGCCGCCTCCGCGTCCCGGGCGGCCTGTTCCACCGCCTGGGCGTCCTCGACGGCCTTGGTCGCGGTGTTGGCGGCCTTGATCGCCTCCTCGGCGTGCGCCCTGGACCTGTTGGCGTAGTCGATGGCCTGACCCGCGTACTCGAATGCCTCCTCGGCCGCGTCGGCGGCCTTGTCGGCATGTGCCGCGGCGGAGTTGGCGGCGTCGCGTGCGGTGCGCGCGGCGGACGCGGCGTTGTTGGCCAGGGCCTGTGCGGTGGAGGCGGCGTTGGTGGCGCGGTTCGCTGCGTTGTTCGCGATCTCGGCCTGGCGCTTGGCCTCGGCGGCCTCGGACTGGGCGACGCCCGCCGCGGTGGCGGCCTGTGCGGAGGCGTTGGCGGCGGAGGCGGCGTTGCGGGCCGCGGACGCGGCGGCGGAACCGGCACCGGCCGCCTGTGCGGCCGCGGTGGCCGCGTAGTCGGCGGCCGTGGCCGCGGTACGGGCCCGGTCCGCGCCGTTGCGCGCCGCGATGGCGGCGTTCTTGGCCGCCTGTGCCTTGGAGGCGTCCTTGGAGGCGGCGATGGCCGCGTTGTACGCACGAGCCGCGGCGTTGCCCGCGGTGGCGGCGGCCTGTGCGGCGGCGGTCGCGGCGAACGAGGCGCGGCGTGAGGCCGCGACCGCCGTCCGGGAGGCGCTGATGGCGTTGCGGGCGGCCTTGGCGGCGCCCTTCGCGGCGCTCGCGGCTCTGCGGGCCGCCGCACCGGACTTCGCCACGTCGTCCTTGGCCGCCTCGGCCTCGGCGGCGGCCTTCTCGGCGGCCTCCTTCGCCTTCTCGGCGGCGGTCCTGGCCCGTTCGGAGGCCTCGACGGCGAGGTCGGTCTCCGCCTGGGCGCGCTTGCCCTCGCGCTCCACGACGGCGACGAGTTCCTCGATCGTCGCCGCCTCCTGGTCGCGGGCGCGTGCGATGTGCTGCCCGGTGTCCAGGAACCACTCCACTTCCTGGCGGTTGCCGCTGAGCGCGCGGTCCGCGTACTTCTGCACCTCCGAGCCGCCGGACATCAGCATGGAGGCGGTCTCCACCCGCTGGTCCTCCTCGCGGGCGGTGAACCGGCCCTCGGACAGGAACTCCGCGAGTGCCTGCTCGGTACCGGCGTCCAGTGCCGCGGACGCCTCGCGCCTGACCCCCTTGCCGCCGGTGGCCGAGACGGTGGCCGTGGCCACCTGCAGGTCCTCGAGCAGGCCCGACCTGAAGCCCCCGTCGAGGAAGGCGGCCACCGCGCTGTCCCCGCCGTCCAGCGCCGCGGACGCCTCACGCCGCAGCCCCACCCCGGATCTGGCGAGATAGCTCGCCACCGCGACGCGGTTGTCCTCCGCCGCCACCTTCGCCAGCGTCGAGGTGAGGAACGTCTGTATGTCCGCGTCCGTGCCGTACAGTGCCTCCGCCGCGGCTGCCTTGGTCGCCCTGCCACCGGTCAGCCATGCCTTGACCACCTGCGCCCGCTGGGTGTCCGGCAGCGTGAACGGGTTGGGCGGATCGTCCGTCGTCGCCGCCGCGGCACGGGCCGGCAGGGCCGGGCCACCGGGCGCGGCGGCGACGGCCGTGACGGCGGCGAGGGTGCCGAGCAGGCGTCGCCGGCTCCAGAACACTGTCTCCATAGGGATGTCGTCCTCCAGGTGAGTGCCGTGCGGAAACCAGGTGGGTGCCGTGCGGAAACGGCACACGGCGGAAAGCTGTCGTGACGCGACGACGCCCTAGCCATTCATATTTCTCAAGGACCGTCAATTGCCGGTGCACAAAGGGAAGTCGACCCGAACCGGTGGTGTGTGAAACTGCATGACGGATCATCACGAGCTCTTCACGTCGCTCGCTACAACCTTTCGGAGGGGTGACGGGAGTCACATCACGAGGTGAACGTACGTCCAGATTCGGCCGGTTGGCGAAGTGGACAGGTCGTAGGGAGGCGGATTGCATGGGAAGGCGGGTGGCTCGCGGACACGTGCAAGCCGCCCCTCCCTTGCGCGTTACGGCGATGCGGAAACCCTCGTCGGACGGTTTCGTCGCCGTGGGTTTTCCGCTGGCCCGACGCCCCACGGAACGACGACTCTTGGAGCGCGATGAAGGCCGTTGCAGAACCCTCGGAATTTCGCGGGAACAAGCCCGGGAAGAGATTCCTCGTGCGCACCGTCGCCGCCGCGGCGGCGGGCGGCGCCCTGGCCTGGGCGGCCCTTTCGGGCGTGCTCGGCGGTGCCGCCGACGCCCGGTCAGGCGCCGCGTCGACGGTCGCCGAGGCCGCGCCCGGCTACGCGGTCGAGGACTTCAACTACCCCGACGCGGACCGGATCCTGGCGGAGCAGAACATCCTGCTCAAGCGCGGTGACGGCCACATCACGCTGGTGGACTGCGCCGGCGGCACCGGCTATATCGAGGTCCTGGCACGGCGGCACTCCGGCAAGGTGTGCTTCAAGGTCGTGGGCGACTCCGGCTGGCTGACCCTGGAGATCCCGGCGGTCTTCTCCATGAAGGGCAACGACTACGACACGCAGGTCGACATGACCGTCGGTGCCGAGGAGAAGTCCTTCGACCTGGAGAAGAACACCTGGACCGCCGTCGGCGAGAGCGCGGACGAACAGGACCGCGAGCACATGCTCGTGGAGATCCGCTCCGCCAAGTAGCCGTCGCACAGCAGGAACAGAGGACACCACCTTCATGCATTCCACCAGACGCCTTCGCCTCACCGCGCTCGGCGCGACCCTGGCGGCCGGACCGCTCGCGCTGTCCGTGACGCCCGCCGCCGCCGTGACCGGCCCCGCCGCCCCGTCCGGCGACACCACCCACGCCTACGCCGCCCAGCTGATCGTCGGCAACCACGACCGCGGCTGCTCCGGTGTCCTGGTCGACGCCGAGTGGCTGCTCACCGCGGCCAGCTGCTTCGCCGAGGACCCGGCCGCGAGCCTGACGGTCCCCGCCGGCAAGCCCGAGCTGAAGACCACCGCGACGATCGGCCGCTCCGACCTGACCGGCACCGCCGGCGCCGTCCGCGAGGTCGTCGAGCTGGTGCCGCGCACCGACCGCGACGTGGTCCTGGCCCGGCTCAACCGCCCCGTCACCGACGTCGCCCCCGTCGCCCTGGCCGGCGCCGCACCCGCCGCGGGCGAGGAGCTCAAGCTCGCCGGTTACGGCCGGACGGCGACCGAGTGGGCGCCGCTGAACCTGCACACCGGCGCCTTTGCGGTGGACGCCGCCGACGCCACCACCGCGACGGTCACCGGCAAGGACGGCGCCGCCGCGTGCATGGGCGACACCGGCGGCCCGCTGGTCCGCACCGACGGCGGCACCCACCAGCTCGTCGCCCTCGCCAGCCGTTCCTACCAGGGCGGCTGCCTCGGCATCGACGAGACCGAGACCCGCACCGGCGGCATCGCCGCCCGCGTGGACGACCTGGCCTCCTGGGTGGCGTCCAGGACCGGCGCCCACCGCGTCACCGACTTCAACTGCGACGGTGCCGAGGACATCGCCATCGCCGACCCCGAGGCGGCCGTCGGCGGTGACGCCGGCGCCGGTCTGGTCCGGATCGTCTACGGCGGCGGCAAGGGCACCGCCGAGATCAGCCAGGACCTGGACTGGGTGCGCGGCGGCTCCGAGCCGAACGACAACTTCGGCGAGTCCCTGGACACCGTCGACTGGGACGAGGACGGCTGCACCGACCTGGCCGTCGGCGTCCCCGGCGAGAACATCGGCGGGGGTACCGACGCCGGCATGGTCGAGATCCTGCACGGCGCCCCGGGCGGCCTGGGCACCGGCGCGGTCAAGGACACCCACTTCGAGCAGGGCAAGGGCAACGGCTCCATATCCGCCTCCGCCTCCGAGTCCGGCGACCGCATGGGCCACGCCCTGGCGGCCGGCACCACCGCGGCCGGCAAGCCGTTCCTGGTGATCGGCGTGCCCGGCGAGGCCCTCGGCTCGGTCGCCGACGCCGGCCAGGCGTTCTACGTGCACGGCACGACCAACGTCTCCGTCCACCAGGACAAG
The DNA here is from genome assembly GCF_036689765.1 of Streptomyces poriticola. NCBI lineage: Bacteria > Bacillati > Actinomycetota > Actinomycetes > Kitasatosporales > Streptomycetaceae > Streptomyces > Streptomyces poriticola. Next base: position 32,167 of record NZ_JBAGKH010000008.1, read on the forward strand.
CTGGACGTGCCCGGCGCGGTGGAGGCGGGCGACCGCTTCGGCACCGTGGTGGCGGCCGACGCCAACCACATCGCCATCAGCGCCCCCGACGAGGCCATCGGCGCCGACAACGGCGCGGGCAACCTCGCGGTCTTCTCGCACCGGCTGAACTCCGAGAACCGGCCCACCCCGCTGTTCGGCCTGGACCAGGACCTGGACACCGTCTCCGGCGGTGCCGAGCCCGGTGACGCCTTCGGCGCCTCCCTCGCCCTCGCCCCCTACCGGCCCTCCGGCGCGGCGGCGGCCACCGACTCCTACCTCGCGGTCGGTACCCCGGGCGAGGACCTGACCGTCGGCGGCGCGAACAAGACCGACACCGGCAGCGTCCTGCTCTTCCGCGTCACCGCCGCCGGCACCTACACCCAGACCGGCAGCATGTCCTCCGGCACCGGCGACGACGACATCTCCGGCACCTCGGAGTCCGGCGACCGCTTCGGCACCACCCTCACCGCGATCAACACCGCCCCCCGCGCGGTGAGCACCGCGGCGACCATGAAGGTGGCCGTCGGCATCCCGGACGAGGCGATCGGCTCGGAGTCCAGGTCCGGCGCCGTGCACGTCTTCTCGTTCCTGGGCAACCCCGGCGACCACGACAAGTGGATCGAGCCCGGTGACGGCGACGGCATCCCCGGCAACCCGGGCGCCGGCGAGCGCCTCGGCGCCAGCCTGCACTTCACCGGCACCCACCTCTACGTCGGCATGCCCTACGGTCCCAGCGCCCACGGCACGCTGTACGCCCTGCCGATGGACAACGTGACCCTCGGGGTGCCCCCGGCCGCGGTCACCGCCTACCAGCCCGGCCAGGGTGGTCTTCCCGCGAGCGGGGTCCGCTTCGGCCACGCGGCCCGCTAGGCGCTCCGCTGGAGGCGCCGCGATGTGCCGTCGCTCGTCCGCGGCGCCGTCGTGGCTGGTCGCGCAGTCCCCGCGCCTCTTCACTGGTCGCGCAGTCCCCGCGCCTCTTCGGGGCGCTGCCGAACCGCAGCGGGCTTCGCCCGACCTGCTTGGAGCCGCCCGCACCGACGAAGGGGGCGCCCGGTACCCACCGGGCGCCCCCTTCGCCGTACCCGGCGCACCTTGTCAGGCGATGTGGTCCTCCTCCAGCTCCGCGTTGTAGCGGTTGGTGAAACGGTTGACCATGCGCTTGGCCTCGTCGGGCTGCAGCCCGATGCTGAACTCGGCCTCGACGTTCTCGCCGAACTCCCGCGGTGTCGGATAGCTGCCGTTGATCGACTGTTTGAACACCTGGTAGTACGAGTCCTCGTCCGGCTCCGTGGCCGCCGTGGCACCGCCCTCGCCCAGTTCCCGGGTGCGGCCCGGACCCACCGGTATGGGGAAGCTGCCGGTGTCCTCCGAAGAGGGCGGCGGCACGTCCTGCGGCGCAGGCTCCTCCTCGAACTGGTCCCGGTACTGCTCGGCCTGCTGCTGCTCCGCGTACCACTGCGCGTACTGCTCGGCCGGGTCGTACGTGGGGTCGTAACCGCCCTGGTACGCGACCTGGCGCGGGGTGTTGAACCACGGGCTCTCCTCCGGCCCGGCCTCCTCCGGCCGCGGCTCCCGGTCGGCCCGCCCGGGCCCCTCCGGACCGGGAGCGCCGCGCACGAGCTCGGGGCGCGGCTCGGCCGCCGTGGCCGCGGCCGTCGACGTCCCGGCGGCGTACTCCCGCTGTGCCGGGCCCTCCTGCTCCACCGCCGGCGGGAGCAGCGCCGGCTCGATGCCGGCCGCCGCCAGCCCCGCCGGGGCGGTCTCGGCCAGCGGCACACCGTAGCGGGCCAGCCGCAGCGGCATCAGCGACTCCACCGGGGCCTTGCGCCGCCAGGCACGGCCGAAGCGCGAGCGCAGCCGGGCCTGATAGACCAGCCGGTCCTGCTCCAGCTTGATGACCTGGTCGTAGGAGCGCAGCTCCCACAGCTTCATCCGGCGCCACAGCAGGAACGTCGGTATCGGGGACAGCAACCAGCGGGTGAGCCGCACGCCCTCCATGTGCTTGTCCGCCGTGATGTCGGCGATCCGCCCGATCGCGTGCCGGGCGGCCTCCACGGACACCACGAACAGGATCGGGATCACCCCGTGCATGCCCACGCCCAAGGGATCGGGCCAGGCCGCCGCGCCGTTGAACGCGATCGTCGCCGCCGTCAGCAGCCACGCCGTCTGACGCAGCAGCGGGAACGGGATCCGGATCCAGGTCAGCAGCAGATCCAGGGCGAGCAGGACGCAGATCCCGGCGTCGATACCGATCGGGAAGACGTAACTGAAGTCCCCGAAGCCCTTCTTGAGGGCCAGCTCACGGACGGCCGCGTACGACCCCGCGAAGCCGATGCCCGCGATGATGACGGCACCGAAGACGACCACGCCGATGAGAACGCGGTGCATCCGTGTCAGCTTCAGTGGCGCGGCCACCCGTACTCCCCTCCCAGTGCCTGTGTTGCGCGGAACAGAGTGGCACATGCGTACGGCGTACGGGTGACCGGTGCGGTGGGAAGGCTTCCGCGTCAGCTCTTCGCCGCGGCGGAGGCCGATGCCGACGCCGGGTCGGAGGCGCCCTGCGAGGCCGACGGCGAGCCGCTCGCCGCACCGCTGCCGCCGTCCTTGTTGGCGGCGGCGACCGCGGCGACCGCGTCCTCGGCGGCCCGCTGGGCGTCCTTCATCAGGTCACCGGCGTCCGGGGTCTTGTCCCCGGCGAGACCGGCGCCGTTGTAGTCGACGGTGACGACCACGTTCTCCGCGCGGACGACGACCGTCTGCTGCTTGAAGGTGCCTTCCTTCTTCTTCAGGTCGTAGCGCACCGCCGTGGCCACGTCGCCGGTCCCGGACAGCGGCTCGGCCTTCGTCCCCTTGGCGCCGTCGACCGCCTGCGCGTCCCTGACCTGCTTCTCGTAGTACTCCTGCGCCAGCAGGTCGCCCTCGCCCCGCGCGAGGTCCGACTCGAAGCGCAGCAGCGAGACGTTCAGCCAGCGGAACTGCGAACCGTCGACGCCGTTGTCGTCCAGGCTGTCCCAGGAGCAGCTGGCGCGGGTCGCGATGTCGTTGGAGGAGCCCTCCTTGCCGGAGTCGGCGCCCTTCGGCACCAGGTCCTTCAGCGTCTTCTCCGGCACCACGGAGCAGGGCTCGGGGAGTTTGCCGTACACCGCCGCCTGCACGGTCGGGGACGGGCTCGCGGAGGCCGAGGGCGACTTGCGGGCCTTGTCCCCGGAGTTGCCGGAGCCGGAGTCCGAGGAGCAGCCCGCGGCCAGCAGCACCGCGGGGACTGCGGCGAGGCCGGCGAATGCGCGGCGGCGGCGCCTGGCTCCGTGGTCTCGCTGGGCACGCTGGTCTCGCTGGGCTCGTCGCTGCATGGTTCCTTCACTCATGACGCTCGTGTTCCTGCGGTCGGACTCTGTCCGAGGGGCCACGGTACGCGGTGAAGGAACCCCATGGTCCCGGTCGGCGGCATTCGCCCGCCGGGACCGGGCGGGCCGAAGCCGCCTCAGCCGCCCAGCGAATCGTCCAGGCTCGCGGCCAGCTTCCGCGCCCTGTCCTGCATTTCCTCGCTGTCCGGCTCGACCGCGGCCGTGGCCGGCTGCTCGACGTACTCGACGGTCACGATCACGTTCGACGTGCGGAACGCCACAGTGACCGTACGGCGCTTGGCCGTCCCGGCGGTGCTGAGCTCGTCGTCCACGAAGGCATCGTCACCGAGGCCGTCGAGGGTGCGGGGCTGGAGTCCGGTGGGGGTGGCACCGGTGGACGGACCGGTGGAGGCGTCCGTGGCAGGGCTCGAGCTCGTGTTCGCGCCGGGCGAGCTGGTCGCCGAGGGGGAGGAACTGCTGGACGGCGACCCGGACGGCGACCCGGAGGGGGGTCCGCTGCCGCCGGGCGACCCGCCCGTGCTCGCGGCCGGCTCGGGGAGGTCGGCGGCCAGTTCCTTGCCCGCGAACAGGGTCTCGGCCCGGTCGTCGTCGCTGACCGCGGTGTCGTACGACACCACCCGCTCGAAGTCGACGAACAGGTGGTGGGTGGCGTCCGCCGACTCCACCTTCCAGCGGCAGCCGACCTTGCGGTCGGTGTCGTAGGTGAGGGTGGGCGCCCCCTCGTAGGCCTTCTCGCGCTGCTCCCTGTCCGCGATCTGCCGGATGCCGGGCAGCAGGCCGTCGAGCGTGTCGTGGGAGAGTGCGCGGCACGGCTCGGGGAGCGTGCGGTACCTGCCGGGCTCGGCCGCTGCGGAGGTGGCGTCCGGGTCGCCGGGGTTGGAGTCGTCCGCCGGGCCGCCTTCGCCGGAGCCCGCGGTGCAGCCGGTGAGCAGTGCCGCGAGGAGTGCGGCGGCGCCGGATACATACGCCTTCCGCTGCACGGTCTGGCTCCTCTCGACGGTGGATCTCGGCACGGTGTTCCAGTGTCCCCGCTGGATATTCGCTTGCCGCACGGGGGCGCCCGCTGGACACAATGTGTATCGCACGCGCTGCCGTGGACGCCGGTCCGTCGCCCTTTTTCCGGGGATCTGGCGCCGGTTTTGCGCTTCGGGACTTTTGTTCGTTTTCGGGGGAACGGGGAAGTTATGTCGTACGTGGAGATGCCGGGCGCCAAGGTCCCGATCCGTATGTGGGCCGACCCGGCGACGGTCGAGGAGGGCGCCCTCCAGCAGCTGCGGAACGTCGCCACGCTGCCGTGGATCAAGGGCTTGGCCGTGATGCCGGACGTGCACTACGGCAAGGGTGCGACCGTCGGCTCCGTCATCGCCATGCGGGGCGCGGTGTGCCCGGCGGCGGTGGGGGTCGACATCGGCTGCGGGATGTCCGCGGTGAAGACCTCCCTCACGGTGAACGACCTGCCCGGGGACCTCTCGCGACTGCGCTCCCGGATCGAGCAGGCCATCCCGGTGGGCCGCGGGATGCACGACGACCCGGTCGACCCGGGCCGACTGCACGGGTTCGCCACCTCCGGGTGGGACGAGTTCTGGGGGCGCTTCGGCGGAGTGGCCGAAGCGGTCAGGTTCCGTCAGGACCGTGCGCACAAGCAGATGGGAACGCTGGGCAGCGGCAATCATTTCGTCGAGGTCTGCACGGATACGAACGGTTCCGTCTGGCTGATGCTGCACTCCGGTTCCCGCAACATCGGCAAGGAACTGGCCGACCATCACATCGGCGTGGCCCAGGGACTCCCGCACAACCAGGGTCTGGTCGACCGGGACCTCGCCGTCTTCGTCGCGGACACCCCGCAGATGGCGGCCTACCGCAACGACCTGTTCTGGGCACAGGAGTACGCGAAGTACAACCGCTCGATCATGATGGCGCTCCTGAAGGACGTCGTCCGCAAGGAGTTCAGGAAGGCCAGGCCGACCTTCGAGCCGGAGATCTCCTGCCACCACAACTACGTGGCGGAGGAGCGGTACGAGGGGATGGACCTGCTGGTGACGCGCAAGGGCGCGATCCGCGCGGGCTCCGGCGAGTACGGCATCATCCCCGGCTCCATGGGCACGGGTTCGTACATCGTGAAGGGGCTCGGAAACCCCGGTTCCTTCAACTCGGCGTCGCACGGCGCCGGCCGCCGGATGAGCCGCAACGCCGCCAAGCGCCGCTTCTCGACCAGGGACCTGGAGCAGCAGACGCAGGGCGTGGAGTGCCGCAAGGACTCCGGCGTCGTGGACGAGATCCCGGGTGCCTACAAACCGATCGAGCAGGTCATCGACCAGCAGCGGGATCTCGTGGAGGTCGTGGTGAAGCTGAAGCAGGTCGTCTGCGTGAAGGGCTGACCCCCCTTCCCCGCGGAGCTCACCGCTCCCGGTGGACCTTGGTGTTCGACGCCTGGGCGCGGGGGCGGACCACCAGGAGGTCGACGTTGACGTGGGAGGGGCGGGTGACCGTCCAGACGATGGTGTCGGCGACGTCGCCGGCGGTCAGCGGCTCGGCCACGCCCGCATAGACCTTGTCCGCCTTCTCCCGGTCGCCGGCGAAGCGGGTCAGGGCGAACTCGTCGGTCTTCACCATGCCGGGCGCGATCTCGACGACGCGCACCGGGCGGCCGACGATCTCCAGGCGCAGCGTCTCCGCCAGGACGTGCTCGGCGTGCTTGGCGGCGACGTAGCCGGCGCCGCCCTCGTAGGTGCCGTGGCCGGCGGTGGAGGAGACGACCACCACCGTGCCGTCGCCGCTGGCCTCCAGCTTGGGCAGCAGCGCCTGGGTGAGGTGGAGGGTGCCGATGACGTTGGTCTCGTACATCCGGCGCCAGTCGTCCGGGTCGCCGGTGGCCACCGGGTCGGCGCCGAGCGCGCCGCCCGCGTTGTTCACCAGGACGCCGATGGTCCGGAACGCGGTCGCGAACTCGTCGACCGCGGCCCGGTCGGTGACGTCGAGCGGGTACGCCGTCGCCGAGTGCCCGGCGGTGTTGATCTCCTCGGCGATCGCCTCGACACGGTCCTTGCGGCGGGCGGTGAGGACCACCCGGTAGCCGGCGGCGGCCAGCCCGCGGGCCGTGGCGGCGCCGATGCCGCTGCTCGCACCGGTGACGACGGCGATGCGGGACGCGGCGGACGGTGCGGCGGTGGCCATGGGCTGCTCCTCGGCATGGGTACGACCGGTCGTCACCCAGCGTAGGTGACGGGGTGGACGGGGCGAGCGGGCGGTCAGCCGCCGCGCGGGGCCCACATCAGCACCGCCATCCCACCGAGACAGATGAGCGCGCCCGTGATGTCCCAGCGGTCCGGGCGGTAGCCGTCCGCCACCACCCCCCACAGGATCGACCCGGCCACGAAGACCCCGCCGTACGCGGCGAGGACCCGGCCGAAGTGGGCGTCGGGCTGGAAGGTGGCGACGAAGCCGTAGGCACCGAGCGCGAGCACTCCGCCGGTGACCCACAGCCACCCCCGGTTCTCGCGCACGCCCTGCCAGACCAGCCAGGCGCCGCCGATCTCGAACAGGGCGGCGATCACGAAGAGGGCGGCGGAGCGCAGGATGAGCATGCGGGCAGCTTGGCATGTGCCCGGCCGGCTCCGTGCATCACCTGTTGGAGGGCGCCTGACGGCGGCCCGGCGTGGCATACATCCACAGGACGGGACGGCACAGGTGCAGGAGGCTCCGATGCGGCAGCGGCGGAACAGGGTGACGAGGGCGGTGCGGGCGCTCGCGGTGTGCGGGGCCGCACTGACGACGACGGTGGCCGGGACGGCGGGGTCGGCGGCCGGCGCGGAGCGGGCGGTGCCCGGTGGCGCGCCGGAGGCCGACCTCGCGTACCACGGGTCCGCGACGCTGGACGAAGGCCGGGTGGACGTCTCCTTCGTGCCGCGCAACCACGGCCCCTCGGCGGTGCCGGACGCGACCGTGCGGCTGCGCTGGTCCGTGCCCCCGGTGGCGCAGCAGGAGCTGCCCGACGGGTGCGCGCGGTCGGGAACCCAGGTGGTCCTGTGCCGGACCGGGGCGCTGGCCGCGGACGGCGTGGGGGAGCCGATCGAACTGCGGGTGTCGCTGCAGGACACCCCGTCGGAGGTCGTGCTCGAGCTGGACACCGTGTGGGGCGGCGGCGCGGTGGACCGCAACCGGGAGAACGACCAGCAGCGGGTGCTCGTGCTGGACACCGGGGACACCTACCACTTCTGAGCAGCGGGCCACGCCCTGGGCGCCGGGCCTGGACGGCGGGCCTGGAGGCCTCGGCCGGGGCTCCTTGCCCGGCCGAGCGGACGGCCGCCGGCGAGGGGCCGGCGGTGAGCCGGGCTCGGGGCCGGCGGAGGGCTGGGCTCGGGGGCGGCGGAGTGGCCCGGCTCGGGGTGGCCGAGGCCGGATCGGGGGGCGGCCGGAGGGCCGGGTGAGAGGCCGGTAAGAAGCCGCACCCGCCCGGCGGTTGGGCGGCCGGTGGACTTGGCAGACTGGGCGCGTGCCCCACACCGTGCTGCTCGCCGAGGACGACCGTGCCATCCGCAACGCCCTGGAGCGCGCCCTCACCCTGGAGGGCTACCAGGTCACCGCGGTGGCGGACGGCGCCCAGGCGCTGCAGCAGAGCCGGTGCGCCCGGCCGGACGTGCTGGTACTGGACGTGATGATGCCCGGTCCCGACGGGCTCCAGGTCTGCCGGGAACTGCGCGCCGAGGGCGACTCCACGCCCATCCTGATGCTGACGGCGCTGGTGGAGACCGCCGACCGGGTCGCGGGCCTGGACGCGGGCGCGGACGACTACGTCGTCAAGCCGTTCGACGTCGAGGAGGTCTTCGCCCGGCTGCGCGCCCTGCTCCGCCGCACCGGCACCGCGGACGGCGGGAGCGGCGGCGGGAACCGGGCCGGGGCCGGGCCGCGCCCGCAGCGGGCGCCCGGGCAGGCACCGGCGCAGTCGCCCGCCCGGTACCTGGAGGCGGCCGGGCTGCGCATGGACCCCCGGGCCCGGCGCGCCTGGCGCGGCGAGCGGGAGCTGGAGCTGACCCGCACCGAGTTCGAGCTGCTGGGGCTGCTGGTCCGCAACGCGGGCATCGTGCTCGACCACTCCACGATCTACGACCGTATCTGGGGCTACGACTTCGGGCCCGGCTCCAAGAACCTCGCCGTCTACGTCGGCTATCTGCGCCGCAAACTCGACGAGCCGGGCGCGCCCCAGCCGATCCAGACCGTGCGCGGGGTGGGTTACGTCCTGCGGGAGGACTGAGTGACCGCAGGTACAGGGGCAGGGACTGAGGAGGGGGCGGAGGTCGAGGACAGGCCAGGGGCAGGCGCTGAGGAGGGGTCGGAGGTCGGGGACAGGCCAGGGGCAGGGGCTGAGGAGGGGGCGGAGGTCGGGGACAGGCCAGGGGCCCGGTCCTGCTCCGGGCGGCGGCCTCGGCCGACCTCGCTGCGGACCACCTTCGCCGTGTCCTTCGCGGCGGTCACCGCCGCGGTCACCGTGCTCGTCGGCGTGCTGTCCTACAGCGCCGCCGCCCGCCTCGTCCGCGTCGACCAGGAGACCGTCTTCGCGCAGGCCGTGCAGGATCTGCGGGCCGAGGTACGGCAGCAGCGGATGACCCCCGGCGACTTCCTGTCCGCCGCGCCGGGCCACGACATCGTGCGCCCGGCCCGCACCTACGTCCAGGTGCTCGGCGCGGGCGGCGAGGTCTCCGACGGGGCCGGCCGGCGGCTGCCGGTCACCGGAGCCGACCGGCGGATCGCCGCCTCCGTGGCCCCCGGGCGGCTGGTGCGGCACCAGGACGTCGGTGTCGGCGCCGACGTCTACCGCATCGCGACCGTCTCCCTCGGCGGCGGGCGGGGCGCGGTGCAGGTGGCGCAGGAGTTCAGCGGCACCGAGGATCTGCTGCGCGCCCTGCAGCGCCGCACGCTGGTGCTGATGGCCGCGGTGGTGACCGCGGCCGGGCTGTTCGGCTGGTGGCTGGCCCACCGCATCACCCGCCGCCTGGTGGCGCTCACCTCCGCCGCGGAGGACGTCGCCCGTACCCGCAGGCTCGGCATCCAGGTCCCGGTCACCGGACACGACGAGGTCGGCCGGCTCGGCCGGGCCTTCGACCGCATGCTGGGCCGGCTCGCCCAGTCGGAGGACGACCAGCGGCGGCTGGTGCAGGACGCGGGCCACGAGCTCCGTACGCCGCTGACCTCGCTGCGGACCAACATCTCGCTGCTGCGCAGGATCGACGAGTTCCCGCCCGCCACCCGGGAGGAACTCGTCGCGGACCTCGGCCAGGAGGCCCGGGAGCTGACCGACCTGGTCAACGAGCTGGTCGACCTGGCGGCCGGCCAGTCGGACAGCGAGCCCCCGCAGCGGGTGGACCTCGCCGATCTCGCCGACGACGTGGCGGCTGCCGCCCGCCGCCGCACCGGCCGGGAGATCGCCGTGCGGGCCGGTGGCGACACGGCGGCGGAGTGCCGCCCTGCGATGCTGGCCCGCGCGCTGTCCAACCTGGTGGAGAACGCCGCGAAGTTCGACCCCGACGGCGCCGCCCCCATCGAGGTCGCCGTGACCGGCCCGGCCCTCCGGGGGACTCCCGGCCCCGCGGGGATCGTCCGCGTCGAGGTCCGCGACCGCGGGCCCGGTATCGCCGACGGCGATCTGACCCGGGTCTTCGACCGCTTCTACCGCGCCGCCGAGGCCCGCTCCCGCTCCGGCTCTGGCCTCGGCCTGTCCATCGTGCGGGAGGTGGCGCTGGCCCACGGGGGAGCGCCGTTCGCGTTCCGGCGGGAGGGCGGCGGCTCGGTGATCGGCTTCACCGTGGGCCGGGGGTGAGGGCGCGTCACCTGTTCCTCAGGCGCAGGGCCAGCGCCCCGGCCAGGCCGCCGATCAGGAACATGAGGAGGAGGGCCAGATAGAGGGGCATCGTGACGACCGGGACCACGAGCCGGATCTCGATGTCCTCGGTGTTCTCGGCGATGAGGATGATCGCGAGGGCGATCAGCACCAGCACCGTGATGCGGGTCGCGGTCAGTTCGGGGCCGCGGCGCCGCCCTGCGCTCTTGCGTCGGCCGGTGCCTCTGCCCGACGGGCCCGGGTTGTCTGCTCGGCTCATGATGCCAGCATCGGCCGCGCCGGACCGCCGTGCTGCGATGAGGGCGGCCGTCCGGGTGACGCGGCCCACGGGCGCGGTCAGCGCCTGGCGGGGTCGGGGTGGTGGACCGCGAGCGCCCAGATGACGAAGACGGCGATGGCCATCATCACGACGGACCAGACGGGCTGGTACGGCAGGAACAGGAACTGGGCCACCAGGCTCAGCGCGGCCAGCAGGATGCCGAGGACGCGCGCCCAGGCCGCGCCCTGCAGGATGCCCACGCCGACGAAGAACGCGACGACACCGAGGACGAGCAGGATCCATCCCCAGCCCGTGAGGTTGATCCGGTAGATGTAGTCGTCGACCCGGACGTACACGTCGTCCTCGGCGATCGCCGCGATCCCCTGGAAGACGAACAGCACTCCGTTGATCAGCATCAGGGCGCCCGCGAAGATGACGCCGCCGGTGACCCAGCCGCTGTTGGAGGCTGATGAGGCCGATGAGGCCGATGAGGCCGATGAGCCCCAGGACGGCTGTCCGCTCATGGTCCTGTCCCTTCCGAGTCCGTTGCGGGGAGGCGGCGCGGGCGCCCGGCGCGCCGCACTGCTGCTACGACCCTGACCGGCCCCCGCCACCGGCCACCACAGGACCTGCGCCGAACGGGTGAGCGCGCGGGCCCGTCGCCGGCGGAGCTGTCACCAGGCCTCCGAGCTCTCCGCGGTGTCCTGCGCGGGCGGCGCCGGCCGGGGCGGTCCGGCCGCCGCCCGCAGCCGCATCGCCGGCAGCGGCAGAGCGAGTACGGAACCAGCAGCAGCGCCACGGGGTCGTCCAGCAGCGCGTCCAGGTCGAACTCGATGCCCGTGACCACGTAGAACAGCGGTACCAGGAAGCCGAACCCCATCGCCTCCGCCTTGCCCGAACTCGCCGACCGCGCCGAACGCCGACATCACCGAGGACGGGGGTCAGGAGGACGGACGGACCGCCAGGAGGGCGGAGGGTCAGGGGGTCACGATGACGAAGTCCGGATCCGGGGTGTCGAGATGGCCGAGCAGGGCGGTCAGCGCGGCCGGATCGCCGGTGATCTCGACGCCCGGCCGGTCGTACAGTTCGCCGGGGGCGGTGGTGCCGAGGAGGAGGCCGCGCAGGGTGTCCTCGTCGAGGGCGATGGCGACGTCCGGTTCGAGGGCGGCGTGCGGTCCGGGGGCGGCGTGCGGGCCGGATCCTGACCGTGAACCGGGGCGGAAGTCCGGGCCGGGGCCGGTGCCGTGGGTGAGCACGCCGTTGCGCAGCCGCAGCGTGACGGAGCCGCTCCCCTTGCCGACACCCCCCTTGGACGCACCGCCCTTGGCACCCCCCTTGAGATCGAACCGGACGCTGATGTCCGCGTCCCAGCTCCGCGGTCCGTCCACCCGGATGGCCAGCGCGTCGCAGAGCTGTTCCACCGTCAGGGCGCGCAGGAGGTCGGGGGACGTGGTGACCGTGGGGGTGCCGACGGGGCCGCGGCGCAGCTCCAGGGCTCCGGTGAGGTAGAAGTTCCGCCAGGTTCCGTTCTCGCTGCCGTAGCCGAGCTGTTCCAGGGCGTCCGCCTGGAGGGTGCGGGCCTCGGCGTTGCCGGGTTCGGCGAAGACCAGGTGGTCGACGACCTGCACCACCCAGCGGAAGTCTCCGGCCTCGTATGACTTCCGGGCGCGGCGCAGTACTTCGTCGGCACCGCCCATGAACTCCACGTACCGGCGTGCGGCCTCGGCGGGCGGATGCTGCCACAGGTGTGCCGGGTTGCCGTCGAACCAGCCCAGGTAGCGCTGGTAGACGGCCTTGGTGTTGTGGCTGACCGAGCCGTAGTAGCCGTGGGTGTGCCAGGCCCGCTCCAGCGCCGGCGGCATGCTCATCTCCTCGGCGATCTCCGGTGCGGTCAGCCCCTGGTTGAGCATGCGCAGCGTCTGGTCGTGCAGGTAGGCGTACAGGTCGCGCTGTTCGGTCAGGAACGCGAGGACACGGTCCCGGCCCCAGACCGGCCAGTGGTGGGAGGCGAAGGCGACGTCCGAGGCGCCGCCGAAGAGGTCGGCGGCCTCGGTGAGGTAGCGGGCCCACACCCGCGGGTCGCGGACCTCGGCGCCGCGCAGGGTGAGCAGGTTGTGCAGGTTGTGGGTGGCGTTCTCGGCCATGCACAGGGCCGCGTGGTCCGGGAAGTGGATGTTCAGTTCCGCCGGGGCCTCGGTGCCGGGGGTGAGCTGGAAGACCATGCGGATGCCGTCGACGGTCTCGGTCTGCCCGGTCCGGACGATGTCCCGCGTCGGCGGGATGAGCCCGACGCTGCCGGTCGAGGTGGTCTGCCCGAGACCGGCGCCGACCTGGCCGCGCTCGCTCCTCGGCAGTGCGGCGCCGTACATGTAGGCGGCGCGGCGGGCCATGGCGGTGCCGGCGTAGACGTTCTCGCTGACGGCGTGTCCGAGGAAGCCGGCCGGCGCGATCACCGGCACCCCGGCGGCGACCTGTTGGTCGTCCACGACCCCCCGCACCCCGCCGAAGTGGTCGACGTGGCTGTGGGTGTACAGCATCCCGGTGACGGGCCGGTCCCCGCGGTGGGCACGGTAGAGGGCGAGGGCGGCGGAGGCGGTCTCGGCGGAGATCAGCGGGTCGATGACGAGGATGCCGCGCTCGCCCTCGACCACGGTCATGTTCGACAGGTCGAAGCCGCGTACCTGGTAGATCCCCTCGACCACCTCGAACAGCCCGTGGTCGGCGACCAGTCGGCTCTGCCGCCACAGGCTCGGGTTGACCGAGTCCGGACAGTCCTGCCGCAGAAAGCCGTATGCGGCGAGATCCCACACCGCCCGCCCGTCGGCGCCCCGGATCACGTCCTCGGCCGCCGTGCCCATGAACCCGCGCCGCGCGTCCTCCAGGTCCTGCGTGTCACCGAAGGGGAAACGCTGCCGCACGGCCCGGTTGGCCGCGGCGATGGCCGGCTCGGCGGGCCTGGACTGCGTGGGGTGGGGCATCGGCGTCTCCCTCGCTGACGGCGTCCGGAGGCCGCCGACGCGACGGCCGCACGGCCACTGCCACTCTCACCCGCGCCTCCGCGCCGGGCCCACCGCTGCTACGCCGTCGGAGGGAGCGGTCGCGGCATCCGTCCGACCCGGACCCGGGGCCCGCTGCCAGGTCTTGCCCGGCCCCTGCCCGGCCGTCGTCCTGCCCTCGTCCTGCCCTCAGTCCCCGTGCCCGGCATCGATCTCGGCGATCAGCTCCTCGATACGCTTCTGGATCTCGTCCCGGATGGGGCGGACGGCCTCGACGCCCTTGCCGGCCGGGTCCTCCAGGGCCCAGTCGAGGTACTTCTTGCCGGGGAAGACCGGGCAGGCGTCGCCGCAGCCCATGGTGATGACGTAGTCGGACGCCTGTACGGCCTCGGTGGTCAGGACCTTGGGCGTGGCCGCGGAGATGTCGATGCCGACCTCCCGCATCGCCTCGACCGCGGCCGGGTTGACCCGGTCCCCGGGCACGGACCCGGCGGAGCGCACCTCGACCCGGTCGCCCGCGAGATGGGAGAGGAATCCGGCGGCCATCTGCGAGCGCCCCGCGTTGTGGACGCAGACGAAGAGCACGGAGGCGAGGGGGCTGGAGGACATCGGTACTTCCTTTTCCGGTGGTTCGGGGTCCGGTGGTTGGGGGTCTGGTGGTTGGGGGTCTGGTGGTTGGGGGTCCGGTGGTTCGGGTGGGACCTGGGGCCGGCGGGCCCGGGCCCCGGAGGTGGGCTCGGGCGGGTTCAGCTGCGCGGCAACGACGCGAGCAGCTCGGCGATGTGGGCGTCGATCTCGTCGCGGATGCCGCGGACGACGGCGACCGGGGAGCCCTCGGGGTCGGTGACCGGCCAGTCCAGGTAGCGGCGGCCGGGCAGCACGGGGCAGGCGTCACCGCAGCCCATGGTGACGACGATGTCGGCGGCGCGCACGACCTCGTCGGTGAGCGGCTTGGGGAAGGCGTACGTCAGATCCACGCCGGCCTCGGTGAGCACCTGCGCGACGGCGGGTTCCACCTCGGCCGCCGGGTGCGTGCCCGCCGAGGAGACGACGACGTGCCCCTGGGCCCGGTGCGCGAGGAGGGCGGCGGCCAGCTGGGAGCGGCCGGCGTTCTGGCTGCACACGAACAGCACGCGGGGCAGGCCGGTGCCCGGGGCGCCCTGGACATGGGCGAGCGCGTCCAGCCGTTCGGTGGCCAGGTGCTCGGCGAGCACGACGAGGTGGGTGCGGACGCGGGCGTGCTCGGCGAGCCGCTCGTACGAGTCGCCGACCAGGCGCAGGATGGTCTCCGGGGAGAAGCGCCCGCGATAGCGCAGGGCGAGGCGGGCGACGCCGGACGCGAGGCGCTGGTCCGGCAGGACCGGGGGCGGTGATGCGGTCATGGGAAACCCCTTCGGGGCGCGGGTCCCACGGGTGTGGGTTTCGGGTCGGTGCCCAACGGCTCACTCCAGACTGGTATCAGCTCGGAGTGATGTGAGAGTATCAGCCCATGATGACGTCAGTCGACACTGATCTGATGCGGGTGCTCGCGGACCCGCTCCGGCTCCGGATCGTCACTCTGCTCGCGGAGGAGACGCTCTGCACCACACACCTGATGGAGGAGACGGGGGCCAGGCAGACCAACCTCTCCAACCATCTGAAGGTGCTGCGCGAGGCGGGGGTCGTGGAGACCGAGCCCTGCGGCAGGTTCACCTACTACCGGCTCAGACCCGATGTCATCGCCGCGCTGGCGGGGCAGTTCACGGACCTCGCGGAGAAGGCGCGCGTGACCGTCGAGAACAACGTCAGGCGGTCCTGTTGACCACCACAGAGCCCACCGGGATCGACGGGGTTCCCGGGACCCGCGAGGCCGCCGAGACCTCCAGAGCCACCGGGACCCGTGAAGTCACCGAACGTCGCGAGGCCGCCGGCGTGGACCAGCGGCCCCGGACCCCTCCGCTGCCGGCCCGGGCGGCGGCCGAACTGGTCGGCACCGCGGCGCTGGTGGCGGTCGTGGTCGGATCCGGCATCCAGGCCACCGAGCTGACAGGGGACGTCGGCCTCCAGCTGCTGGCAAACTCCCTGGCCACCGTCTTCGGCCTCGGCGTGCTGATCACACTCTTCGGCCCGGTCTCCGGCGCACACTTCAACCCGGCCGTCACCCTCGCCGAGTGGTGGACCGCCCGGCGTGGCGGTGCCGGGGTGACCGCGCGCGAGGCGGTCGTCTACATACCCGCCCAGATCACCGGCGGGGTCGCGGGGGCGATCCTGGCCGATGCGATGTTCGGGCGTCCGCTGGTGCAGTGGTCGACGCACGACCGGTCGGCGGGCCATCTGCTGCTCGGCGAGTTCGTCGCCACCGCCGGCCTGATCCTGCTGATCTTCGGCCTGGCCCGCACCGACCGGCTGCGCTTCGCGCCGGTGGCCGTGGCGTCGTACATCGGCGCCGCCTACTGGTTCACCTCGTCCACGTCCTTCGCCAACCCGGCGGTGACCGTCGGCCGTGCCTTCACCGACACCTTCGCGGGTATCGCGCCCGGCTCGGTTCCGGCGTTCGTCGGCGCGCAGCTCTGCGGCGCGGTCGCCGGTCTGGCGCTGGTGGCGCTGATCTTCACGCGGGGCCGGCAGGACCCTGACGGCCGACCGGCGGCGTGACGGTCAGCAGCCTCCCCATCGCGGCCAGCACGGCGGGCTCCACCCGGTAGTACACCCAGGTGCCGCGCCGCTCGGAGGCGAGCAGGCCGGCGTCCTTGAGCTTCTTCAGGTGGTGGGAGACGGTCGGCTGGGAGACCCCGACGTCGGAGATGTCGCACACGCACGCCTCGCCGCCCTCGTGCGAGGCGACGGCCGAGAACAGCCGCAGCCGGACCGGATCGCCGAGCGCCTTGAACATCCGGGCGGCCGTCTCCGCCTCCTCGGCGCTGAACGGCCGCTCGGTCAGTGGCGGGCAGCAGGGCGCCGCGACCGTTCCGTCGTCGGCGGAGTCCAGTAGGGCCAGTACCCGGGTGTTCGACACATATCTATGTTGACACACGTCGATCCAAAACGGATCCCGGCTGATTCGACATTCATCTATGTTGACGAATGTCGAATCAAGTGCCAGGCTGGCTGCCAAGTCATCGACGAACGTCGAAGCAAAGGGGAACCTCATGACCTCGCCCACCGCCGACCAGCCGCCCCCGGTCGCGGTCATCGGAGCCGGCCCGATCGGTCTGGCCGCGGCAGCCCATCTCATCGGGCGCGGAATCGAACCAGTGGTCCTGGAGGCCGGGCCGGTCGCGGGCAGCGCCGTGCGCGAGTGGGCGCATGTGCGGCTGTTCTCCCCGTGGGCCGAGCTCACGGACCCGGCCGCGGAGAAGCTTCTCGCCCCCACCGGCTGGACCCGGCCCGACGGTGCCGCGTACCCCACCGGCGGCGACTGGGCCGACCGGTACCTCCAGCCGCTCGCCGACGCCCTCGGCGACCGGGTCCGCTACGGCGCGACGGTGACCGGCGTGGCCCGCGCCGGCCGGGACCGGATCGTCGACGCCGACCGCGAGGCGCAGCCCTTCACCGTGCACATCCGCACCGCCGACGGCCGCGAGGAGCGCCTGGCCGCCCGGGCCGTGATCGACGCGTCCGGGACCTGGTCGGTCCCCGGCCCGCTGGGCGCCGACGGCCTGCCCGCCCTCGGCGAGCGGGCGGCGGCCGACCGCATCTCCTACCGGGTCCCGGACCTGAGGGACCCCGCGGTCCGCGCTCGGTACGCGGGCCGGCGCACCGCCGTCGTGGGCTCCGGCGCCTCCGCCTTCACCGCGCTGGCCGGTCTCGCCGACCTGGCCGGGGACGGGAGCGGCGCGCACGCCGTATGGATCCTGCGCCGCGGCCTCACCGACTCCACCTTCGGCGGGGGCGAGGCGGACCAGCTCCCCGCCCGCGGTGCGCTGGGCCTGCGTGCAAAGGCGGCGGTGGAGGCCGGCCACGCCTCCGCCGTGACCGGATTCCGCACCCGGGCCGTGGAGCCCGACGGCGACCGGCTGACCCTGGTCGCCGAGGACGGCCGCCGGCTGGACCCGGTCGACGAGATCATCGTGCTGACCGGCTTCCGCCCCGACCTGTCCTTCCTCTCCGAGGTCCGCCTCGGCCTCGACGAGCGCCTCCGGGCGCCGACCGCACTGGCCCCGCTCATCGACCCCAACGTCCACTCCTGCGGCACGGTCTACCCGCACGGCGCGGCCGAGCTCTCCCACCCGGAACAGGGCGTCTACCTCGCCGGTATGAAGTCCTACGGCCGCGCGCCCACGTTCCTGGCGATGACCGGCTACGAACAGGTCCGCTCCGTCGCCGCCGCCCTCGCCGGCGATCACGAGGCCGCGGCACGCGTCGAACTGACCCTCCCGGAGACCGGAGTCTGCGGCGGCGCGGGCCTCTACGACGAACCGGACCCCGCCACCCAGCCCAGCGGCTGCTGCAGCACCCCGGGCACCGCGACCTGACCCCTCGCCTCGGCCGCCCCCCGGCTGCTCGCTCACCCGCTGCTCCGGCACTCCTTGAACGATCGGGCCTGGCTCTCCCCCCGACGCCGCCGCCGTCCACGGCCAGTCCCGATGGCGGCTCTCGGAGTGAACGGGAACCCGGTTGGAGCAGTCGGGGTAGCGGCCGCTCTTGCGTACGCACGCCTCGACGTACATGGCGACACCTTCCCTGACGTTCTTCGTGCGGAGGACGGTGACGGGTGCCTTGAGCCCGGACGTGGAGGCGACGTGGATGGTCGCTCCGATGTGCTTGTACGGATCAGGTCCAACCCGTACACCACTTCCCAGGACGCAACCTCAGGGGGCTGCCCGCCGGTGCCAGTCGACTGGCTTTCGATGCGACTGACCTCGACCGAGCTGATCCGCTCACTTCAACTGGACGCAAGGCTTGCTTGAATCAGCTGAACAACGGAGCCATGCTGGGCTGGCCAGGTCATCATTTGATGACGGCGTGCGCACCCGGGCTCAGGGTCGCAGTTGCTGGTCAACGACCGGCACGCCTTCTACGCGCTGTCCTTCTCTCTACAGGTGTGCAGGTGAGCCTGGAAGGCGGCCGCGTGGCCAGCCATCGCAGCCTTCCAGGGCGCGGCATCGTCGCGGGCGATCTCCCGCCACGCCGCATCGTTGGCGGCGGCGAACGCCTGCTTGGCCTCGGCTGGCGCAGTGCGCCAGGAGGAGAATCGGCTGGCGAAGGCTTCCGCCTCAACGAGCGTGTGTCCGGCTTCCAGCAGGCGCAGGATGAGGATGGCGGGGTCGATCCAGGCTGCCCCGCGTGTGGGCCAAGCCCAGTCGAGGATGTGGGCGTGGTCGTCCACGAGCACGTTGTGCGGGGCGAGGTCGGTGTGTAGGAGGGTGTCGCCGGAGAAGAGGGCGGCGGTTCCGGGCGGGGCGTAGGCGGCCCAGCGCTGTTCGGCGGCCTTGATGGGAACGTCCGTGGGAGCGGTGGTCTCCTGGAGTTCCGCAAGAGCGGCAGCAACGAGGGGCAGGTCTGGGGAGCCCGGGCTGTAGTCGGCGTGCCGCCCCGGGCGGACCTCGTATCCGAGGAGGTCCCAGCCGGCCACCTCAATGTGCCAGTACAGGCGGGGGCAGGCACGGGGGAGGTGTGGGTTGATCGCGGCCTCTCGACGCTGGGCCGGGGCCTGTGGGTGGTCGGTGGGGATGCCCTTGACGAAGACCGGGCCGTGATCGGTCTCGAGGAACGCGGCGATGCCCGAGTTCAGCCCTCCGTCGGCGGTGCGGGCGGCGTGGACGGGGCCCGCCTTGTCGGCGATGGCCTGGCGTGCCTCCACGGGAAGGTCGTGGAAGTGGCGGCGGATCATGGACACGGCGCGGTTCCTCGGAGAAGACGATGGGCTGCCCCGGCCAGCGTACGGCCGGGGCAGCGTGCCGGAGCGGAGCCCCGGTCTAGTAGGGCTGGTCGTCGCCGGCCGAGCAGCTGCACCCGGCGGACTCGGCGACGTCGACGTCCAGGTCGCCGATGATCCGGAACGTGCCCTCAGGGACCGGGGGCGCGGAGATGGGCACGGGCAGGGTGCCGGTGGCCTCTGTGGGCGGGCGCAGGCCGATGGTGACCGGGACCGGTGCGGGCCGGGTCAGGCTGGCGCTGGTGGGAGTCATGCTCCGTAACCTCCGTGTTGGCAGTAGAGCGATCGGTTGTCCCCCGCCTCCTGGTGGAGCTTGGCCAGCGGTCGGCATGTCCTGCAGGCGCCGACCTTCGAGCAGCCGGAGCATCCACCGGTGCGGAGCTGGAGGGACTCGGCGATGCCGCCGAGTCGGGGGAGGGCGGTCAGACCCTCGGTCATGAGGTTCACGCTGGGGTCGCGGCCGATCTTGCAGACCGAGGCGATGCCGTGCGGGTCCACGTGGAAGAAGGTGTGGCCGGCGTTGCAGCCGGTGAAGACACGGCGGGCGCGGACGTACTTCTGGGCCTGTGAGGCGAGCGGCTTCGCCTCTCCGTCGATCGTCGGGGACATGTTCGTGAAGACCTGGTACGGGAAGCCCCAGCGGTCTTCCACCAGGCGGACCATGTCGTCCACCTCGTGGGCGTTCTCCTCGGCGACGATGATGTTGATTCGCACGGGCAGGCCCGCCGCACGGGAGGCGTCCAGGCCGCGGCTGAAGCGGTCGAAGGCGCCGCGGTTGCGGGTGACGGCGTCGTAGGTCTCCCCGGTCGCCCCGTAGAGGCTCACCGTCAGGCGGTAGGGCCGCAGGCGGGTGAACAGCTCCTGCATCCTCACTTTGTGGAGCCGGCTGCCGTTCGTCGATACCTGGATCATCATCCCGAGCCCGGTGGCGTATTCGTACGCGGCGGCGAACTGCGGGTCGATCAGTGCCTCGCCGCCGGTGATCTGGAGCCACAGGACACCGGCGTCTCGCAGCATCGTGAGCAGGCGCGTCTTGTCGTCCCAGTCCAGGCCCTCGAACCGCTTCTCGCCGAGGTAGCAGAAGCCGCAGTCGTGGTCACAGCCGAGGTTGATCTCCCATGACGCCTTCGCATACCCGTAGGTGGAGCGTTCACGGACGAGGAGGGTGTCCCGCAGTGGCCCGGTGGGCAGGGGAATCTGCCATGCGGCCGTGGCCGCCTCGGCGAGCCAGGCCGGGGCCGACCGATCCTCGGTGACCGCCGTGTGCAGTGCCTCGAAGCGGGACTCGGGGATGGCCACTCCCTTGGCGTGACCGGGCCGGAGGAGGAGGTACTGGCCCAGGAACGGACTCGCGATCAGTTGGTGCACGTTGCCTCCATGTCGTCTGGCAGGGGGTGGGGCGGGTCCTTGCAGAGGTGGAGTCGGGGGAACTCCTCGGACCCGCCCCGCTCACCGGCCCCCTGTCCTTCGGTTGGCCGGCCGGTGAGGCTAGAGGGCCCCGACGTGGGGAGCTACGAGGCAGTGGCCAGATCATTGAGCAGCTCGTCGAGGCCGACGACGCGGAACGACTGGAGGCGGCGAACCAATTGCGAGGCGAGGAACGTCCCGATGTTCGGATGGCCGTACGGCAAGGGCGCATCCGGCTGTGCGATGACCTTCACACCGCCCTCGTCCCGGCCGTACAGAGTGCCGTGCACGCCGTACAGGGGTGCGCTCCTGGCCAGGAACACCGTCGGGTCGTCCTCCAGGTGCGGACAAAGCCTCGCGGCAGCACGGGTGTGCCTGCGGCACACCGGAGGTTGATTGGTGAGGATGCTCGGCCGACTTGGATCGTGATCCCGAGGGCCGGTGAGAAAGATGAAGCCGAGGGGCGTGCGGGCGGGACCTGTGCAGACCTGGCAGGTGAGCGTCTGCATGCACACCATCTGCCGGTGGGGGTGCATCAGCTTCCACTGCGGCACACCGGAGATCCGGCCTTCGGTGTCGACAGGGTTCCACCCGCACCGGGCCCAGAGCACGCCCCGCGGGTCTCGGTCCCGGGGGTCCTCGTCCGCGTAATACAGCCGCGGGCTGGAGGAGTGACGCATGATGACGAGGTTGTCCGGCGCCGCGTCCTCCCCTTCCCTCTGGGTGATATACGGGACCAGGGAGAGACTCTTGTCTCTCGACTCGGCGGCCCGCGGATTGTACGTGAGGCGGAGGGGCGGGAAGGTCACGGCGCCTCCGTAAGGCACTGGTGGGCCACCAGGCGTTCGAGGAGTTCGTGGAGCGTCCACGCCATGCGCCGGAGGTGCCCGACGGCACGACGGTGGTCGGTGGGTACTTCCTCGGTCCCGATGGTGCGCCCGCGCTCGATGAGGTCGGCCACCTGCCCGTCCTGCTCGGCCACTTTGGAGACCACAGCGAGGTGGACGAGCCGCATCAGGTGGCCACGAAGGCGCTGCGCGTGCTCGTCGACCTCGTGTTCAGTGGGCGTGTAGTCGTCCAGGACGGCTGCCACGTCATCGAGCAGCAGTCCGTCGACGTACGGGGCCCAGCGCTGCACCTTCTCCAGGACCCTTCTCAAGCCGGCCTCGGTGAAGGGCGGTACAGCGGCTCGCACGGGATGGGACCAACCGGGGCGGATGGTGGTGGCCGTCATCGCCTCGACTCCTCTGGCACGGCGAGGCGGAGCCGGTAGGTACCTCGTACGGGGGCGGGCACGGTGATCTCCTCTGCACGAAGTCGGCGATCCGAACGTCCGTCCCTGGAGAGGGCCGGCCATCGGCTTCGAGGATCCCGTTGCCGTAGTGGCGTTTCCACGCCGTCGCTACGTCGTCCCCCCGCCGTCTGGACGGCGGAGAAGCGTCGGTCGAGCGGCGTGGAGACGCGCTGGAGACAGGAGGAACCTGTGGGTCACGCCCGTTCGTACGACCGGAAGAGCGACCGCGATGCTGAACGACTCGAGCCCGGCAGTGCCCAGTCCGCACACGCACTGGGTGGCCCTGGCCGGTCGGTGCGATCCCCTTGCCTCGGCCCGTGACCGGGCACGTACCGTCCTGGCCGACGTCGCCCCCTGCGAAAACGACGCTGTGCTGGTCGTATCCGAGCTGGTGGGCAACGCCGTGCGACACACGACGGCCGGCCCTGACTGTCTGACCATCGAGATCGACGGGGATCAGGTCATCGTCGCGGTCCACGACCCGGAGCCTGACGACGGTCGTGTGCACCTGTCGGAGACGGCTGCCGATCCGCTGGCCGAGTCCGGCCGTGGGCTGTGGCTGGTGCAGACGCTGGCACGTCGGTGGTACGTGGAGACCACCGCCGTCGGCAAGGCGGTCGTTGCCGTCCTGCCGCGCGGGGAAGCGGCAGTCAGCCGAGCGGCAGGCTCTTGACGACGTTCCACCGATAGGCGCGGTCCTCACGTCGCAGCTCCACCAACTGCACTTCCTGGACGTGCAGATCGACTGGTGCAAGGCCCCGGAGTGGGGTGACGGCCTCGATGACCGGGGCAGCGGGGCGTGGCCGGTTGTTGTAGGCCAGGCTCAGGTGGGGGCGGAACAGCGCGGTCGGCTTGCGGGGCGCCAGCCCGAGCGAAGCCATGGACTCGCTGAGGGCCGAGTGCAGCGCCAGTACCGGGCCCCAAGGGGCGACCGTCAGGCGTACGGCTCCCCGAGAACCCGCGAGCGGGACAGCCCGCAGGCGGAAGGCCGCCGGGAGAAGCGGGGCCGCCGCGCTGATGACGTCATCGAGACGGCTCAGCGGCAGCGTTGCGGCGGAACCGACGCGTGTGAGCGTGATGTGCAGCCCGTCGTCGGGGACCGGGTCCAGGCCGAGCCGCGCGAGGTGCTGCTGGCAGCGAAGAGCGAGGTCGGCCAACGCTGGACTGCCGGGGAAGGTGAGCATCCAGTAGTACGCCCGGGTCTGTGCCGTCCAGCCGGGCCGATCCCAGTGATCGACCATGGTCTCCACGGCGTCGAAGGCGGCCTGGTCGTGTGCCGCGATCACCACCGGGTCACTCAGGTCGGCCGGGGGATGGGTAGGGAAGGCTGCGGGATCGGCGCTGAGCTGGACATGCGGCCAAGACACCCGGCGAACTCCTCCGTGATCACCCCGCCTCAGCAGGCGGGAGCTGACAGCCCCAGACGCGGAGCTGTTCGCCATACTCGCGCACCGCCGACCGGGACCGCCAAGGGGCTGCTCGCTCGTACAGATCCCGAGAGCGTTGCCGCACCGAACTGATCGGCAGCGGGCTGGCCAGAGTGATCGCCTGTTGCCCGAGGGACATGGCGTGCTCCACATCCGGTGCTCGCTGTTGAAGCACCGCGGTGGCCACGTCGAGGCGGACCAGCGAGCGGCTCCACGCGGAGTCGGACTTCTCGACCAGGTCGTCGAGGTCCTCGGCGTCCCGCAGCACGTGCCCGGTGTCCTGCAGAGCGACACGGGCGGTCAGCGCATTTGCCAGGGTGCGGGCCCGCCCATACGGCAAGAAGGAGATGCATGAGGTCAGGCCGACGGGCACATCATGCCGGTCGGAGAGCTCCAGCGCCCGTCCGATGGCCCGCTCGGCCTGGTTCCGGTCACCGAGCTTGCCGAGCGCCCGGGCCCGGCCGTTGACCAGCAGCCGGATGGCCTGCGGGTGGTCCGGCGCCCGGTCCACCGCGGCGACGGCCCGCGCGTCGGCCTCGTCGTAACGGCCTGCGTAGTACGCCGCGAAGGACTGGGTGGCGCAGGCCCACATCTCGGTGTCGAGATCGCCGATCGCCCGGCTCAGTTCCAGCGCTTCGGCGCAGTACGCCTCAGCCAGGCGGAACGCGCCGGTGTTGACCGCCATGTAGCCGAGCAGTCCGCCGGCGCGTGCAGTGATCCGGAACAGCTCCCTGCGTGCGGATGGAGGTTGCTGACCCGCTAGCAGGGTGTACCCCATGCTGTGCAGGCTCTTCGTCTGTCCCCACAGGCCGTCCGGCCCGTCCTTCTCGTACCGCTCGGTGATCACCTCGATCCGGGAGGCGAGAAAGGACAGAGTGGTCTGGTCGACGTTGCCGCAGGCCAGCTGGCGGGCTCGGGCGACGATCTCCGCCGGGTCGTCATCGTGGGCCGGCGGACCGGCTTGGGTAGAAGCTGGAACGTCCGCTGGTAGTGGTTCTGGGACGGTCGGCGGATAGGCCGAGGCCGAAGCGAACAGGTCGCGGGCGGCCCTTCCCAGCAGCTCCTCCAGAATGCGGCACGTGTCGGGGCGGGGAAGCTGCTTCAGTTCCCCACTCATCCACCGGTCGAACTGTCGCGAAGAGACCGCGACCGAGGCCAGCCGAGGGTCACCCGCCTCCTCGGCCAGGTCCCGGGCCGCGCGGGAGAACTGCACCTCGAACGCCGCGTAAGTCGTGAGGTGGCGCTCTTCGAGTAACTGCCGAAGCAGCGTGTTACGGGGCATGGAAGACCCTCCAACACGTCGGCGGAACCAGGGGCTCCTCGGCGAACGGCACGCACGCCGGACCGTGTGGCGTACGGGATGTCCTACGCAAGAGTGCCGACGCAAAGTGCAACTAGGCAATATGTCTGGCTAAGTTGCCCCGTTCGGGTTGTCCGCCAATGGGTGGATGGACAGACTGCCTCCATGGCACTGAAGAGGAAGCTGGTCCCTCAGTCGGTCTACCGACGCCAGCTCGCCACACGACTGCGCGAGTTAAGGGAGGCGTCCGGCCTGACCCTCACCGAGGTGTCGGAGCAGATTGAAGTAAACCAGGGGTCTCTCAGCCGGATCGAGACCGGCGAGCGCGGCACCACCCCGGTATTGGTTCGGGCTCTCCTCGACTGCTACGCCGTCACGGACACCGAGCTGCGCGACGACATCCTGGACTTGGTGCGTGCCGACAAGGAACAGCAGAAGCCCTGGTGGCGCAAGTACTCCACGGTTCTCACCCCGACCCGCTACGACGGTTACCTCGCCCTGGAGGCAGGTGCCATCGGGCTGGCCAACTACCAGCCCCTGCTCGTTCCCGGCCTGCTTCAGACGGAGGACTACGCTCGCGCTGTCATTGCACAAATGCGTCCTGATCTCAGTGCCGATCAGGTGGACGCTCTGGTCAAGGTACGCATGGAACGTCAGGAAAGCCGCTTGTCCGGTGAGCGTCCCGCCGAACTGCGGGCAGTCCTGGACGAAGCAGTCCTCCACCGTGTCATCGGCTCACCCACCGTGATGCGCCAGCAGTTCGCGCGCCTGGTCCAGGCCGGCAAACAACCGAACGTCACCATCCAGCTCCTCCCGTTCGCCCTCGGTGCCCATCCGGGCCTGTACGGCCCCTTTGTCATCCTCACCTTCCCCCAGCCCACAGCTCCGCTGGTCTGGTTGGAGAACCCCAACAACTCCGTGTATCTGGAGTCCCAAAGCGACGTCCAGAACTACACGGACACCTTCGACCAGCTCAGGGCCTCCGCCCTCAGCCCGGCCGAGACCCTTACCCGCTTCATCCGCACTGCCGAGGAGCTCGAACCTTGAGCACGAATCCACCCCGCCGTCCCCGCGCCGAGGAACTGCACAACGCGCAATGGCGCAGGAGCTCCTACAGCGGAGGTGCCAACGACTGTGTCGAGATCGCCGACCTCGGCGCGTACGCGGGGATGCGCGATTCCAAGGCTCCTGACCTCTCACCTGTGATCCTCAGCCGTTCCGCCCTGGGCGATCTGCTGGACCACTACACGGACGGCGAAACTTGCGTCGGCTGACGCACTGCCCGAGCCGCACATGCCACCGTTTTAGTGGGCGGTTCGTGAGTCTTTGAGTCGATCTGCTGTCGCCTGATCGTGTGGCGGTGGGGCGGACTCTGCCGGTCAGCGGTTGGTGGTCTGGTGATGTGACCGGGTGAGTGAACGCAAGCCGTACCCGAGTGACTTATCGGACGAGCAGTGGTCGTTGATCGAACCGGTGATCATCGCATGGAAGGACCGGCACCGCTCGGTCAGCGGTCATCAGGGCGCCTACGACATGCGGGAGATCGTGAACGCCATCCTCTACCAGGGGCGGACCGGTTGCCAGTGGGCCCATCTCCCGCACGACCTGCCGCAGAAGAGCGCGACGTACTACTACTTCGCCGCCTGGCGGGACGACGGGACCGACCAGGTCATTCATGAACTCCTGCGCTGCCAGGTCCGGGAGAGGGCCCGACGATCAGAGGACCCGACCCTGGTGGTGCTGGACACCCAGAGTGTCCACGTGGCCGCCGGGGTCCCCGCCTCCACGAGTGGCCACGATCCGGCCAAGCGGGTGCCCGGCCGCAAGCGCGGCCTGGCCGTGGACGTCCTCGGCCTGGTCATCGCGGTCGTCGTCCTTGCTGCGAACACCCACGACAACGCCGCGGGCATCGTCCTGCTTGACCAGGTCGCCGAGCACGCCGACGGAACCGTGCGCAAAGCCCTGGCCGACCAGGGCTTCAAGAATCAGGTCGTCATGCACGGCGCCGGCCTGGGCATCGACGTCGAGATCGTCGAACGCAACCCGCAGGTCAAGGGGTTCGTGCCCCAGCCGAAGCGGTGGAGAGCCGAGCAGACCTACGGGATCCTGATACTGCACCGGCGTCCGGTCCGCGACTACGAGCACCACACCTCCTCCTCCGCCTCCAGTGTCTACTGGGCGATGACCCACGTCATGACCCGACGCCTCACCGGCGCGAACGCCCCCACCTGGCGCGAGACGCAGGCGGTGGCAGCGTGAACATCGAGCCCCTCCTCGACGCCCTGGACCTCCAGGAAGACGCCGCCCGGGCCCGAGAGGTTCCCAGGTGTCCGCCGCGCGGTCCTGCACCGGCATCCGCGGTACCAGGTCCTCGGCGGTGTCCATGAGCGGACGGATCCAGGCCGCCAGGCGGTCCCGCAGGGTGTGCAGGGCGGGGATGTCGCGGCGGGAGCGGAACTGTTCGACCCGCTCGCCGTCCTTGCGGCGTTGCATGCGGATCACCACCGCCCGGTCCATGACCGTGTCCGGCAGGGCGCCGATGCCGGCAAGCGCGGCCATGGCGAAGGTGGGGAACTTCCGCGTCTTGTGCTCGGGGCCGGAGATCCGCAGGGCGGGCCGGTTGCGCTGGTGGCCGGCGTTGAGCAGGCCGCGCAGTTCCTCGTTCTTCTCGGCGGCCTTGATACTGCCAAAGATGGTGTCGGCCTAGTCCACCAGCAGAGTGGGCGGGTCGTCACCGATGGCACGGAAGACGACAGCTGGGCTGGTGTTCACGGTGATCAGCGGGTCGTGGGCCGTCTCCGTGATCACGTCCAGCAGGCGGGACTTGCCGCACCGCTTCGCCGGCCCGACCACCGCCAGGCGCGGAGCGTGCTGCAGTGCGGGCTGGATGTGCGTGGCCCCCACCCACAGCATGACGGCGGTCAGCGCCTCGCCACTTGGCAGGATCACGTACCGGGCGATCGCTGCGCGCAGCTCGTCCAGCAGGCCGGCGCCTTCGTTGGAGCTATCCGTCCCATCACGCTCGCTGGACCACGGGACCGGGAAGCGCTGGCAGGTTCGGTACCGGGACCTGGACGGCCACCAGCGCAAGGAGAACTTCCACACGAGGGCCGAAGCCGACAAGCGGGCGGCCGAGGTCGACGTCGAAATCCGGAGCGGCAGCTACGTCGTTCCCGCCGAGACGAAGCAGACGCTCGGCGCCTACGCCCAGAAGTGGCTCGACGCGAACTCGGTCGGCCCGACCACGGCCCTCCGCTACGAGGCCACCGTTCGCAACCACATCGTCGCCCACCTCGGCCGGCGCGAGCTGCGGTCCTTGAGGATCCACGTCAACCGCCAGGTGCGGCTCGTCGGCACGAAGCCGGTTTTCGCCCTGACAAAGGGCAACCGGATCCGGTCAGTGCCGCTGTCGGCGCAGCCGGCCACTGCCCTCAAGGGCCACATGAGGCGATTCCCGCCCACGGCGGTCACGCTGCCCTGGGCGAAGCCCGACGGCGAGCCCAAGACCTTCCGGCTGCTTTTCGTCGACGAGAAGGGCCGAGCGACAACCGCAGCGTCTTCAACATGGGCGCCTGGAAGCGAGCCCTGGTCGCCGCCGGCGTGATCCCTCCCCGCGAGCGCGGGGAGAGGTACCTCCAGGCGGCGCCTGAGGACGGCATGCACGCCCTCCGTCACGCGTATGCCTCCGTGCTCCTGGACGCGGGCGAGAGCATCAAGGCGCTCTCCGAGTACCTCGGCCACTCGGACCCGGGCTTCACGCTGCGGACGTACACCCACCTGCTGCCGTCCAGCGAGACCCGTACCCGCAAGGCGATCGACGACGCCTTCACGGAAGCCGAGACCGAGGACGACGGCGATCCCGCCGCCGCCCAGGGCACATCGGTGCCCCACGCGAAACCAATGTGCCCTCAATGTGCCCTGGCCGCCTGACGGCCCCTCTCAGGCACTAGTGAGAGCGGGACCCGAAAGCCCCGCCCGAACCCACCAAAACCCCAGGTCAGGGCCACACCAGGCAGTACGGCTGATGCCCCGCCTCGTGCAGGCGGTGCGAGAAGTCCTGCCACTCGTGCAGCAGCTGGTAGACGTTGAACGCGTCCCGCGGGCCGCCGCGGTCGGGGACCGTGGACCAGATGAACGCCGCCGCGCCCACCGCCTCCTCGCCGATGCCGCGGAGCGGGTCGACGACGGTCATCGGGAGCTTGACGACCGCGTAGTCGGGGTGGAGGACGACCAGTTCCAGCGGGGGCACCTTGTGCAGGGGGACGCCCTCGATGCCGGTGAGGACCATGGCGGCCATGGTCTCCGGCTTGATCTTGGTGAACATGCCGTTCATCCCGAGCTCGTCGCCGCCCAGTTCTTCCGGGCGCATGGAGATCGGGACGCGGGCCGCGGTCGCGCCGTCGGGCGCGCCGAAATACTTGTACGTCACCCCCACCCGACCACCATTCCTGCTCCCCGCCCTCAGCCGGTCCACCCGTCGGTCGGGCCGGCCCGGATCGCTCGGTACTCCGTCTGCACCGTCTGCAGCGTCGTCCGTGCCGAACGTCCGACGTGCTTCGGTCGTGTCCTCCGCTTCGCGCCGGTGCCTTCCCCGCCGGGCACGGCGAGGACCCAGGTCGTCGGTCCCCTCGCCCAGTCCGCCACCGCGATGCATATCTCCACCCGACTGCTTTTCTAGGACGCGCGGACCCCTCCGCGCAACCCGATCATCGTGTCAGTGACCTCCCCCACGGCAGCCCGCCGAAACGTGCGGTGAAAACATCTGTCCGCAGGATGTCGGCAGCCTCTCGTCAGGCCGTGGTCATGTGCCCCGTGTGAACTGCCTGTTTCCGGCTCCAGTCTGGCAGACGACGCGGCTCCCGGACCGGTTGTCCGATCATCCGGCCGTGATCCGTGTGCATCCGTGGGCATCCGTATGCATCCGTGTCCATGGTTCCGGCCACCGCCCTGGTCACAACCCGGGCAGGCGCCGACGGCCCGCCCGGCCCCCGCTGCCGGCCTGCCCCCTGGCCTACCCTGAGGAGGTCAGCCACGCAACCGGTGTCCGAGAAGTCGGAGAAGGTCGAGAAGGTCGGAGAAGTCGCAGGTCATGAGCGAACAGGCATATCCGTACGAAGCCCCGGCCTCGCAGGCCCTTTTCGACCGTGCGGCGGCCGTCACGCCCGGCGGCGTGAACTCGCCGGTGCGGGCTTTCCGCGCCGTCGGCGGCACCCCCCGGTTCATGGTGTCGGGCACCGGGCCGTATCTGACGGACGCCGACGGGCGGGAGTACGTCGACCTCGTGTGCTCCTGGGGGCCGATGATCGTCGGGCATGCGCACCCCGAGGTGACGGCCGCCGTGCAGGAGGCCGTGGCCCGCGGCACCTCCTTCGGCACACCCGGTGAGGGCGAGGTCGCGCTCGCCGAGGAGATGATCGCCCGGATCGCCCCCCTCGAGCAGGTCCGGCTCGTGTCCAGCGGCACCGAGGCCACCATGTCGGCCATCCGCCTCGCCCGCGGCTTCACCCGGCGCACCAAGGTGATCAAGTTCGCCGGCTGCTACCACGGCCACGTCGACTCGCTCCTCGCCGCCGCCGGCTCCGGCGTCGCCACCTTCGCGCTGCCCGACACGCCCGGCGTCACCGGTGCCCAGGCCGGCGACACGATCGTGCTGCCGTACAACGACCTCGACGCCGTGCACGCCGCCTTCGCCGCCCACCCCGGCGAGATCGCCTGCGTGATCACCGAGGCCGCTCCCGGCAACATGGGCGTCGTCACCCCGCTGCCCGGGTTCAACCAGGGGCTCAAGGACGCCTGCGCCGCGAACGGCGCGCTGTTCGTGTCCGACGAGGTCATGACCGGCTTCCGCACCAGCCGGGCCGGGTGGTACGGCGTCGAGGGCGTCGTCCCCGACCTGATGACCTTCGGAAAGGTCATGGGCGGCGGTTTCCCCGCCGCGGCCTTCGGCGGACGCGCCGACGTCATGGCGCACCTCGCCCCGGCCGGGCCCGTCTACCAGGCCGGCACCCTCTCCGGGAACCCGGTCGCCACCGCCGCCGGCCTCGCCCAGTTGCGGCTCCTCGACGACGCCGCGTACGTCAGGGTCGACGCCGTGTCCGCGCAGATCCAGGGCCTCGTCACGGAGGCACTCGCCAAGGAGGGCGTCGCGCACACCCTGCAGACCGCCTCCAACATGTTCTCGGTGTTCTTCACCGACGGGCAGGTGAACAACTACGACGAGGCCAGGGCGCAGGAGTCGTTCCGGTTCACCGCCTTCTTCCACGCGATGCTGGCGGGCGGCGTCTATCTGCCGCCGTCGTCCTTCGAGTCCTGGTTCGTGTCCACCGCGCACGACGAGCTCGCCGTGCAGCGCATCGCCGACGCCCTTCCGGCGGCGGCCCGGGCGGCTGCGGAGGCGACGGCATGAGCACCGGGAACGCAGGCAGCACCGGCAGCACCGGCAGCACCGGGAACGGCGGGACCGGCGGGAACGCCCGGGGTGCGCACGGCGACGACATCACCGTCGTCCACCTGATGCGGCACGGCGAGGTCGAGAACCCCGACGGGGTCCTGTACGGGCGGCTGCCCGGCTACCACCTGTCCGAGCTGGGCCGGCGGATGGCCGACCGGGTCGCCGAGCACCTCGCCCCCCGGGACATCACCTACGCCGTCGCCTCCCCGCTGGAGCGGGCGCAGGAGACGGCGACGCCGATCGCCAAGGTGCACGGGCTGGACCTCGACACCGACGGGCGGCTGATCGAGGCCGAGAACGTGTTCCAGGGCAAGACCTTCGGCATCGGCGACGGCGCCCTGCGCCGGCCCGCCAATTGGAAGCACGTGGTCAACCCGTTCAAGCCGTCCTGGGGCGAGCCGTACGTCGACCAGGTGATCCGGATGATGGGCGCGCTCGACGCCGCCAAGGACCGTGCCCGCGGGCACGAGGCGGTGCTGGTCAGCCATCAGCTGCCGATCTGGATCGTGCGGTCCTACGTGGAGAAGCGCCGCCTGTGGCACGACCCGCGCCGCCGCCAGTGCACGCTGGCGTCACTGACGACGTTCACGTACCAGGGCGACCGGATCGTCTCCGTCGGCTACACCGAACCGGCCCGCGATCTGGTCCCGGCCCACCTCCTGGCCGGCGCCAAGCCGGTCAAGGGGCAGTCCAAGGCGTACGGGGCCTGAATCGAGGCTCGTCGCTTCCGCCCGACTTGATCACCTTTCGTTACGGAATCCGCACAGATTTCCGGAAGTAATCCGGAACCACCCCTTCTCTCATGTCCTCTGACTGGGTGACCACCAGAGGACGTGAGAATCGGGGAAGCGATGCGCTCTCTCACCCGCAGGGGAATGCTCGGGCTCGGTGCGGGTGCCGCGGCGGCCGTCGGACTGGCGGGCTGCGGCTCTCCCGGGTCGGACTCCCGTACACCGTCGGACGGTTCCGGGGCGGCCGGCGGTTCCGGCGGCCCGTCGTCGTCGCCGTCCGGCAGCAGTGCGCCGAAGGCCCGTCCGATCGGCGACGGCTCCACGTCGTACACCGGGAAGCAGCCCCACCAGCCGGACGAGCCGGTGCCGCTGGAGCCGGGGCAGCAACCGCCGCAGTTCGTCGTCTTCTCCTGGGACGGCGCGGGCGAGGTCGGCAACGGCCTCTTCCCGCGCTTCCTGGACCTGGCCGAGGAACACGGCGCGCACATGACCTTCTTCCTCTCCGGGCTGTATCTCCTGCCCGAGTCGAAGAAGCGGCTCTACGACCCGCCGAACAACCGCCGCGGCGCCTCCGACATCGGATACCTCACCGACGGCCACATCAAGGACACGCTGACCAACATCCGCCGGGCCTGGCTGGACGGGCACGAGATCGGCACCCACTTCAACGGCCACTTCTGCGCCGGCTCCGGCTCGGTCGGCAACTGGACGCCCAAGCAGTGGCGCAGCGAGATCGACCAGGCGAAGTCCTTCGTCAAGCAGTGGCGCACCAACACCGGCTGGACCGATCTGCCGTCGCTGCCCTTCGACTACGACAAGGAACTGGTCGGCGGCCGTACGCCCTGCCTTCTCGGCCAGGACAAGCTGCTGCCCGCCGCCCGTGAGCTGGGTTGGCGCTACGACGCCTCCTCGCCCGGCGGTCGTCAGGTGTGGCCGGTGAGGAAGCAGGGCATATGGGACCTTCCGCTCCAGCAGATACCTTTCCCCGGACGTTCCTTCGAGGTCCTCTCGATGGACTACAACATGCTCGCCAACCAGTCGGTGAACACCACCAAGGCGCCGCCGCACAACTACCCGGCCTGGCGCGAGCAGTCCGCGCAGGCCTACATCCAGGGATTCAAGCGGGCGTATGAGTCAAATCGGGCACCCTTCTTCATCGGCAACCACTTCGAGGAGTGGAACGGCGGCATCTACATGGATGCCGTGGAGGAGTCCCTCAAGCACATCGCCAGGGAGCGGGACAAGGGCGGGGACATCCGGATGGTCTCCTTCCGGCAGTTCACCGACTGGCTGGACGTGCAGAAGCCGGACGTGCTCGCGCAGCTGCGCCGACTGGAGGTCGGCCAGGCGCCGGCGGAGGGCTGGAAGCGGACCTGAGTGCGCGGGCGATCCTGCGAACGAGACGCCGGAAACGGCTCTGAAATGCGGGTTCTCACCCGTGAGGGGGGTGGGCAAGATCCCCGGAACGGACATGCGAAACTTTTCACATGAGTGCCGACAGCCGCGCCTCCCAGCGCTCGAACCGCACCACGGTCCGCGTCCGTCGCCGTGCCGCCCTGACCGCGGGCGCCGCCGCGTGCGCACTGTTCGCGACCGCGTGCAGCTCCGGGGGGACCTCGGGCGGCGGCGGTGACACCAACTTCGTCACCGGCACCGACGGCATCGCCACCGTGGCGAAGGGCGAGCGGCACCAGGCACCCGAGCTGTCCGGCGAGACCGTCGACGGCGGGCAGCTCGACGTCGCCGACTACCGCGGCAAGATCGTCGTCCTCAACGTGTGGGGCTCCTGGTGCGGGCCGTGCCGCGCCGAGGCCAAGAACTTCGAGAAGGTCTACCAGGACACCAAGGACCAGGGCGTCCGGTTCGTCGGCATCAACACCCGCGACACCAGTACCGCCGCGGCCCTCCGCTTCGAGGAGGAGCAGGGCGTCACCTACCCCAGCCTGTACGACCCCTCGGGCAAGCTGATGCTCCGCTTCGAGAAGGGCACGCTCAACCCGCAGGCCATCCCCTCCACCCTCGTCCTGGACCGGGACGGGAAGATCGCCTCCCGCGCCCTCCAGCCGCTGACCGAGGAGAAGCTGCGCAAGATGGTCGACCCGGTCCTCGCGGAGAAGTGACGTGAGCGCAGTCTCGACGCTCGCGGCGGATCCCGGCGCGACGGTACGCGACGGGGCGCTCCTGCTGGCGCTGCCGATCGCCCTGCTCGCCGGGCTCGTCTCCTTCTTCTCGCCCTGCGTCCTGCCCCTCGTCCCCGGCTACCTCTCCTACGTCACCGGGGTCACCGGTACTGATCTGGCCGACGCGCGGCGCGGGCGGATGGTGGTCGGCGCCTCCCTGTTCGTGCTCGGCTTCACCGCCGTGTTCGTCTCCAGCGGGGCGCTGCTCGGCTACTTCGGGCAGACGCTCCAGGAGAACAAGGAGATCCTCTCCAGGGTGCTGGGCGTCTTCATGATCCTCATGGGCGTCTTCTTCATGGGGCTGATGCCCTGGTTCACCCAGCGCGAGTTCCGCTTCCACCGGCGGCCCGCGACGGGGCTGGTCGGCGCCCCGGTGCTGGGCGCGCTGTTCGGCATCGGCTGGACACCCTGCATCGGCCCGACCCTCGGGTCCGTGCTGGCGCTCTCCTCCAGTCAGGCGGGCGCCGGCCGCGGCGCCGTACTGACCGTCGCCTACTGCCTCGGCCTCGGCGTGCCCTTCGTGCTCGCCGCGGTCGCCTTCCGCAAGGCGCTCGGCGCCTTCGGCTGGATCAAGCGCCACTATGTCTGGGTGATGCGCATCGGCGGCACCATGATGATCGTGACCGGTCTGCTGCTGCTGACCGGCGCCTGGGACAGCATGGTGGCGCAGATGCAGACCTGGTCCAACGGCTTCACTGTGGGGATCTGACCGATGACCGAGGCGACCACCGACGCGACCGAGGCCACCACCGACGCGGCTGGGGTCACCAGCGACGCGGCTGGGGTCACCACCGACGTGGCCGGGGTCACCACCGACGAGACCCCGCAGGCCCGCGACGACCAGCAGCTGGGCGACGCCGGATCCCGGCTGTCCACGGCCCCCACCGAGGAGCCGAACCTGCCCGCCCTGGGCGTCGTCGGCTGGGTCCGCTGGTTCTGGCGGCAGCTCACCTCGATGCGGGTCGCGCTGCTGCTGCTCCTGCTGCTGTCGCTGGGCGCGATCCCCGGCTCGCTGATCCCGCAGACCGGCGTCGACCCCACCCAGGTCGAGCTCTTCCGCCAGAAGCACGAGACGCTCGCCCCGGTCTACGACAAGCTCGGCCTCTTCAACGTCTACAGCTCGGTGTGGTTCTCGGCGATCTACATCCTGCTGTTCGTCTCCCTCATCGGCTGCATCGTCCCGCGCACCTGGCAGTTCGTGGGCCAGCTGCGCAGCCGCCCGCCCGGCGCGCCCCGCCGCCTGACCCGGCTGCCCGCCTACACCACCTGGCGCACACAGACCGAGCCGGA
This sequence comes from Streptomyces poriticola, assembly GCF_036689765.1. Taxonomy (NCBI): domain Bacteria; kingdom Bacillati; phylum Actinomycetota; class Actinomycetes; order Kitasatosporales; family Streptomycetaceae; genus Streptomyces; species Streptomyces poriticola. Next base: position 67,580 of record NZ_JBAGKH010000008.1, read on the forward strand.
GCAGGTCCGCGAGGCCGCGCTCGCCCTGATGGGCAGGCGCCGCTTCCGCGCCCATGTCAGCGGGGACGCGGTCGCCGCCGAGAAGGGCTATCTGCGTGAGCTCGGCAACCTCGTCTTCCATGTCGCCCTGATCGTGATGCTGATCGCCTTCGCCTGGGGCCAGCTGTTCCGGTACGAGGGCAACAAGCTGATCCTGGAGGGCGGCGGCTTCTCCAACACCCTCACCCAGTACGACGACTTCAAGTCCGGCAACCTCTTCGCCGCGGACGACCTGGACCCGTTCAGCTTCACCCTGAAGGACTTCAACGGCACCTACGAGCCGACCGGCCCCAACCGCGGCACCCCGCGCACCTTCGAGGCCCACCTCACCTACAGCGAGGGCGCGTACGGCGCGGAGAAGACCACCACGATCAAGGTCAACGAGCCGCTGGAGATCGACGGTTCGAAGATCTACCTGGTCAGCCACGGCTATGCGCCGATCCTCACCGTCAAGGACGCCCGGGGCAACGTGGTCATGGACCACGAGGCCGTGCCCCTGCTGCCGCAGGACGCCATGGTCACCTCCTCCGGCGCCGTCAAGGTCATGGACGGCTACCGCAACGCCAAGGGGGAGAAGGAGCAGCTCGGCTTCAACGCCTGGTTCCTGCCGACGTACGGCGGCAAGGGCACCACGATGGTGTCCCAGTTCCCGGCGCCGCTCAATCCGATGCTGGCGCTCTCCGCCTACCACGGCGACCTCGGCGTGGACGCGGGCTTCCCGCAGAGCGTCTACCAGCTCGACAAGCGGAACCTGGAGGAGTTCAAGGACCCCGACGGCGAGCTCTTCAAGGAGCAGCTGGCCGTGGGCGACACCATGACTCTCCCGAACGGCGCCGGCACCGTCACCTTCGAGGGCGTCACGGAGTGGGCCGGCTTCCAGGTCACCGAACAGCCCGCCAGCGGCTGGGCGCTCGCCGGCTCCCTCGCAGCCATCCTCGGTCTCGCCGCCTCCCTGTTCGTCCAGCGCCGCCGTGTGTGGGTGCGGGCGGTCAGGGGCGCGGACGGGGTCACCGTCGTCGAGATGGCCGGCCTCGGCCGCAGCGAGTCCGCCAAGGTGCCCGAGGAACTCGGCGATCTTGCCGCGGTCCTGTACGCACAGGCCCCCGGCGCACCCGACTCCGAGCCCGCCGACCTCGACCCCGAGTCCACCGCCCCGGAGTCCACCGACCCCCAGTCCACCGCCCCGGAGCCCACCGGCCTCGAGTCCACCGCCCCGGAGCCCACCGAGCCCGGCACTTCGGAGCCCGGCACCCGCGACACGCCCGGCACCCACGACACGCCCGACACCCACGAAGCCCCCGACCCACACCACCACGCAGCCGCACCTGCCGAGAGGGCTGAGCAGAAGTGACTCTCGCCATCACCCACGATCTCGCCGCCGCGGTCGACCTGGCCGCCGCGACCAACGAGAACCTCGCGAACCTCAGCAACACGCTGATCTACTCCGCGATGGCGGTCTACACCCTGGCCTTCCTCGCGTACATCGCCGAGTGGATCTTCGGCAGCCGCAGCAGGGTCGGCCGTACCGCCGCCGCGCTCACCACCGAGGCGCAGGCCGCGGCAGGGGCGAAGGCAGGCACCGGGACGGCCCCCGCGGTGACGGTGAAGCAGGCCGGCGGCGGTACCACCGTCCTGGAGCGCCCCAAGGTCGTCGTCCGGTCCACCTCCGGGACCCGCGACGTGCCCGACGGGCCCGGCGCGCACGGCGACACCGTCAAGGGCGACCTCTACGGGCGGATCGCCATCTCCCTCACGGTGCTGGCCTTCGCGCTGGAGTTCGGCGGTGTGCTCACCCGCGCCCTGTCGGTGCAGCGGGCGCCGTGGGGCAACATGTACGAGTTCAACATCACGTTCACCACCACCGCGGTGGGCGTGTACCTCGTGCTGCTCGCCCTCAAGAAGAACATCCGCTGGCTCGGCCTGCCGCTGACCACCACTGTGCTGCTCGACCTGGGTCTGGCCGTCACCGTCCTCTACACCGCCAGCGACCAGCTCGTGCCCGCCCTGCACTCGTACTGGCTGTGGATCCACGTCTCCACGGCGATCTTCTGCGGCGCGGTCTTCTACGTGGGCGCGGTCTCCACCGTCCTCTACCTGTTCAAGGACGGCTTCGAGAACAAGCTCGCGAGCGGCGGCAAGCCCGGCCGCTTCGCCGACTCGGTCCTCGACCGGCTGCCCTCCGCCGCCTCCCTCGACAAGTTCGCCTACCGCGTCAACGCCGCCGTGTTCCCGCTGTGGACGTTCACGATCATCGCGGGCGCCATCTGGGCGGGCGACGCCTGGGGCCGCTACTGGGGCTGGGACCCCAAGGAGACCTGGTCCTTCATCACCTGGATCGCCTACGCCTGCTACCTGCACGCCCGCGCCACCGCCGGCTGGAAGGGCCGCAAGGCCGCGTATCTGGCCCTGGTCGCCTTCGCCTGCTGGCTGTTCAACTACTACGGCGTCAACATCTTCGTCTCCGGCAAGCACTCGTACGCCGATGTGGGCCTGGGCGCGCTCCAGGCCGTCGGCTTCTGAGGCCCCGCGCACCGGCCGTCCCGCCCCGTGCCGCCGCCGAAGGCCGGTTCCCGTGACCCGCGTCACGGGAACCGGCCTTCGCCGTACGGACAGACGACAGGGTGTGGAGACGAATCTGCGGAACCGTATCCGTGCGGGGGACCACGACGCCTTCGGCGACCTCTTCGACGCGTACGCACGCTCGGTCTACAACCACGCCTTCCGGCTCACGGGGCAGTGGAGCACGGCCGAGGACGTCGTCTCGCTGACCTTCCTGGAGGCCTGGCGGCTGCGGGGGCGGCTGGACGCGGAGGGCGGCTCGCTGCGGCCCTGGCTGCTGGGCATCGCGACCAACGTGGCCCGCAACACCACCCGCGCCGCCCGAAGACACGCGGCTGCGGTGTCGCGGCTGCCGCGCGACGAGACAGTACGGGACTTCGCCGACGAAGTCGCCGGGCGGGTGGACGACGCGGCACAACTGGCCCTCGTCCGCGCCGCGCTGGCCGGGCTCCGGCGGGCCGAGCGGGAGGTGCTCGCACTGTGCGTGTGGTCGGGACTGGACTACCGCGCCGCCGCGGAGGCGCTCGGCGTGCCGGTGGGCACCGTTCGCTCCCGGCTCTCCCGAGCCCGGACAAAGCTCGCGAAACATCTCGAACGTATGGAACCGTCCGCCGCTCACGGACAGATGAGAGGTGACGACCGCACCCGCGCGGTCGGGCCCATCACGGAGGGAAACCGATGAACCAGCTTCCCGAGAGGGACCTCCGGCCGGGCCGTCACCGCCTCCTCAAGGAGCATCTGATGACCGAGATCCGGCAGGAAGAACAGACCACCCGCGCCCGCCGGGGGTGGCTGCGCCCGGCACTCGCCGCGGCTGCCGTCGCCACGGCCGCCGCCGTCTCCCTCGTGCTGCTGCCGCCGGGCTCCGGCGGCGACGCGAGCGCGAAGCCCCCGAGCCGGGCGACGGTCGCGCTGCTGGAGGACATCGCCCTGGCGGCCGAGCGCGGCGGCGACTACGGCGAGATCCGCGACGACCAGTACGTGTACGTGGACAGCAAGGTGTCCTACTCGCAGACCGGCGAGGGGACGAAGACGAGGATTCCGCCGCTGCACCGGCTGGAGAGCTGGCACGCGGTGGACGGCACCCGCAAGGGGCTCATGCAGGAGACGGGACGGGGCCGGTGGTCGACGGACCCCGACGCACAGCCGGGAGAGGCCGGCTACGAGGTCACGACCAACTACCGCCACCTGTCCACGCTGCCCACCGATCCGGACGAGATGTACGACTGGCTGCGCGAGACCGCCCCGGAGTACAGCGGCCAGGAGACCCATCAGGCGATGTACGTGCTGGTCGCCGACCTGATCCGGAACGCCGTCGTGCCGCCCGAGCAGGGTGCCGCGCTCTACCGGGCGGTCGCGCGGATCCCCGGCGTGACGATCGTCGAGAACGCGGTCGACGCCGCCGGGCGCAAGGGAGTGGCCATCACCCGCGAGGACCCGGACAACCCCACCCGCGACGAGTGGATCTTCGACCGGACGACGTACGAGTTCCTCGGTGAGCGCAGCGTGGCCACCGAGGACTACTCGGACGTCGAGAAGGGCACCGTCACCAGCAACACGGCGGTGCTCCGCCGTGCCGTGGTGGACGAGGCGGGGGTCAGGCCGTGACGGTGATCTTCGAGGAGCAGGAGGACCAGCTGCCCTTCACCAGGCAGACCCACATCTTGTAGCTCTTGCCCTCGGGGAGGTTGCCGGAGGCCTTGTCGGTGTACGGGGCGTTGTGGCCCCGGGTCGAGGCGACGCGCCCGTTGCTGAGGTGGGCCTCGATGCCGTACCCGTCGGACTTGGAGTCGTAGGCGGTGATCAGGTCGCCCGGCCAGCCCGCCTGCGGGTCCGCGAACCAGTTCGCGTAGCCGGCGGGGGTACCGCCGGTGAGCACCATGATCTGGTTGCTGGAGTAGTCGAACTTCACCGACGGGTGCGCGCTGGCGGTACCGGCGCTCGCCAGCGTGGCGCCCAGGGCGAGGACGGACGCGGCGGCGGCGACCGAAGCGGACCGGCCGAGGTTCTTCTTCACGTGGGGTTCCCTCCCGTTTTCATGAACATCGCATGGATGTTCGGGGTCGCTCTATGAATATCACGATCTTGGTGTGCGGCCGTGTGCATTTTGCGAAGGCCGGAGTCACGCTGGAGGTATGACCGGTTCCATCGAACAGGGCGCCAGCCGGACGCGCGGGAGCACGCACATCCTGCACTTCCTGGTGCGGCTCCCCCGGCCCATGGAGGAGGTCTGGCCCGCCCTGTCCACACCGACGGGGCTCGCCGCCTGGTTCACCCCGGCCGACGTCCTCGAAGCCCGGCTCGGCGGCGCGGTCACCCTGCGGGACATCGGGACCGGCCGGGTCACCGCCTGGGACGTGGACCGGGTCGCCGAGTACACGCTGGAGGACGGCGGGCGGATCCGGTTCCACCTGGAACGCGACGGCGACCGGGGCGCAGCCCTCCGCTTCACTCATGAGTTCCGCGGTGGCCGGGAGAGCGAACAGCGTTGGCGGGCGCGGTTCGAGCGGCTCGTCGCGGTCCTGGAACAGACTGACTGAGCCCGTCCTGCGGGGGTGGCCGCGCTGTGTCATCGCCGGGGCCGCTCTCCAGTACCGCGTAGTCCGCGAAACTGCGCCGGTAACCCCCGCGGGCCGTGAGGACATCGATCGCCCGGACACTTCTCTGTCGTTGATCGAGATGCCCGACGGACAGCGCTGGGTGTACTCCGAGTCCTTGGACCGGGGGCATTTCAGCGACGATCCGGCCGTCTTCGTGCGGCACAGCCGGACCTGTGATGTGCTCAGGGCGGACGTTCTGTCAGCCTCTGGGTCCGCTGCTCTGATCTTGCTGAGCCTGGATACCGCCGAGCAGGGCGGGTTCCTCCATCGCGTCGCGGGACACGTGGACCTCTGGCCTGACGGAGCACTCGGTGCGACCCGGGCCGAAGAGTTCTTCGACGGCCAGTGATCCCGGCGCGGGCCCGGTTCAGTCCGGGTCCGCGCTGATCGACCGCCAGATCCGGTCCGGCAGGATACGTACCGCCTCGTCGAGGTCGATGTCCTGGATGCCGGCCAGCCAGCGCCGGGCGAGCCCCACCACCGGGCCCAGGACCAGCGTCTCCACCAACGGCAGCGGCAGCGGGGCGAGTTCGCCGGACTCGATGCGGGGCTGCGCCCAGAGGGCGAACGCCGACACGCTCGGGGCATGCGCCTCCCGCAGCTCCGGAGCCCTGGCCATCATGCGTTCGTCCGCGTAGGGCGAGTGGATGAGCAGCGCGGCGCCGGGGTGCTCGCGGACGAAGCCGACGTAGGCCTCGACCACGGCCCGGATTCCGTCCGGGCCGGTGTCGGTCGCTGTCACCGCGGTGACCAACTGCCCCAGCAGCCGGTGCGTCCAGCGTTCCGTGAGGGCGGTGAGCAGGCCGTCCAGGCTCCCGAAGTGGTGGTAGAGGCTGCCGAGGCTGACCCCGCTCGCCTTGGTCACGGCGCTGACGGTGACGCCCTGCTCGCCCGACTCCGTGTAGAGGCGGAGGGCGGTGTCGAGCAGCAGGTCGGCGGTGACCTCCCCGCGGTGCTGTTTGGGGCTCATCGATGGCCGTCCTCGGTGTCGTGCTGGGCCGGTTGCCTGGTGGGGGGCGGTGACCGACAGGGTAGAGCACGGGCCCTCCTGCGCCGCAGCAGGTGAATTTTTAGAGTTCATTTCTAGAAATCCACTACAGTAAGCCGCCGCGGCGGAGCACACTGGTGCCTCGTCGCACGCCCTACGCCAGGACCTGGAGTCGCCCGTGTCTTCCTCGCAGCACCCCTCGGCCGCCGCTCGCCCGGGCCGCTTCCGCCCGGCACTGCTCGCCGCCGCGGCCCTCGGGTTCTCGCTGGCGCTCACCGGCTGCGGCGGCGCCGACGGCTCCGACGCGGCGGCCGGGTCGTCGAGCCCGTCGGGCCCGTCGAGTCCGTACAGTCCCTCGCCGTACACTCCCGAGAGCAGCGACCCCTACGCCTCGCCGAGCGAGCCGCCGGACCCGTACGAGTCCGGCACCTGCCTCAACGGCAGCCTGCCCACCTCCACGACCGCGCAAGAGGTCGACGATGTCGACGAGGTGTCCTGCTCGGCGTCGGACGCGCACTACAAGGTGATCGAGACCATCCCGCTCACCTCGGACCTGAGCCGCTGCGAGGACAACCCCCGGACGCAGTACGCCTTCTCCTCCCGCTACACCCTCAACGGCGCGACCATCAACGAGTACGTGTACTGCCTGATCGGCCTCGGTTCGTACGCCCGCTGAAATAGAACTGTTTTCTAGAAAGACTTTTCACGGACGGGACGATGGACCAGACTGGTGCCCACGCCCGGATCCGTGTCCGTCCGTGCGGGCTCCGGGGGGGAGCGCACGGACGCGGGTCCGGCCAGGCCGACGGGGGAGACGGGGGAGACGGGGAGAGCGTGAACGGGCCACAGGGGCAAGGGCCGGAACTCTCGGGCAGCGGGGCCGAACCGCTGGAGGCGGACGACCCGCGGCGGATCGGGCCGATCCCGCTGATCGGACGGCTCGGCGCCGGAGGCATGGGCCGGGTGTTCCTCGGCGTCCACGAGGGCCGCCACGTCGCGGTCAAGCAGGTGCTGCCCTCCGTCGTCGCCGAGGACCCCGACTTCGTCCGCCGCTTCGGGCACGAGCTGGACAACCTGTCCCGGCTGCCCGAGGAGGCCACCGCACCGCTGCTCGCCGGTGACCGCGAGGCCCGGCCGCCCTGGTTCGCCACCGCCTACGTACCCGGCATCACCCTGCACGAGGCCGTCGAGCTGCACGGACCGCTGCCCGCCGACGCGCTGTGGCTGCTGCTGCGGGAGGCCGCCTCGGGACTGGCCGCGGTGCACGCGCTGGACATGGTGCACCGGGACCTCAAGCCGTCCAACGCGATGCTGACCCTCGACGGGCTCACGCTCATCGACTTCGGGGTCGCCCGCGCCGCCGAGCAGAGCCAGGTGACCCGGACCGGCATGGTGGTCGGCACGCCCGCCTACATGTCGCCCGAACAGGCCTCGGGCAACCGGGCGTCGAGCAGCGCCGTCGACGTCTTCGCCCTCGGCTCGGTCCTCGCGTACGCCGCTTCCGGGCGGCCTCCGTTCGGCGAGGAGTCCGGGCACGCGGTGCTCTACCGCATCGTGCACGAGCAACCCGACCTCGGCGCCCTGCACGCACTCGACGCCGAGCTTGCCGAAGTCGTCGCGTCCTGCCTCGACAAGGACTACGAAGGGCGGCCCAGCGCCGCCGAGCTCGTCGGACTCGCCGACCGGCACGGCCCGTTCGCCGCGCCGCTGTGGCCGGAGACGGTCAGTGCCCGGCTGGCCGAGCGGGCCGCCTTCGCCGCGCGGGTGCCGGAACCCGGCGAACTGCCGCCCGAGCCCGAGCCCGAGCCCGAGCCGGAGCCGGAGCCGGAGCCGCAGCCCGCGGGTGCTGCGCGGCCGGGACAGCCGGAGAAGCAGAAGCAGCAGGAGACGGGGGAGAAGGGGAAGAAGGGCGCCCGGCGCCGGGCCCGCCCCTTCTTCGCCGTCGTGCCCGTCGTCGTGGTGGCCGCCGGGACGACGCTCGCGATCCAGCTCCTGCCGAACGTCTCCGACCCGGCCACCGGAGCCGACGCGGGGCCGTCCGCCTCGGCCGCCGTCACGGCGTCGCCCGGACCCGGTTCGTCCGCCTCGGGCGCGGAGGGGAGCACCCCTGGGGAGTCCGCGTCCCCGTCGTCGTCGCAGGGCGCGGACAAGGACGGCGGGAAGGGCGGGAACGGCAAGGACACCGGGGGCGGATCGGCCAGGAACGGCGCCGGCCAGGGCGGCGGTTCGGGCGGGGACACCTCCCGTGCCACGGGCGGCTCGGGCGCCGGTGGCGGTGGGGGTGCCGACACCGGTACGGGTGCGGGCGGCGGCTCCGGCACGGGCGGCGGCTCGAACGGGTCGGGCGGCTCGAACGGGTCGGGCGGCTCGAACGGCTCAGGCGGGTCCGGCAGCTCCGGCGGGAGTTCCGGGAGTTCCGGGAGCTCTGGGAGCTCTGGGAGCTCTGGGAGTTCGGGCGGTTCCGGTGCTTCTGGCGGGTCGAGCAGCTCCGGCGGGAGTTCCGGAGGCGGCTCCGGTGGCAGCTCCGGTGGCAGCTCCGGTGGTAGCTCCGGAGGTGCGTCGACCTCCGCCCCGGCCCCCGGCTCGGGCCCGTACCGCTACCGCAACGGCGACAACGGCAACTGCCTCACCGCCGTCTTCAGCGCCGCGTCCGACGGTTCCTGCTCGGGCGCCGCCGCCTCCTGGACCGTCCAGGCCGCGTCGGGTGGCAGCTTCCGGCTCGTCAACCAGGCCAACGGCGGGTGCCTGTACGCGAACATGCTGGGCCAGGCGGTCTTCATCGGCGGCTGCGACAGCACGGCGGCGCGCTGGAAGTCGGGGTCCGGCGGATCGATCCGGAGCGTCAGCAACGGCGGCTGCCTCGACCTGGCCTTCGGCGGCGGTGTGGCGACGTCCACCTGCGCGGGGGAGGCGTCACAGCGCTGGACGCGGAGCTGAGCCGGGCCCGGCTCAGTCGCCCTTGGGATCCTCGTCACGGTCCCTGTCCCGGCCGCGGTCCTTGTCAGGGCCGCCGTCCTTGTCCCCGTCCCGGTCCTTGTCCTGGCCGAGGGACTTGAGGAAGTCCGGATTGTCGTCCGGCGCGACCCACTGCGCCCGGCCCTGGCCCGGACCCTGGGCGCGGCCCAGCGGAGCGGACCCGTGCCGCTTCTTGCCCGCGAGGATCCACGAGATCGATCCGACCAGCGGGAACAGCAGGACGAGGATCGCCCACAGCGGCTTGGGGATGTGGCGCACGTCCTCGTCCTTCGTGCTGATGCAGTCGATGAACGCATAGACGCTCAACGCCAGTGGCACGAGGAACATCAGCACCCGGAGCATGCGGCCTCTTCCAGCGAATCGTGCGAAAGCGGTGGGCGGTACAGGGCCAGGGTAGCCGCTCGGGGATACTGGACCCCATGGCTTACGACGATCTTCGCTCCCTGCTCAGGGCGCTGGAGCGCGAGGGCGACCTCAAGCGCATCAAGGCCGAGGTGGACCCGTATCTGGAGGTCGGGGAGATCGTCGACCGGGTGAACAAGGCCGGCGGTCCCGCGCTGCTCTTCGAGAACGTGAAGGGCTCCGCGATGCCGCTGGCGATGAACGTCTTCGGCACCGACCGCCGGCTGCTCAAGGCGCTGGGCCTGAAGTCGTACGACGAGATCTCCGGCAAGATCGGCGGGCTGCTCAGGCCCGAGCTGCCGCACGGGTTCGTCGGCGTGCGCGAGGCCTTCGGCAAGCTCGGCGCGATGACCCACGTACCGCCGAAGAAGGTCAAGTCCGACAGCGCGCCCGCGCAGGAGGTCGTGCTGCAGGGCGACGACGTCGATCTGGACCGGCTCCCGGCGCTGTTCACCTGGCCGCAGGACGGCGGCTCCTTCTTCAACCTGGGCCTGACCCACACCAAGGACCCGGAGACCGGCGTCCGCAATCTGGGGCTGTACCGGCTGCAGCGGCACGACAGCCGCACCATCGGCATGCACTGGCAGATCCACAAGGACAGCCGGAACCACTACCAGGTCGCCGCCCGCCGCGGCGAGCGGCTCCCGGTCGCCATCGCCTTCGGCTGCCCGCCCGCCGTGACCTACGCCTCCACCGCCCCGCTGCCCGGCGACATCGACGAGTACCTGTTCGCCGGGTTCGTGGCGGGCAAGCGGATCGAGATGGTCGACTGCAAGACCGTGCCGCTGCAGGTGCCGGCGCAGGCCGAGGTGGTGCTGGAGGGCTGGCTGGAGCCCGGCGAGATGCTGCCCGAGGGGCCCTTCGGCGACCACACCGGCTTCTACACCCCGCAGGAGCCCTTCCCCGCGCTGAAGATCGACTGCGTGACGATGCGGAAGCGTCCGCTGCTCCAGTCGATCGTGGTCGGCCGCCCCCCGACGGAGGACGGGCCGCTGGGACGGGCCACGGAGCGCTTCTTCCTCCCCCTCCTCAAGATCATCGTGCCGGACATCGTCGACTACCACCTCCCCGAGTCCGGCGGCTTCCACAACTGCGCGATCATCTCGATCGACAAGAAGTACCCCAAGCACGCCCAGAAGGTGATGCACGCCGTCTGGGGCGCGCACATGATGTCGCTGACCAAGCTGATCGTGGTGGTGGACGCCGACTGCGACGTCCACGATCTGCACGAGGTGTCCTGGCGCGCGCTCGGCAACACCGACTACGCCCGCGACCTCACCGTCGTCGAAGGCCCCGTCGACCATCTCGACCACGCCTCCTACCAGCAGTTCTGGGGCGGCAAGGCGGGCATCGACGCGACGAAGAAGTGGCCCGAGGAGGGCTACACACGCGACGGCGGCTGGCCCGACATGGTCCTCTCGGACCCGGATACGGCCGAACGGGTGACGCGGCGCTGGAAGGAATACGGCCTGTGACCGCCTCCGCCGCCGCGGTGCCCCAGCCCGGTGGGGCACGCGCGTTCCTGCGGCTGGTGATGATCGAGCACTCGGTGTTCGCCCTGCCCTTCGCGTACATCGCCGCACTGACGGCGATGTACGAGTGGGACCGGAACATCCACTGGGGCCGACTGCTCCTGGTCACCCTCGCCATGGTCGGTCTGCGCACCTTCGCGATGGCCGTCAACCGGATCATCGACCGTGAGATCGACGCGCGGAACCCGCGCACCGCCCACCGCGAGCTGGTGACCGGCGCGATGTCGGTGCGGCACGCGTGGACGGGCGCCCTGGTCGCCCTGGTGGTCTTCCTGGGCGCGGCGGCCCTGCTGAACCCGCTCTGCCTGGCCCTCGCGCCGATCGCGATCGTGCCGATGGTGGTCTACCCCTACGGCAAGCGGTTCACCAACTTCCCGCAGGCCATCCTCGGTCTCGCCCAGGCCATGGGCCCGGTCGGCGGCTGGCTGGCGATCACCGGCAGCTGGTCCTGGGACGCGGTGCTCCTCGGTCTGGCGGTGGGCATCTGGATCGGCGGCTTCGACCTGATCTACGCCTGCCAGGACGTGGACACCGACCGGGAGATCGGTGTCCGCTCGGTTCCGGCCCGCTTCGGCGTCCCGGCCGCGATCTGGGGCGCCCGCGCCTGTCACACGGTGACGACCGCGCTGTTGGTCTGGTACGCGGTCGCCACCGACGCCGGTGCCTTCTTCTGGCTCGGCCTGCTGATCGTCGCGGGCGCCTTCCTCTACGAGCACACCATCGTCCGTCCCCACGACCTGACCCGCGTCGACCGGGCGTTCTTCAGCGTCAACGGGTTCATCGGCATCGCCCTGTTCGTGTGCGCGCTGCTCGACCTGCTGGTCCGCGGGCTGACGGTCTAGGACCGGTGGCTCAGCCACCGGTCTGGGACCGGTGGCTCAGCGCTTGCCGTAGCGCAGTTCCTCCCAGGTCTGGGGGCCGACGATGCCGTCGGAGGCGCTCACGCCGATGTAGTACCACTGGAACCATTCGACCGCGGTCTCCGTCGCCGGGCCGTAGATGCCGTCCACGGCCAGCCTCTTGCCGCTGGCCTGCGGAAAGCGGGTGGTTTCGTTGATCAGCGCCTGGATCTCCCTGACATGGGCGCCGGTGCTGCCGCGCTGGGCCCAGGCCGTGCCCGCGTGGTAGCCGCAGTAGCGGCCGACGGTGCTGACAGCGGAGCAGCCGGCCGCGGCCTTGGCGGCGGCCGGAGCCGATGACGCGCCGCCGGCCGCCTGGGCGGAACCGGCGGGCAGCAGGATCAGGGCGGCGGCGGCAGCGGCGGCAGCGGCGGTGACCGCCGTCCGGCGCGGTCCACCGTGGGGGTGCTGCCGGGTGTGGTGCATGGGTGACTCCTTCGAGTGCGTGGGGAACTCCGCCGAGTGCTTGCGGAAGTCCGTCGAGTGCCTGCGGGACACCCGTCCGAGGCCCGGTGCCGGGCCGGTCGGGTCTGTCTCCGGGCGGGGGCGGTGCGCCGGGTCAGCCGCGCAGCTCGCGCCAGGTCTTCGGGCCGACGATGCCGTCGACCGCGCCCTTCCCCATGTAGTGGCCCTGGAACCAGCGGACGGCACTGCGGGTCTGCGGCCCGAACTGACCGTCCACGGTGAGAGGCTGGTTGTGGTACGCGTAGTAGGCCGTCGTCGAGCCGATCAGGTCCTGCAGCTCGCGGACGGCGGCTCCGCTGCTGCCGTAGGAGAGCGTGACACTGCGCTGCGGTGTGGCGTAGTAGTGGCCGCAGTACCAGCCGATGCTGCCGTAGGTGCAGGACGACGCGGCGGCCTTCCCGGCGGTCGCGGGCGCCGCGACCGCGGCGGGAGCCGTGGCTCCGGCCGCGCCGACGAGTGCGGCGGTCGCGGCCAGGGCGGCGGCTCCGGTACGGAGGCGAAGCTGCATGGGTGTTCCTTCCGAGAGGGGGTCGGTTCCGGGCCGCGGCGCGCCGTGCGTCGCACGTGCACGCTCGGACCCGCATGCGTCTCCGCTCGCCGAGGCCGGAGCCGACTGCCTGTCGGATCGGGCCGGTGGTGCGGTGCGCATGCGCCTCCAGACTGTCCGGCGCTCCGGCGGTGGCGCCACGATCCGGGACGTCCCGGGAGTTCCTGGGATGTCCCAGTCGCTCACCTGCGGGGACGTGACCCGGGAACTCCATCCGGTGGGACGGTCTGGAACGCCCGGCGGAGCGGGCCGGACGCGGAGCCCGGGCTCAGGGGCCGAGCGGCGCGTCGGCGGGCCCGGTGCGGCGCCGGAACAGGAACGCCGCCGCCACCCCCGCCGCCAGCCCGATCAGATGGCCCTGCCAGCTGACGCCGGCCTGGGTCGGGGCTATGCCGGCCAGGATGGAGCCGCCCCATATCGCGGCGATCAGCACCCCGACCAGGACACCGACCGGCCGGCGCTCCACGAAGCCGCTGACCAGGAGGAAGCCGAAGAGGCCGAAGACCAGGCCGGACGCGCCCGCGGTGTTGCTGTACTCCGGGGAGACCAGCCAGACGCCGAGGCCGTCCGCGACGACGATCAGGGCGCAGACCGCGAGGAAGCGGCCGATCCCGCCCAGCGCGGCGAGGAAACCGAGGACGAGCAGCGGCAGACTGTTGGCGGCCACATGGGCGAAGCCGAAGTGGATGAACGAGGCGGGGACGACGTCGGCCAGCTCGGACGGGACGCGCGGGACGATGCCGAAGCGGTCCAGCGCATGGCCGCTGGCCACGTCGACGACCTCCAGCAGCCACAGCAGCGCGACCCAGCCCACCATCAGCTTGGCCGCGGTCGTCGCACGGTCTCCGGGCGACCGGTCGCGCCCCGTGCCCAGCGTGCCCGGCGTACCCGACATGTCGACCCCCACTGCTTGCGCGTCCCCTCCGGAGAACGCCCGGCACCCCTTGACCGGTTCCCGCCCCGCGCGGCCGGATAGGCTCGGTGTCGTGAACCCAGTCAAGCCAGGAGAGACGCGGCGTACGCCTTGGATCGTAGGGGTGTCCGGTGCCTCCGGCACCCCGTATGCCGCCTCGGTTCTGCGCGCGCTCCTCGCCGCGGGCGAAAGCGTCGACCTGGTCGTCAGCCGGGCCTCGCGGCTCACCCTGCTCGACGAGACCGGCATCTCCTTCCGGGACGCCCACTGGCGGGACGACCTGCGGGAATGGCTGTCCCGCGGGGCCGATGGCAAGCCCGGCTCCTTCGACGTCGACCTCGGCACCGACCGGGTACGGCACTGGAGCGCCGGGGACCTGGCCGCCGGACCGTCCTCGGGGTCGTACCGCACCCGGGGCATGCTGATCGTGCCCGCCTCGACGGCGTGCGTGGCCGGTGTCGCCCTCGGGCTGTCGAAGGACCTGCTGCAGCGGGCGGCGAGCGTCACCCTGAAGGAGGGGCGCAGACTGGTGGTGGCCGTCCGGGAGACCCCGCTGGACGGCCGTACCCTCCGGCATCTGGTGACCCTGGACGACGCCGGCGCGGCCGTGGTCCCCGCCTCACCGGCCTTCTACGCGGGCGCGACGCACATCCAGGACCTGGTGGACTTCGTCGCCGGACGCGTCCTGGACGCGGCGGGCGTCGAGCACGGGCTGTACCGGCGCTGGCGGGGTGAGCTGGGCGGCGGTTCGCGCACCCCCTGACCCCTGTCCCGTCAACCCCGATCCCGATTCCCGACTCCCGATTCCCGACTCCCGAATCTCGTATCTCGTATCTCGTCTTCTCTTCCCGTACCTCAATTCATCGGAATACACCGGAAGGCTTCGATCGCATGGACGCGGTGGACAGGCAGCTCATCCAGGCCCTGAGGGAGAACGGCCGGGCCTCCTATGCGGAGCTGGGGCGCCTCGTCGGACTGTCGGGACCCAGTGTCACCGACCGCATCAACCGGCTGGAGGCGGCCGGTGTCATCACCGGCTACCGGGCCACCGTCGACGCCGCCTCGCTGGGCCTCGGCGTCACCGCCCTCATCGGCATCTCGCTGTCCGACGCCACCGACCACGAGGACGTGGCCCAGCGGCTGAAGGACCTCCAGGAGATCGAGGACTGCTGGTTCATCGCCGGCGACGACTCCTACATGCTCAAGGTGCGGGCGACCGACGTGGACGGCCTGGAGAAGATCATCCGCCGGCTCTCCGGCACCAAGGGCGTCTCCCGCACCCGTACCACGATCGTGCTCTCCACCAAGTGGGAGAACCGGGTGGGTGAGCTGCCGGAATCGGTGTAGCCGGCTGGGCGTACGGTGGGCGGAGCCGGCTTCGGACGGCTTCGGACGGCTTCGGACGGCTCAGGAAAGTCCTCGCAGGTCTTCGCGAGTCTTCACAACTCTTCGGCAGAGAGGGAATCGGCATGGACGTCGGGCTCAGGCGCGAGCTGGAGGAGAAGGTCAGGGCGGGCGTCCGCCTGACCCGCGAGGACGGCATCGCGCTGTACGAGTCGGACGACCTGGCCTGGCTGGGCGGCCTCGCGCACGAGGTGCGGACGCGGAAGAACGGCGACGTCGTCCACTTCAACGTCAACCGCCACCTCAACATGACCAACGTGTGCACGGCCTCCTGCGCCTACTGCTCCTTCCAGCGCAAGCCCGGCGAGAAGGACGCGTACACCATGCGCATCGAGGAGGCCGTGAAGCTGGCGAGGTCGATGGAGGCGGAGAACCTCACCGAGCTGCACATCGTCAACGGTCTGCACCCGAATCTCCCGTGGCGGTACTACCCGCGTTCGCTGCGGGAGCTGAAGGCCGCCCTGCCGGACGTCTCCCTGAAGGCGTTCACCGCAACCGAGATCCACCACTTCGAGACCATCTCCGGGCTGTCCGCCTCCGAGATCCTCGACGAGCTGATCGACGCCGGTCTGGAGTCCCTCACCGGCGGCGGCGCGGAGATCTTCGACTGGGAGGTCCGGCAGCACATCGTCGACCACCGCACCCACTGGGAGGACTGGTCGCGCATCCACCGACTGGCGCACGAGAAGGGGCTGAAGACCCCGTGCACCATGCTGTACGGCCACGTCGAGGAGCCCCGCCACCGCGTCGACCACGTGCTGCGGCTGCGCGAACTGCAGGACGAGACCGGCGGCTTCCAGGTCTTCATCCCGCTGCGCTACCAGCACGACTTCGTCGACATGCAGGACGGCAAGGTCCGCAACCGGCTGCAGGCCCGGACCCAGATGGCCACCGGAGCCGAGGCCCTGAAGACCTTCGCCGTCTCCCGGCTGCTCTTCGACAACGTCCCGCACCTCAAGGTCTTCTGGGTGATGCACGGGGTGCAGACCGCGCAGCTGGCGCTCCAGCACGGTGCCGACGACATGGACGGCTCGGTCGTCGAGTACAAGATCACCCACGACGCGGACAACTACGGCACGCCGAACAAGCTCACCCGCGAGGACCTGCTCGACCTGATCCGCGACGCCGGTTTCCGTCCGGTGGAGCGCAACACGCGCTACGAGGTCGTCCGGGAGTACGACGGCCCGGACCCGGCGCGGCGCGACGCCCCGCAGCCGATGCGGGTGTGAGACCGTCCGGACTCAGGCGGGGATCCACGCGGGGATACCCGCGGGGACTCGCGCGGGGTGGGGGCGGCACCGGCCGATGGCGGCCACTCGAGTGAGGGTAAGGGTTACCATCGATATGTGTCCCTTACCTTCACGCTCGATCCCGCCGTCACACCCGAGCTCCGTGACGGCATCCTCGACCTGTGGACCGACGTCTCCAACGCGGGCGGCTCGGTCGGCTTCGTGCCCCCGGTCGACCGGGATGCCATCCGGCCCGAACTGGTCAAGCATCTGGCGGCCATGGCCGAGGGCCGCACGCGGCTGCTCGTCGGGCACGACACCGACGGTGCGGTGGCCGCCACCGCCTTCCTCACCCTCAACACCCACCGGTTGATGGTGCACTGGCTGTGGCTCTACACGGTGATGGTGCACCCGCGGCACCAGGGCCGGGGGTACGGCCGGGACCTGCTGGCCGCCGCCGCGGACGCCGCCCGCACCCTCGACGGCATCGAGGCGGTCCGGCTCACCTGCCGGGGCGGCGTCGGCCTGGAGCGGTTCTACGCCTCCTGCGGCTACAAGGAGGTCGGCCGGATCCCCGCCGCCATCCGCGTGGCCCACGGTGACGACCGCGACGACATCATCATGCTGCTGTCGCTGGACTGAGCCTCGCACGTGCACGCTCACCGGGCCGCGCACGCTCACCGGGGCCTGCGCATCCAGCGGGCCCCGGCTGGACCCCCCTGCAGGGCCGGCGCTCCGGCATGCTTCACTGGACGGTGCCTCTTTGTGCCAGAAACGGAAGAGTGGATTGAGATGCTCCGCTACACGCTGAAGCGCCTGGGGATCTTCGTGGGCTGCCTCGTGGTCGTCTGGGGTCTCGTCTACGTCGGCGTGTTCCCGCGCGGTCTCGGTGACTCCAACGGCATGTGGATCATCCTGCTCTCCCTGCTGCTCTCGGCGCCCATCAGCTTCGTCGTCCTCCGCAAGGAGCGGGACCGCGCCTCCGTGCAGGTCGTGCAGCGGGTGGACCGTATGAAGGCCGACCTGGAGGCCAACCGCAGCCAGGAGGACTCCGTCGACGAGGCCGCCCGCACCCAGGCGTGACACGGCCCGCACCCTGGACCGCCCGGCCCCGGGCGTGACCGCGCGGCACGCGGATGTGCCTGCCCGGCGCCCGGCGCGGCAGCCCCGGCCCGGAGGGCCGTAACCTCCGTCACACGCGCGAGCGCCCCGGTTTCCGAATTCACCGGAGACCGGGGCGCTTTGCGTTTCCGAGGGTGAGAGCCCCATCCGGCCTATCAAAGTCAGGCTTTGGGGGTCCCAAAGCATGAGTGTTAAAGTCGAGCGCATGAAGTCAGCAGCCGCGCCCTCATCGCCGTCGAGCGTTCCGCTCGTGGCGCGCCTGCACGTGGACCTCTGTCGGTGCGCGTCCGCGAACTGTCGTCCCTGACGTCCTCCGTCCCGACCCCCGTCGTCCGCCACGTCAGCCCTGCGCGTCCCGTCCCCTAACGGAGCATGTCCGTGTCCACACGCCTGAAGTCCTTCAAGGTGCCCTTCTGGGCCCAGATACTCGCCGGTCTCGTCCTCGGTGTCCTGCTCGGCTGGATAGCCCGCAACCAGGACGTCTCCTGGCTGGTCACCACCCTGGAGAAGGTCGGCGACACCTTCATCGGCCTGCTGAAGCTGGCCGTCGCCCCGCTCGTCTTCTTCGCGATCCTCGTCTCGATCACCAACCTGCGGAAGGTCAACAACGCCGCGCGCCTGGCGTCCCGCACCCTCCTCTGGTTCATGATCACCTCGCTGATCGCGGTGAGCATCGGCCTCACCATCGGCCTGCTCACCAACCCCGGCGCCGGCACCGGCCTCACGCCCGCCGACGGCGCCGCGCCGGAGAACACCGGCTCCTGGATCGACTTCCTCACCGGCATCGTGCCGACCGACGTCATCACGCCGTTCACCGAACTGAACGTGCTGCAGATCGTCTTCATGGCCGCCGTCGCCGGTATCGCCGCCCTGCAGCTCGGCGAGAAGGCCCAGCCGATCCTCACCCTCAGCGAGTCCGTCCTCACCCTGCTGCAGAAGGCCCTGTGGTGGGTCATCCGGCTCGCCCCGATCGGCACCGTCGGCCTGATCGGCAAGGCCATCGCCACCTACGGCTGGGACCTGATCGGCAAGTACGCCACCTTCACCGCAGACATCTACGTCGGCTGCGCGATCGTCCTCTTCGTGGTCTACCCTGCGCTGCTCGCCACCGTCGCCAAGGCCAACCCGGTCCAGTTCTTCAGGGGCGCCTGGCCGGCGATCCAGCTCGCCTTCGTCTCCCGCTCCTCCGTCGGCACCATGCCGCTGACCCAGAAGGTCACCGAGCGCCTCGGCGTTCCGAAGGAGTACGCGTCCTTCGCCGTGCCGTTCGGCGCGACGACGAAGATGGACGGCTGCGCCGCCATCTACCCCGCGATCGCTGCGATCTTCGTCGCGCAGATCTTCGACATCCAGCTGGGCATCGGCGACTACCTGCTGATCGCGTTCGTCTCGGTGATCGGCTCCGCCGCCACGGCCGGTCTCACCGGCGCCACGGTGATGCTGACGCTGACCCTGTCCACGCTCGGCCTGCCGATGGAGGGCGTCGGCCTGCTGCTCGCCATCGACCCGATCCTGGACATGATCCGCACCGCGACCAACGTGGCCGGCCAGGCGCTGGTCCCGGTCCTCGTGTCCGCCCGGGAGGGCCTGCTCGACCGCACGGCGTACGACGCCGCGCACGGCTCGCCGATCGACGAGCCCGAGCCGCAGCGGGCGCCGGAGCCGGAGCCGGTGACCGCCGTCGCCTGAGCGCTCCGCCGGAAGTGCCGCGATGTGCGGTCGGTCCACGGCCGCGCCGTCGTGGACCGACCGCGCGGTTCCCCGCGCCCTTCGGGGCGCCCGGACCGCAGCCGCATTCAGCCGACCTGCCGGGCGGGCCGGCCCCGACGGCCGGAAGTTCCTGCCGACTGCCGCACGGACCGTACGCTAAGCCGCATGGGTGACGGGAAGACCAAGCGGATGCCGCGTGCGGTCCGCGAGCAGCAGATGCTGGACGCCGCCGTGACGATTTTCGGACAGCGTGGCTACATGGCCGCGTCGATGGACGAGATCGCCGAACTCGCCGGTGTCTCCAAGCCGCTGGTGTACCTGTACCTGAACTCGAAGGAGGACCTCTTCAGCGCCTGCATCCGCCGCGAGGCGCAGGCGCTCACCGAGGCCGTCCGGGCCGGCGCCCAGCCGTCCGACCTGCCCGCCGACCGCCAGCTCTGGAACGGCCTGCGGGCCTTCTTCACCCACACCGCCCAGCACCCCGACGGCTGGGCGGTGCTGCATCTCCAGGCCCGCACTCACGGCGAGATCTTCGCCGCCGAGGTCAACGCGATGCGCCGGGAGATCGTCGCGTTCGTGACACAGCTGATCGCCGTCGCCGCGCGGGAGGCGCACCGCGCCCCCGACCTGCCGAAGCACGAGGTCGCCGGGCTCGCCGAAGCGCTGGTCGGAGCCGCGGAGTCGCTCGCCGACTGGGCCGGCGCCACCCCGGGCGTCACGGCCCGGCAGGCGGCGGCCACCTTGATGAACTTCGCCTGGACCGGCCTGGGCGACCTGATGGCAGGCCGCTCCTGGCCACCGCCCGGGGACGAGGGCGGGACCGGGGCCGGGACGGAGCGCGAGACCGGGGCCGGGTTCGGTGCCCGGACGGAGCCCGGGGCGCGGACCGTGCCCGAGGCCGGGGCGGAGCCCGCGGTCGCCGCCGGGGCAGCGGCGGCACCCGTGGCTCAGGCCGGGTAGACCTCGCCGGTCAGATGCAGCCGGCCGCCGTCCGGCCGCGCAGAGCTGCCGTCCGCTCCGCCGCCCCGCAACTCGAACCGCCCGCCCCCGGCCCCGTACACCACCGTCCCCGGCAGCAGGACCGGGGCCCGGAACCCGGCGCGTACCGCGACCGCCTCGGGGGTGGCATGGGCGGCCAGGCACCGGGCCACCGTCCACATGCCGTGGGCGATGGCCCGCGGGAAGCCGAACAGACGGGCGGCGAGCGGATGCAGGTGGATCGGGTTGCGATCGCCGGAGGCGGCACCGTAGCGCCGGCCCAGATCGCCGCCGAGCCGCCACTCGTCCCGTACGGGAAGCGGCTCCGGATCCGGCCGGAGCGCCGCCGCCTCCGCCGGTGGGGAGCACCGCGTACGGTGCCGCGCCAGATACGTGCTGCGGGACTCCCATACGGCATCCCCGCCGCGCAGCACCTCGGTGACCACCGTGGCCTCGGTCCCGCGCCGGTGCGGTGCCAGCCCGGCGATGTGCACGGCGAGTCCGTACTCCCCGTCGGCCGGCATCGCGCCGCGCCGCCGGATCTCGATCGACGTGTGGACCAGACCCAGCAGCGGCAGCGGGAAGTCCCGTCCGCTCATCAGACGCATGGCCAGCGGAAAGCCCAGCACATGCGGATACGTCACCGGCAGCACGCCGGGGCCCGCGCCCGTCGCGAAGCCGCACACCCGCTCGTACGCCGCGAGCCGGGCGGGATCCACCCGCAGGGCGGGCAGCAGCAGCCGGGTACGGGCGTGGCCGGCGTCCGGGCGGGGCCGCTTGAGCGGGGAGAGCAGGGCGCCCCGGGCGAGCAGCGGCGGCAGTGCGGGCGGGGAGGTGAGGGTGACGGCGTTCCCGTCGGTGGTCATCATGCCCCCAGCAGAATCCGGCCGCAGACCCGGACGACCTGGCCGTTGGCCGCACCCGACGCCGGGTGCGCGAGCCAGGCGGTGGTCTCCGCGACGTCGACCGGAAGCCCGCCCTGGGCCAGGGAGTTCATCCGGCGCCCGGCCTCCCGGAGGAACCGCGGGACGGCCGCCGTCGTCGTCCTGGTCTCGGTGAACCCCGGCGCGACGGCGTCGACCGTCACCCCGTGCTCGGCGAGCGCCCCCGGGGCGAGGGAGTGCGCCAGGCCGACGATCCCCGCCTTGCCCGCCCCGTAGTCGGTCTGCCCCGCGTTGCCCGCGTTGCCCGCGATCCCGGCGATGGAGGCGGTGGCCACGGTCCGGCCGCCCGGCCGCAGCGTGCGGGAGGTGAGCAGTGCGCCCGTCGTGCGCGGCACGCTCGTCAGACTCACCTCCGGCACCGGACTCCAGCGCTCGGCGGGCATGTTGACCAGCCGCCGGTCCCGGGTGATGCCGGCGAGGCTCAGGTAACGGTCGGCCATGTGTGTCTCCCGGTCGGTCGCAAACTGCTTACTCTGGAGTAAAGTTACCGGAGGTAAGTCCACGTCCGCGCCCCTTCCACGCTGAGGAGCAGATCGGGATGAGCCTCGCGCAGCCGCAGCCGCAGCCGCAGCCGCAGCCGCAGCCGCAGCCGCCGTCGCAGAGCGGCGTCCAGTTCCGCCGTGTCGCGATCGTCGGCGGTACGCCCATCCCGCTCGCCCGCCCATCCCGCTCGCCCGCTCGCCCGCTCCGACGGCCCGTACGCCACCGCCGCCCACCGGGAGTTGCTCACCCCCCTCTGAACGACCCGGTCGGCCGCCACGGCCTACCGGCTCCCGGCGCCGTCGGCGAGTTCGTCGCCGGAGCGGTCCTCGGGCACAGCCGCGACCTCAACCCCGCCCGCGAGACCGTGCTCGGCTCGGCCCGGGACCCGCGCACTCCCGCCCATGACCTCCAGCAGGCTTGCGGTACCGGCCTCCGGGCCGTGACCGCCGCCGCCGACAAGATCGCCCCCGGCCGGACGGAGTCCGCGGTCGCGGGCGGCGAGGGGGTGAGGGCGGTGCTGGAAGGCCCGTGAGCGCCAGGACCGGGACGGACGGCCGGGGGGCGAACGTGACCTACTCTCACGTAACCCGCGAGGTTGCACAGACCCGGCTCCGGACCATCGTCGAACCCGCACCAACCCCCCACGACAGCCTCGTACGATCTCCATCCCGGCCGGCGGCAACCCCCTTCCTCGACGGTCCGCCGGTGAACGCCTCGGCGCGCGAGGCGCGTACGTCCTGCTGCAGCGGCCTGCTGCAGCAGAGCCCTGCAGCAGGCCGCTGCAGCAGAGCCGTGTCGCCGCCGCACGTCCCAGGAGCCGCCCGTGTCGACCCCCCTTCCCTCCCGCGCCGCGTCCGCCGCCTTCGCCGACGCGCCCGGTCCCACCCTCGTGGCGCCCGAGACCCGGCGGCTGGACGGGGCGGTCCGGGAGGCGCACGTCCCGCCGTTCGCGCCGCCGGTGCGGCACGGCTCCCTCGCGGAGCTGCCGTACGACAACGCGGCCGCCGCACCCGGCACGGTCGTGCTCAGCCGCAAGGGCCGGGACGGACGGTGGACGGACGTGACGGCGGCCGGCTTCGCCGCGGAGGTACAGGCCGTCGCCCAGGGCCTGGTCGCGGAGGGCCTGACGCCCGGCGACCGGATCGCGATCATGGCCCGTACGACGTACGAGTGGACGCTCCTCGACTTCGCCGCCTGGGCGGCCGGCCTGGTGACGGTGCCGATCTACCCGACGTCCTCCCTCTTCCAGACCCGCTGGATCCTCCAGGACGCGGGCGCGGTCGCCCTGGTCACGGAGACGGCCGCGCAGGCGGCGGCGCTCGGCCCCGAACTGGAGCACCTGCCCGACCTGCGGCATCTGTGGGTGATGGAGAAGGACCACGTGGAGCGGCTGGCGGAGGCCGGTGCCGGCGTCCCGGACGCCGAGGTCGCCGTACGCCGCGGCATGCTGGGCCCGAGCACCCTCGCCACCCTCGTCTACACCTCGGGCACCACCGGCCGCCCGAAGGGCTGCGCCCTCACCCACGGGAACTTCTTCGCCGAGGTCGACAACGCCATCGAGCTGCTCTACCCGATCTTCAAGGCGAGGACCAGCGAGGAAGCCTCCGTCCTGCTCTTCCTGCCCATGTCCCACGTCTTCGGCCGCATGGTCGCCGTGGCCTGCGTCCGCGCCCGGGTCCGGTTGGGCCACGCCCCCAGCCTGAAACCGGACGACCTGCTCCCCGACTTCGCCGCCTTCCGACCCACCTGCCTCCTCACCATCCCCTACCTGCTGGAGAAGGTCTTCAACGCCGCACGCGCCAAGGCCGAATCGATCGGCCGGGCGGCGTCCTTCGAGCGCGCGGCATCGGTGGCGGTGAAGTACGGAGAGGCGCTGGAGGCCCGCCAGAGCGGGACGGGACCCGGCCCCTCGCGCGCGCTGAAGGCGGCCCGCGCCGTCTACGACCCCCTCGCCTACCGGCGGCTGCGCAACGCCCTGGGCGGCCGGGTCCGGTACGCCATCTGCGGCGGCTCCCCGCTGGGCCGCCGACTGGCCGCCTTCTACGCCGGTGCGGGCATCGAGATCTTCGAGGGCTACGGGCTGACCGAGACCACCGGCGCGGCCACGGTGACGCCCCCGCTGCAGCCCCGGCTGGGCACCGTGGGCTGGCCGCTGCCGGGCACCCGCATCCGGATCGCCGCCGACGGCGAGATCCTCATCGCCGGCGACCAGGTCCTGCACGGCTACTGGGACCCGGCCGCCGGCGGGGTCGTCCCGGCCGCGCCGGACGGCTGGTTCGCCACCGGCGACATCGGCACCCTGGACGACGAGGGCTACCTGACGATCACCGGGAGGAAGAAGGAGCTGCTGATCACCGCGGGCGGCAAGAGCGTGGCCCCGGCCCCGCTGGAGAACTGGCTCCGCGCCCACCCCCTGATCTCGCACGCCATGGTCCTGGGCGACGCCCGCCCCTACGTCTCGGCCCTGCTCACCCTCGACCCGGACGGCATCACCCACTGGCGCCGGATGAACGGCAAGCACCCGGTGCCGCCGGAGCTGCTCGCCGACGACGAGGATCTGCACGAGGTGCTGCAGCGCGCCGTCGACGAGGCCAACAAGCTCGTCTCCCGGCCCGAGTCGATCCGCCGCTTCGCCGTCCTCCCGGCGGACTTCACCGAGGAGCGGGGTCATCTCACCCCGTCGATGAAGCTGCGCCGAGATGTGATCATGCGGGACTTCGCGGAGGTGGTGGAGGGGCTCTACGGTGACCGGGACCGGCACGGGGGACGGGGACGGGGCAGCGGCGCGGGCGGGGGCGGGGGCTGGTCAGGACAGTGACCGGTGGGTCTGGGCCCCGGGAACCGTGGTGACCGGCGGCGGGACGCCACCGCCGGGCGCTCTCGGGGCTCAGCGGCGGGCGATCAGAAAGGCCTGGGGGGTTGACTCGCCCGACTCCTCGGCCGGCTCCCGCACGGTCCGCGCGCGGAGACCGAACCCCGCCCCCTCCAGCAGCTCGGCGACACGCCCGGGCCGCAGCCGGCGGAAGTCGAGGGAGACGGGGTGGCCGAAGGGCCGCTCGACGCGCCGGGGCTCGTCACCCGTCTGGAAGGCGAGCAGGAGGTACCCGCCGGGGGCCAGCACCCGCCGGAACTCGGCGAAGAGCCCCGGCAGCCGCTCGTCCGCCGTATGGATGGACGAGTACCAGGACACCACCCCGGCCAGCTCCCCGTCGGCGGCCGGTATCCCGGTCATCGAACCCTGCTCGAACCGCAGCCCGGGGTTCTCGCGCCGGGCGACGGCGAGCATCGACGCGGAGAGGTCGAGGCCGTAGACGTCCAGGCCCAGGGCGGCGAGGTGGGCGGTCACCCGGCCGGGCCCGCAGCCCAGGTCCGCCACCCGGCCGCCCGCCCCGACCAGCTCGGCGAAGCCCGCCAGCACGCCCCGGTCCAGGGGCTGGGCGGCGAGTACATCCCGGTACCGGACCGAGTAGTCCTCGGCGATGGCGTCGTAGAACGTGCGGGTGTTGATCGTCTCGGCGGTCATGGCGGTCATGGCGGTCATGGCGGTCTCGGCGGTCATGGCGGGCACTCTAGGGGCGACCACTGACATCATCGGCCGCCACGGCAATGGCTACGGCCATGACTGCGGGCCGTATCCCAGGGGCAGGAGTTCGCGCTGATCATGCGGCGTGTACGGGAGGAATTCACCAGGAATTCAGCGACCGGCGGCGCCCGGGATGAGGGAGCCGGGTCCTCAAAAGGGCAGGAGCCCCGTCACCGGAACGGCGCGGGGCTCCTTGGGTACTGCTGTCAATCAGACAGGAGTGACATTCTCCGCCTGCGGGCCCTTCGGGCCCTGCGTGACGTCGAAGGACACCTGCTGGTTCTCCTCGAGGGACCGGAAGCCGGTCGCGTTGATCGCGGAGTAGTGGACGAAGACGTCGGGGCCGCCGCCTTCCTGGGCGATGAAACCAAAGCCCTTTTCGGCGTTGAACCACTTCACGGTTCCGGTAGCCATAAGCCCTCCTTGGGCTCAAAGGGTTGCCCTGCTCCAGAACCAGCAAGTGTGAAGAGAAATTCTGCACAACTGCATATGTCTGAGAATGACTAGAGCCCGCGGTCACATGCTCCGCAGGCTCTGCACTGCAAGGGAAACCAAACTGCAACTTGCGGCGAGCCTAGCATGCAGGCGGCCGAAAGCAACAGAGGTCAAGATCACTTCACCCGAATGTTTGAACGCGACTTCGGTCTCCCTGACGCCGGGGGTCGGCGCCCGGAGCCCGTGGGACGAGGGCTAGCCTCACGATGTGGACAATTCTCGCACCCGGCCGCGCGTCGGCCACATCCAGTTCCTGAACTGCCTGCCCCTGTACTGGGGGCTCGCGAGAACGGGCACGCTCCTCGACTTCGAGCTGACCAAGGACACCCCGGAGAAGCTCAGCGAGCAGCTGGTGCGAGGGGACCTCGACATCGGCCCGATCACCCTGGTCGAGTTCCTCAGGCACACCGACCGGCTCGTCGCCTTCCCCGACATCGCCGTCGGCTGCGACGGCCCGGTGATGTCCTGCGTGATCGTGTCGCAGCGGCCGCTGGAGCAGCTGGACGGCGCCCGGGTCGCCCTCGGCTCCACCTCACGCACCTCCGTGCGCCTGGCCCAGCTGCTGCTGGCCGATCGCTACGGCGTCCGGCCCGACTACTACAGCTGCCCGCCCGACCTGAGCCTGATGATGCAGGAGGCCGAGGCGGCCGTCCTCATCGGCGACGCGGCGCTGCGCGCCAACATGCTCGACGGCCCCCGCTTCGGCCTGGAGGTGCACGACCTGGGCACCCTGTGGAAGGAGTGGACGGGCCTGCCGTTCGTCTTCGCAGTCTGGGCCGCCCGGCGCGACTACGCCGAACGCGAGCCTGTGATCACCCGCCAGGTGCACGAGGCCTTCCTCGCCTCCCGCAACCTCTCCCTGGAGGAGGTCGGCAAGGTCGCCGAGCAGGCGGCCCGCTGGGAGGACTTCGACGAGCGGACCCTCGCCCAGTACTTCACCACCCTCGACTTCCGACTCGGCACCCGGCAGCTG
Organism: Streptomyces poriticola; assembly: GCF_036689765.1. NCBI lineage: Bacteria > Bacillati > Actinomycetota > Actinomycetes > Kitasatosporales > Streptomycetaceae > Streptomyces > Streptomyces poriticola. Next base: position 94,421 of record NZ_JBAGKH010000008.1, read on the forward strand.
GCGGCGGTCGCGGAGTTCGCCCGCCGGGTCGGCCCGACGACCGGCTTCCCGGCGGACGTGACGGTGGACCTGCTCCGTCCCTGAGCCCTGAGCCTTCAGCCCTGGGACTCCTCCTGGGGCCTCGGAGGCTCGGGGCCCCGACGCCTCGGGGGCCGCAGCAGGTGCCCCGCCACTACGCTGCTGCCTGTCACGGCGTCACGGGGGATTACGGGGATACGGGGAGGGTGGACGCCCATGCAGCCGCTCGACAGCGACGAACCCACGGTCCTCGGGCCCTACCGGCTGCTCGGCCGGCTCGGCTCGGGCGGCATGGGCCGGGTCTACCTGGGCCGCAGCGCCGGGGGCCGCACCGTCGCGGTGAAGATCGTGCACCCGCACTTCGCGCTCGACGAGGAGTTCCGGGCCCGCTTCCGCCGCGAGGTCGAGGCCGCGCGCCGGGTTGGCGGCGCCTGGACCGCGCCGGTCCTGGACGCCGACCCGGAGGCGCGGGTGCCCTGGGTGGCCACGGCGTACGCCGCAGGACCCTCCCTGACCTCGGCGGTCGCGGACACCGGCGCGCTGCCCGAGCACACCGTACGGGCGCTGGGCGCGGGCCTCGGCGAGGCGCTGGCGGCCGTGCACGAGCTGGGCCTGGTCCACCGTGACGTGAAACCGTCCAACGTGCTGCTCACCCTCGACGGCCCCCTGCTGATCGACTTCGGCATCGCCCGCGCCACCGACGGCACGGCCTCCCTGACCTCGACCGGCGTGTCGATCGGCTCGCCCGGCTACATGGCACCCGAGCAGATCCTCGGCAAGGGCGTCACGGGCGCCGCGGACGTGTTCTCCCTGGGCGCCGTGCTGGCCTTCGCGGCGACCGGCGAGCCCCCGTTCCCCGGCGACTCCTCGGCGGCGCTGCTGTACAAGGTGGTCCACGAGCAGCCGGAGCTGGGCGCCCTGACCGGCGAGGTACGGGACCTGGTGGCGGAATGCCTGGCCAAGGACCCGGCCGCGCGCCCGGCCCCGGCGGAGCTCGCCCGCCGACTCGCGCCCGCGGGTGCGGCCCGCCTCGTCACGGGCGGCTGGCTGCCGGGCCCGCTGGTGGAGCAGGTCAGCCGCAGCGCCGTACAGCTGCTGAACCTGGAGACGACGGGGGAGGGCCCCGCACCGTCCGGCCCGATGGGCTTCAGCAGCCCGGCGGTGACCGCGGAGGACACTCCGGGTGGTCGGGGTGCCGGTGCTCCGGCGGCGGGCGGTTCTCAGGGTGCTCCGGCGGGGGATGGTTTCCCGGGTGGTTCGGGGCTCGGTCCGGCGCCGGGCGGTTTTCCGGGCGGTTCGGGTGCCGGTGCTCCGGCGGCAGGCGGCTTCGGGCCGCCCCCGGCAATGCCGCCACGGGAACCCGTCTCCGCGCCGTCCCACTCCGTCCCGTCCTCCTCCGTCCCGTCCTCCTCCGTGCCGTCCTCCTCCGTGCCGTCCTCCTCCGTGCCGTCCTCCTCCGTCCACGCCCCCCGGAACGCCCACCCGCACGAGCTAGCGCACCGGTACGAGCCGACCCAGCCCTCGGGCCGACGCCCCGGCAGGGTCTCCGTCTCCGTCGCAGCGACCTCGACACCCGAGGGGACCGGCGGCCGGGCCCGGCGGCTGAGCTGCACTGTGGCCCTCGCCGTCGCCGGGGCACTGGCCGCGGTGACGGTCAGCTCGGTGTTCGTCCTCGACCTGCTGCCGGGTGGCCAAGGCGGCGACGGGAACGACACCGGTACGCCCCCCGCCGCCACGGAACCCGGCGCCGACACCGGCGAGGACTCCGTGCCCGCCGCCTACCTCGGCACCTGGGAGGGCCAGGGCACCGCCCTGAACGGCAGGCTGCCGCTGGGCACCTTCCGCATCACCGTCGAGCGCGCCGACCCGGGGGACGAGCTGGGCCGACTCCACCAGACCGACGCGCTCGGCGGCGTCTGCGTCGACGTACTGACCCTGAAGCAGGTGACGGACAAGGAGCTCGTCGCCAGGTCCGTGGGCGCCGAGACCAACCACAGCGGCTGCAACCCGGCCCCCACGACCGTCCGCCTCACCCCGGTCGGCGACGACCTGAAGTACACCTCGGAGAGCGAGGAATCGGGCCGCCCGGAGGCCCGCCTGTCGAGGGTCGGCTGACCGGCCGCCCCCGCGGCCCGGGGCACGGACCGGGGCACTCACCCCGGCACCACGACCGTCCGCAGCTCACCGTCCCCGAGGTGCAGCATGCCCTTGCCGGGGCTGACCTGGCCGCCGACCATGCTGCGGGACAGGCGCAGCCCGATGAGGTCGCCGCTGGAGGACTCCTGCGGGGAGAGCAGGATGCCGCGGCGGGCCTTCTTGGCGTCCACCTGCCAGCCGGAGAAGCCGCTGCACACGTCCTCCTCGTCACCGGCGATGACGAGGGCGAGGCCGCGTTCGGCGCCGCGCGAGACGATCTTCTTCAGGTGCTTCTCGGCGTCGCAGTCCTCCAGGATCTCGGCGTCGTCGACGAGCACGGCGACCGGCTCCTCACGTGAAGGCGAAGCCTCGTCGATGAGCTCCTCGAAGTCGTCCTCGTCGATGTCGTCGCCGGTGAACACCTTCAGCACGCCGTCGGTGCCGTCGAGGGAACGCAGCGGAGACTGCCGGGGTGCGGCGACGACCAGCCGGGTGCCTTGCGCCAGCAGCGAGTGGGCGATGTTCATCAGGACCGTCGAGCGGCCGGACTTGGCGGGACCGCCGATGACGAACGTCGGGACGCCCTCCGCGAGATCGGGGCCGAACCCGACGATCTCGTCGCCGCCGATACCGGCCAGCGCCCACAGCCTGGAGCCGGACGCCTCCGGGTCGCGCATCTCCCAGGCCTCCGCGAAGGAGATGCGGCTGGGCAGGCTGTCCACCCGGAACGGGCGCCGGACGCGCGGCACCTCGGTATCGCGGGCCGCGGCGGACTCGCCGATTGCGGTCAGCGCCGCCGCCTGCCCCTGACCGGTGGTGTCCTCGGCGAGCAGCGCGAACTGCGTCTCCGTACCGGCCTCGTTGCGGAAGCCGCGGCCCGGCGGGATCTCCTCGGGCACCTTGCGGGCCGGGATGCCGAGCGAGGAGAAGTCGCTGCGGTCGGCGAGGCGCAGTCCGTACTTGTCCTCAGTGAGCGTTGCGATCCGGCCGACCAGCAGCGTGCGGTCGCCGGTCAGGACCAGGTGGATGCCGACGCTGGCGCCCTCGCGCATCATCGTCTGCAGCTCGTCCGTGAGTGAGCCGTGGTCGATCTCGCCGAGGGTGGGCACCCAGCCCTCCCAGCGGTCCAGCAGCACCACGATGTGCGGCAGTCGCTCGTCCTCGGCGACCGCGGCACGCTGCTCACCGATGTCGGCGAAGCCCTTCTCGGCCAGCAGATCCTGACGCCGCGACAGCTCGCCCTTGAGCCGGTTGACCAGCCGCACCACGCGCTCGGTCTGGTTGCGGCCGACGACCGCGCCGCAGTGCGGCAGCCGGGTCAGCGCGTTCAGGGCGCCGTTGCCGCAGTCGATGCCGTAGAGGTGGACGTCGGCGGTGGAGTGGGTACGGGCGAGGGAACCCGCGATGGTGCGCAGCACCTGGGAACGGCCGCTGCGCGGCGCACCGCCGATCATCAGGTGCCCGAACGAGGAGAAGTCCACCACGACCGGGCGGCGAGCCTGGTCGGAGGGCAGATCCTCGATGCCGTACGGCGCGGGTGGCAGCTTGCCCGGCGCGGGGACGGGCGAGGGCACCTCGATGTCGTCCAGCAGCAGCGTCTCGTCCAGCGCCGGCAGCCAGGGGCTGTGCTGGGCAGGGATGGCGAGCGCCCGGTTGGCGTCGCGCACGGCGTCCACCAAGACCTTCAGGTCGGTGATCTCGTCGTCCTCGCGGGCCTCGGTCTTCGGCTTGGCCAGGGCCGCCCGGCCCAGATCCTCCCAGGACAGCGGCCCTACCCAGGGCGCCAGCGCGGCCGGGTCCGCGGCACCCGGCCGGCGGCCACCGACCCGCCCCGACTGGAACGGGACGAGCGAGGCGTGCCCGAGCCGGGCGTAGGCACGGCCCGGCGTGCTCTTCGCGATGTGCCCGGCCTCCGGCGAGTCGATGACGTCGGTCGACTCTCCGGCGTCGGTGACGCGCAGTGCGATGCGGAGGTTGGTGTTGGCACGGATCTCTGGGGAGACGACGCCGCTGGGCCGCTGTGTGGCGAGCAGCAGATGGATCCCGAGGGACCGCCCTCGCTGGGCGATGTTGACCAGCCCGGTCACGAAGTCCGGCAGATCCCGCACCATCGACGCGAACTCGTCGATGACGATGAGCAGCCGGGGCACCGGAGCGTGCGACGGATCCCGCCGCACCAGATCCTGGTAGTCCTCGATGTCCTTGGCGTCGGCGGCGGCGAGGATGTGCTCACGCCGCTTCAGCTCGGCGCCCAGCGACTCCAGCGCGCGCTCCACGAGATGGGCGTCGAGGTCCGTCACCATGCCGACCGTGTGCGGCAGCTTCACACAGTCCTTGAACGCCGAGCCGCCCTTGTAGTCGACGAGCACGAACGTCATGTTCTCGGGGGTGTTGGCGACGGCCAGCGCGGCCACGATGGTCTGCAGCAGCTCCGACTTGCCGGAACCGGTGGTACCGGCGATCAGACCGTGCGGCCCGTCCTTGCGCATGTCGATCCCGAACGGGCCGTCGTACGACTCGCCGATCACCGCGAGTGTCGACTGTCCGCCCGTCCGCCACCGGGCCGCGATCGCCTCGCTCGTCGGCGGCTCCAGCTGCAGGACGTCCAGCAGCCGGCTGGAACCGGGCAGCGCCGAGTCCTCCGTCTCCCCGCTGATGTCGCGCAGCGGGGAGAGCGACCGGGCGATCCGCAGACACCAGGCACCCGTGACGAAGTCGGGCCGCACACCGGTGAGCCGCTCCGCCCCGGCCTCCTCCACCCGCAGCCGCAGCTTCTGCCGCTCCCGCTCCGGTTCCGGGCGCTGCGGCTGCCGGCCGCCGGTGTGCCAGGCCTGGAAGGACGGGAACCCCCCGGCGACCTGCTGTGCCTCCCGCACCTGAGGAGTCCGGTCGGTCTCCTCGGCCTGGGGCTCGGCGACGACGAACGCCTGGCACTCGCCGGGCAGAAACCGCTCTTCGGCATCGAGGCACACCGCAAACATGGACACGGCCGGACCCTCGCGCAGCAGCCGCACCACACCCGGCAGCGACCGCAATCGCCGCGACCCGTCCCATACGACGACGATGTCCGGGTCGCTGAACGAGGTGCCCTGCGACCGGTTCTCCTCGGCGGCCTTCTTCCGCGCGTCGAGGATCTGCGTCAGCTCGCCGATCCGGGCGCCGACGGTCTCGGCGTCGGTGCCGATCAGCACGTTCACGTCCTGCCCGCCGGACGGGCGGGCGTGCGGCAGCCACCGCACCCAGTCCCAGGACTCCTGCGCGGAGTTCTCGCTCAGCACATAGAACTGCACGTCCATCGGGCTGTGCAGCGCGGCCGTTTGGGCGACGGCCCACCGCCCGAGTGCGCGCGCCGAGTCCCCCGGCCCGGCGACCCCGATGACCCCGAGCCCGCGCAGGGAGAGGGCGACCGGCGCGTCCTCGATCCTCCAGGTCACTTCACGGCGATGGTCGTCCTGCTCGGGATCGTCGAGCACGACCTCCGAGGGCAGCCGCCCGGTGCCGAACCGCAGCAGCAGGTGATCCGGGTCGGTGCGCCGCCGCTCCCACAACCGGGTTCGCGGCCCGGTCCCGACGGACAGCACGGTCGCGGGATCCGGAACGGCATGCCGCCGGTCGTTCCGCTCGACGACCAGCGCGTCCTGCGCGTCCTGCTCGATCCGCGCCTTCTGTTCCTTGTACTCCCTGACCTGCTTGGCGTGCGACTTGCGGCCGTGCTTCTTGTCGTTGAAGTACTGCGCGAAGAGGATGAACGGACTCAGGCCCGCGATGATCAGGTAGTACCAGCGCTGGAAGATCATCGCGGACACCACCGCACCGACCAGCGGTGTCAGCGCCATCAGCCAGGGCAGCGGCCGCGCCTCGAACTCACGCGGCGACGACGGCAACCGGAACTTCGTCTGCCGCTCCGGCGGCCGCAGCCGCGGCGGGCGGTTGTAGTCCAGCCCGATCCCGTCGTCCGACCACTTGAGCGCGGCGTCGGGCGGGGAGTACCGGGCGAGCTCGACGAGACTGTTCCCGACGGCGACCTGCGCACCGAGCGGCCAGGCGGAGCTGTCGCCGCCACCACTGCCCCGGCCCGCGCCGCTGCCGGTGCTGCTCCCACCCCTCTTCTTCTCCTTCTTCTTTCCCTTCGTCTCCTTCTCCTCCTTGCCTCCGACGGACTCGCCGTCGAGGGTGACGGTCTCCTTGTCGGAGTGCACGGTGAGCCGGCAGGTCCCGTCGGTGGCCACGGCGAGGGTGAGTGCGCGCTCGTCCAGTTCGGGATCGTCGATACGGATGTACGAGGCGGCCCCGCTGCCGATGTCGTACTTGCCGACCCCGAGCCGGTGCACGAACCCGGCGCCCGGTCCCCCGACGACCCGCACCTCCACCAGCCCGCTCGGCTCCCCGGGCAGGCATCCGCCGGGATCCTGCAGACTGACGACGGCGCCGTCGCGCAGCGGCGACCCGATGACGGTGGCGGAGGGGTCGACCGCGTACCCGTCGACGTAGACCAGGGGCGCGTTGCCGGCGGGGACACCGCCGCCGCGCCGCTGCTGCCCGATGGGGATCACCTGCGCACCGCCCGCGGCGCCGACCTGCCGGGCCAACTCCGCGGAGATGTCCCCCACGGTGGACTCAGGATCGGCGTCGAGCACGACGTCGGCGGTGCCCCCGCCGAACGGGTCGACGACGGTCAGAGTCAGGCGCACGCTTGTCCTCCCCAGGCCCCCGTGGCCGCTTCCGCAATGCGGCCGCACAGTCGAAGCGACGATATCCGCTGGGCGTCGGGGCGGGGCAATGGGGAGGCGGCATGACGTTCGTTCCCGAAGGCAACGCGAGGGCGGGTCCTGTGACGGCTCCGCGACCGCACGCTGACGCGGTGGGGATGTGACACCACAAGCCACCCCCGTAAGCTGCTGCCACAAGAACGGACGATCACACCGGCGGTCACGTGCGCCCAGCGGGCCCGTTGCGCCGGGCCGGTCCGGTCCGCAAACAGGGAGCCACGGGGGTTGGCCCTGCGGCGTGTTGAGAGGGAGCGGCTTCATGGCCAAGGACCTTGACATCACATATCAGGACATGCGGGAAGCTGCCAAGCATGTCGTGAAGGAGAAGGAGAAGCTCCAGGAGAAGCTCGACGGCCTCCGCAAGTACATCAGCAACCTGGTCCAGTCCGGCTACGTCACGAAGAGCTCGTCCAAGGCCTTCGACGAGAACTTCGACGAGTTCACCAACGGTGCCAAGACCACGCTGGACGGCCTGGACGGCATGGGCGACTACCTGACCACGGCCGCCGACAAGTTCGAGCAGATCGACGACGAACTGGCGAAGCAGGCGCGCAGCAAGTAGGCCGCGCGGCAGCAGCCGGAAGCGGTCTGTGGGCGGCCGGCACGGGTGCCGACCACCCACAGACCGCGAGAGGCGATCCGTACCCACGACTGCGGCGCACCCGCGGCCATGCACCGCTATCGTGCGGCAGTGACTGGTTCCGCAGAGCGCCCCCTTCTCTTTCTCGACGTTGACGGACCACTCATCCCGTTCGGTGCACCGGCGCACGAGCGGAAGCCGGTACGCCGGGAATTCCGAATGGGACACGAGTCCTCGAGTGCGGCATCGAACCCACTTCTCGACAGACTCAGTCCCGATCACGGAGCCAGACTGGCGGCCCTTCCGTGCGACCTGGTCTGGGCAACCACGTGGATGGCTGACGCGAACTCGTGCATTGCACCACGACTCGGGCTGCCCGAGCTGCCCGTCGTGGAGTGGCCGGTCCCGTCCGAGGAGGAGGAACGAGACGTGCGTGCGGGGCTGCACTGGAAGACGCGTCCGCTCCTCGAGTGGGCGGGACGAAGGGCGTTCGCCTGGGTTGACGACGAGATCACCGACAGAGACCGGGCGTGGATCGCCACGCGCCGTGGAGACCGGGCACTGCTAGTTCGAGTCGATCCTCGTCACGGGCTGACCGACGCGGATTTCGTCGTCCTGGACGACTGGTTGCGCAGCTTGTGAGGCGTGGCGTCGAGCAGTCCGCCGCTCTTCCCGGGGCCGTCGTGTGGTGGGAAGAGGTCCTGCACCTGCCAGTTGGCGACCGCCAGGAGCAGGGAGTACGGCCAGTAGCCGGGCCAGCAGGGCCCAACCCGCTGCGATCCGCGCCGCGCTCAGCCGTGCCACGGGGGTCTGCAGAAGGCCGCCGATGGGTATCGCGAGCAGCGCCCAGATGATGCCGATGGCTTCGAGAGCCCGATCCTCGGCATGGACCTTGTCGTAGAGGGCCGGTGATGCGGGCAGGTCGAAGGGCTCGGCTGCGAGGGCCAGGGCCAGGGCCAGGAGGCCAGGGCAAGTACCAGTGAGGTGCCTCCGGCCGCCGGCCGGCGCTGATCAGGTCGTGTGGGTCGGCGAGAGTCTCACCGCTCGAGTCCGCCCCCGGCGGCGCCGGTCAGTGAGCCGTCCCGGGAAGCCGGAGCGTCCGCGCGAAGTCGTCCAGTGCCTCCATCGCCGCGGCGATCACTTCCGGATCGTCGTGGTGGCCACGGAACAGAACATCGGGGAGGCCGGGCGGGGTGTGCCAATGGTACGTCACCGAGGTCATCATGATGGTGCTGTCCGCAGGGTAGGAGCGGGTGACCCGGACCCCGTCCGCGCCCAGGTGCGGAGATTCGAACGGCACGCTGCCGGTTCGCTGCTGCCATTCGGGGATGTCCGGGTGCGGCGCTGTGAGCGCCGTGACTCCCTCGCAGGAGGCCGCGTCACGGGCCTCGCAGTGGAGGCGGGTGGCGTGCATCACCAGCGGCATGTACGTCAGTGGAACGGGGTGGTAGATGAACGCCTCGTCGGCCTGGAGTTTGTCTCGGAGGGTGGTGATCGTCTGCTCGTAGAAACTCTTGTGGAATCGTCGGAGTTTGCGGGTGAGTTCGATGTCGTGTGCGGCGGCCAGGTCGGCCAGGGATGCGTCCAGCCATTCCTTAAAGGTCTTCTTGTCCATCTGGAGCCAGAGATAGCCCCAAAGGCCCTTATTGGCATCCGTGTCGATGTGAAGAGCGCCGAGTTCGGTGCTCCACAGGGTGCCTTCGGACATGAGTGGTCTCTTTCTTCGGGGGGCACGGCAGGGGGGAGCCTTCAGGCATAGCTCCAGCGGAAGGTGCCCATCACGGCATCGAACAACTCCACGAGGGTGTCGTAGAAAGTGGGATCCGAGCCGGGCGCGATCAGGGCGCTGAAGGAGAAGGTGAGGTACTGGTCGGGGACGCTGTCCGGGACGGGAACGAAGTACTCGACCCGGCGGTGAGCGACGTCGACGCCCTTGGCGGCGTCGGCGGGTACGTCTCGCTCCGAGCGCAGGGCCGCGGTGTCGTCGAGCTCCCGCGACTCCGCACCGGGCGTGACGGACGCGAGCGCGGCCAGGACCACGTCCGGGCCGCTGTTAGGCCTGACCCGCGGAATCTCGATCGGCTCGGAGGCCACGATCGAGACGGGCAGCGCGACGCCGTGGAGTCGTTCCGTGGGGAGGTAGAGGGTCATTCCCCCCTTGGCCCTGGCCCGGCGGATGACCTTCTGCATCTCCTGAGTGAGCTTCAGCCGGGCCTTCGGAATGTCGTCCTTGGGAAAGCCGACGGGCAGTTGTGCGACGGCCTTGCGGACGATGCGGTCCACCGCTTCCTTGGTGCCCATACGTAGTGGAATTACGTCCCAGCCAGGTGGCGGCACGAGGTTGAAGCCGTTCGGGGCTCGACGGTGCTCAGCGGTGGCCATTGCGCCCCCGCGTCACTTCCACGGCATAGGCAACGCCCACGAAGAACGCCCACGCCGGGGCGGCGATGATGCCCGGCCAGAAGCCGAGCATCAAAGAAGGCAGGAAGAAGCCGCCACCCATAGCGAGATCTCGTGTGAGGTAGGGCGGACGGCCTGCATATCGGGGGTACTTCGCGAAGACCCAGACATAATGGAGGAGGCAGCCGATGATCCCGGCCTCATAGACGTAAAGAACGTCGTTCCTCAGGAATTCTGGCACGAGGATCATGATTCCGATCACCGGAAAAGCCAGCGGCATTCCGATGAACAAAGTCAGCCTGAGACGCCGGTTAGGGCCAGTGCCGAGTCCCGTGCGGGCGGCTTCGGCTCCGACAATGCGTTGCGCCGAGTGCAGATCCATGATCGTTCCTCACCAGTGAGTGTCGGGGGCGGGCTTCAGGGTGTTGTCCTTCCAGTCGGAGTAGCCCTCGTTGTATGGTTTTTCACCGGTCCCGAGGTTCTCGTGGGTCCAGCTTGTCATGTCGCTCTTGCCGAGGACCTTGTCCACGATGTCCATCCCCATGCCGGTCCATGCGATGCCGAGGCCCACCTGGTAGGACTTGTACGCACGGTCCGCGGCGGCCCCGGCAGCCTCCGGGAAGGCGGCCTTATTCGCCTTCAGCATCTTGGCCATGCCGGCCATTTCCTTATCACCGAGGTGCAACAGGGTCGACAGGGGGCTGACCCGTAGAGGCCCCTTGACCACCAGGCCGACGTTCTGGGAGATGGACTTGCGTATGCCGTTACGGGCCGCACCGATTACCTGTCGCCCCGCCCCTGCCGGCATTCTGGACATCAGCCGTCCCATGTCGTCCATGATGCCCTTGACGCCCCTGAGCCCTCGGCTCAGGCCAGCGGTCCGGGCGGCCTGAGCGGCGCCCACGGTGGCCTTGGCGCCAGTGGCGAGCTTCGCGGCGGTCCCGAGGCCACCCACGACGAGTAGCCCACCCACGACGTCGAAGATGACATCCGTCCAGGTGGCGTCGCCGGATGCCACCAGCAGGAGTCTGAGCCCGATCGTGAGCGCCGCGATGCCAAGGACGAGCAGGTTCAGACCGGGAATGGCGAGCGCCAGAAAGCCCGCGAACGTCGCGACCCAGCCGAGAACATCGATGAACGCCTTGATCCCGTCCGCATGGTCATGGACCCAGCCCTTGACGTCGTCCCACAACGAGTCCTCGATCACGTCGTCGATCTCGTCGCGGATCTTCCCGGCATAGTGGCTGGCGCGGGTACTCCGGTCGCCGGTGAGGGTGTGCAGGCGGGTTCGGTGCGGCTGGAGGGGGTCGTCGGCGGAACTGGTGCCGCTGGGAGGCGCGTGGGGGACGTCCTTGTCCTCCGAGGCGGCCTTCTTGGCCTTGTCGGCCTCGACCTCCTCCTGCTTCTCCTTGGCCTGGCGCAGGAGTTTGTCGGCGTCGCTCTGGAAGTCCTCCAGCTCGTTCGACCACTTGGTCAGATGGCCGTGCACGCGCTCGTACCGCCCGGCCACCTCCCGCATGTGCTTCTCCAGCGTGGACGACTGGTCGCGCAGGGCCTTTACGTACTTGCCCTTGAGGGTCTCGTCGTCGCTGATCGCCTTGAGATTCTTGGCCTGGTCCCGGAGCTTCTTGGCGACCGAGACCATGTGCTTGACCTCGGCTCGGATCTCCTCCGGATCGCCGGGGACGGGGTCGGATTCGCACAGCGGCTGCCAGTCCACCGGACGGCGCTTGGATGTCGGTGTCATGGCGTCACTTCTTCTGCTTCTTCTTGTTCGCCTTGGCCAGCTCGTCGTCGAGATCCTCGAACGCCTTCTTGCTGCCGGCCACGAGCTTGCCGACCGATTCGATCGACTCGATGAGTCTGGTGCGGTAGTCGTCCCAGTTGTCGACGAAGTCCTCCATGGCTCCGGCGACGGCCCCGGACCCCCAGTGCTCCTTCATGTCGTCCCGGCGGTTCTCGATGTCCTCGAAGGTCTTCTTGAGCTGGCTGAGCTTGCGCTCGCAGTCTGCGAGGAAGGCGAAGTCGACCGTCAGGTCCGGGTCTGCCACTGATGAGTCTCCCTGTGCATGTGGTGTGGCGAATCTATGATCACCGGTTTACGGCCTGGATCTCCTGGACTGTCACCGCCTGGTCGTTCCCGAATGTCCCGTCGGGCAGGTCGCCGCCCGTGCCGCCCGTGCCTTCCCAGGTGATGTCCCACGTGATGGTGGCCTGCAGCTTGAAGGTGCCTTCGCCGGAGGAGCGCAGGTACCTGACGCCGCATGGCGGGGTCTCGTCGGCCTTGCCGTCGGCGTAGGGCTCGCCGATCGAGACGCCGTCGGTGTTGATCGTGCACTCGCCGGAGGAGGGGTAGGTCTCGGCGTCGGCGGTGCCGGGCTCCAGCTTCAGAGAGACCGGCTTGGCCGTTGTCGTCGCTTGGATGTCAAGCCCGCCCACGTCCAGCGAGGCGGTCACGGAGACCTCCTTGAAGGTTGCCTCGTCGAGCCAGACCCAGGTCGGAAGGTTGACCTTGGTGGCTGCGTCGGGGGCGAGAGCTACTTCGGTGGGGGGTAGTTGAACGCGGTTGTAGGCGAGTTCGGCGAGAATCTGCGGCGTGATGGCGTTCTCTACGGGCGGGGCATCGCCGTTCTCCACCCAGAACGGCGGCATGTCGCACACCTGGGCCTCCGGTTCCATCCAGCGGTCCTTGTCACGGACCGCGACCCACCAGTAGCCCTCGTCCGCCTTCTCGAGGTTGTAGTTCTCGTACTCGCTGTCCTTGTACCTGTCGCGGAACTCGCCGACGGTCGTCTTGGCATAGCCGTGCTGCCCGGGCGTATTGACCGTTTCCGAATAGGCGGCTTCTACGTACTCCGAGAACTCCTCCGCCGAGCGTGGTTCGTACCAGCAGGCCGGCGGGCTCCAGTTTCCCGCGGGCTTGAGACTTCGCGAGGCGCTGTCGCCCCTGCCGACCGTGCTGCCGGTGTAACGGACCGTGGACGCGATACTTCGTCCGGACTGAGTGCCGCTCGTTTCCGTTGAATCGCCTTGTGACCGGCCGCCTCCGCGCTCGGCGTACGCAATGGCAGGGATGAGGGCCATGGCGGTCGCAGCTAAAGCCGCCAGGAGGACACCGCGCCGCTGAGTCACGGAGTGCACTTCGCGTTGCCCCTCTCCGAGAGGAGGCTGGAGGTCTGCCAGACCCCGTCCTGGTTCTTCTCCACCCGGGTGTTGTATGCGACGTACGCGTCGTCGGTCACAGCGTTCTGGTCGGCCTTGCCGGTTTTGCGGTCCTTGTCGAAGGCCTTGGTCTCGTCGGCGCAGTAGGCGAAGGCGGCAGTGTCCTTGTCGACCATCACGAGGTCGGGCTTGTAGAAGCGCACGGTGCCGGTGATCGACTTGCCGTCGTCCACGTAGCCCTGGACCCACTCGGCGACCCCGACGAGGGCTTCCCCTTTGTAGTAGAGGCCGAGGGTTTCGGCATCGGGGTCCCCAGCTGCTATGGCTGCGTCGGTTGCGTTGATGCGCTGCTTGACGTCTGCCAGGACGGCGTCCTTGCCAGGGTCTCCGATCGTCCAGCCGTCGAAGACGTTCTTGACGTCGCCGGGCAGCGAGATCCTAGGGCGCTCCGGCGAGGGCGCGGTGCGTGGCGAAGGGCTGCTAGCCTCACCGCCCTGATCGGCGCCGGCAATCTTGTCGTTGTCCCCTGCCTTGTCGTCTCCGCTGCTGCAGGCCGTCAACAGGAGGGCTGCCGTTGCCGTGAGTGCGGCGGCAACGGGCAAAGATCGGCGCTTCACTGTGGACTCCCCGTGAGACAAAGATTCAGTCGAGAGCTCTGACGGTATCGGTGGGGTTCCTGGTTTCACCAGAGCGAACTGGCCTGAGAACATGGGCAATTGGTGTGTACGGGGGTGTTGTCCACCTGCTCTGCGACGTGATCGTGCCCATATAGGTGACGGTCCCCGACGCCGTCGTGTCGTGCCTCCGGGCCGCCGATCGTGGGCTGTGTGGGTTCAGCGCTGCGGCCTGGTGCGCCTCCGGCAGGTACAGGGTGGGTCCTTGTGCAGGGTGCAGGGTGCCGGTGTGGCCGGGGGCCGCCCTTTTGCGACACTCTTTGAACGCGCTAGCGAAGGTCACGGCGGAGGGCTGAGCAGTTCACCGTCAGGCCCCCGCTTGGCTGCGATGGGTGTGCCGTGGACGCCGCCGGAGTAGGTGCCTTGCCCGGCTCTGCTACCCCCGGTCCGGTGAGGCCGCATCGCCCAGGACCTCGTGGGTCGGCGAAGGGCGCCTCACCGGCATCAGTTGACTCGCGGCGATGAGAAGAAGGCCGACGAGCACGAAGGCGTTCATTCCGAAGAAGCGCAGGTCCCAGGAAGCTCCCGGCAGGACGTCGAAGTAGAAAAGACCGGGGAGCAAGGGCGACAGGCCCATGGCCAGAACACCGAGACCGTAGAGCTTGGGCCTGCGCACGTGGCCGCGCGCCAGGGGCGGGATCCATCCGGTCCGGAGCGTGATGATGCCGACCGTGACCGCCAATGCGCTCAGGAGCATTCCCGCTCCCACCACCCATGCCATGGGCTGCTCCTTCTCTTGCTCGACCAGACGGCCGGAACCGCTGAAACACCTTGCGGGGCCCTCATGATCGTCGCCCTTGACCGGGTCCGGGACCATGCCGAGTCCCGGCAGCCTTCACTACGTCGCGACTGCCGTCACCGTGCCAGACAGCCGCATCTGCGTGGGAGTGCGGGGCAGCGGCCCGCCGCTCAAGCCGTGGGGGACTGCCATCTACGGGGTCTCAGCGGTTGATGGCCTGGATCTCCTGGACGATGACTTGCTGGTCGTTGCCGAAGGTGCCGTCTGGCAGGTCGCCACCTGCGCCACCCGTGCCTTCCCAGGTGATGTCCCAGGTGACGGTTGCCTGGAGGTTGTAGCCGGCGTCTCCGGAGGCTCTGAGGTACTTGAGGCCGCAGGACGGGGTCTCGTCGGCCTTGCCGTCGGCATAGGGCTCGCCGATCGAGCCGTCGTCGCTGATCGTGCATTCGCCGGAGGCGGGGTAGGTCTCGGCGTCGTTGGTGCCGGGTTCCAGTTTCAGGGAGACGGGCTTGGCGGTGGTGGTCGCCGAGATGTTCACCCCGCCGGCATTGAGGGAGGCGGTGACCGAGACTTCCTTGAAGGTGGCCTTGTCGAGCCAGGCCCAGGTCGGGAGGTTCACCTTGGTTGCCTGCTGCGGGCGGAGGGTGACTTCGGTGCCCGGCACCTTGATCCTGTTGTAAGCGAGCTGTGCCAGGATCTCCGGCGTGATGGCGTTCTCCACCTGGGGCGCGTCACCGTTGTCCACCCAGAATGTCGGTTCCTCGCAGGCGAATGCGGCCGGGTCTCCCTCCTCTGCTCGGCGCTCGTCCCGGACCATCTCCCACCACATGCCCTCGCCGGACTTCTCCTTGTTGAAGTCGTCGTAGGGTTCGCCATTGATGTAGCGGTCCTGGTCCATCGCGTGGGCCTCGCCGGCCCCGCTGAAGTGCGGCACGTCCCAGCGCCGCCGGAACTCCTCCTCGAACTCCTCGGGCGTCCACCTCGGCTCGTACCAGCAGGCGGGAGGATCCCAATCTCCCACTGGAGCGACGGGGCCGGTGGCTCCCCCGGATCCGTTCTTCGAGTCGTCGTACTGAACGACGCTGGCATGGATGTTGTTGCCGTCCGCACCGCCGGATGGTGTGGCGGGCGGATTCTCGGTCGCCCCGCCCGATCCTCGGCTGCCTCCCGCCCATGCGGACTGGGGCACGAGGGAGAGCGCGACGGCTGCGGCCAGGGTTGGCCACACTATGGAGGCTCGCCGGACTACTGGCACTGCGAAGCCCCCCTCTTCGAGAACACATCGGTGGTCTGCCAGACACCCTTGTCGTTCTTCGCCAGCCGGGTGGTGTAGAAGACCAGGGAATCGACGGGGTTGTCGACCTCACCCGAAGTCTTTCCCGTCTTGAGGTCCTTGTTGTACGCCTTGGATTCGTCCGAGCAGTACGAGAGCGTGGCCCTGTCCTCGCCCTCGACGGAGACCTTGTGGTCGTAGTAGCGGACGGTTCCGGTCCAGGTGATGCCGTCGTCGAAGAATCCCTGGACCCACACGGCAGCCGAGCGGGCGGCCTTGCCGGTGGAGTAGAAGCCGAACGAGGGTCGCTCGAGAGAGCGGGTGTGGATGGCCTCGTCGAGTGAGTTGATGCGTCCCTGGCTGTCGCGGAGGATCGCATCCTTGACGGGGTCGCCGGTCTCGCCGCCCTCGAAGACGTTCGTCATGTCCTTCGGCAGCTTGATCGTGGGCCGGTCGGCTCCGGCCGGTGCACTGGCGCTGGGACTTGCTGACGCGGTGGTGTCACCGGTCTCGGCTCCCGCGATCTTGTCGTTGTCGCCGGCCTTGTCGTCCTCGTTGCCGCAGGCCGTCAGCAGCAGGGCTGCCGCTGCCGTGAGTGCGGCGGCAACGGGCAAAGATCGGCGCTTCACTGTGGACTCCCCGTGAGACAAAGATTCAGTCGAGAGCTATGACGGTATCGGTGGGGTTCCTGGTTTCGCCAGAGCGAACTGACCCGGGAACCGGGGCAATTCGGGTGTCCGGGGGCGTTGGCGAAGCGCTCTGCGACGTGATTGTGGCCATACGGATGGGCGCCCCGGATGCGTCGTGCCAGTGCGTCCGGGGCCGGGTGTCAGGGGTGGGTCTGCCTGCCGCCTGCTGTCTACTGCGTTTGCGTGGTGCACCTCCGGCAGTTGCAAGGCGGGTGCGCCGTTGCGCAGGGTGCCGGTGAGGTGAGGGGGCTGGTGTGGGGCCCGGTGGTGGCCTCGTCGTCGGGCGGTGTGGCTTCGGCTTCCGCCCTGTCGGCGTGGAGGGTGAGCCTTGAATGGTGGCGGGCGGACTCGATGAGGTCCAGCGGGTCGGTCATGGGCGGGTAGTGCGGGGCGCAGTCCGGGCAGGCGTAGATGTTGAAGCCGGGGCCCGTGGCGGCGTGCACCTCGTGGACCACGACCGGTTCGTCCGTCATGCGCTCGCAGCGGGTGCACATGCGCAGTGCCGGGCGGCGGCTCATCGGGCGGCCGCCTTGACGCGTGCGCCGTGGAGTTCGGCGGGAGTTAAGACGTAGGGGCGTACGAGACGGGATGCGGTGCCGTCGAGGAGCTCGGTGAAGCGGGGTGGCGGTGGTGGGGTGGGGGTGAACCGGAGGGGCGGCAGGGCGCCTGCGCGGTGTCGGCCCCGTGGGCGTGGGGTGGCGAGACTCAGCGCCCGGGCGAGGGCGCGGAGGGTAAGGTCCAGCATGTTGACGCTCCTGTGCAGCGTTGGCCATGCCCCGGGACGGCCACCACCGTCGCCGGGGTCTTCTTTCGTCGAGTAAGCCTACATTGCTGCGCATGTCAGTGCATAGCAGTGCGCAGCAATGCGTCTATTGCTGCAGCTCAGAGCTGTTTTACCGTGGTTCTTATGGCAGCAGACACAGGCGATTCGCCGATCGATCCAAACAAGATCGCGTACGTCTATATGCAGGTGGCCGACCACATTGCTGCCCGAATCGCGTCGGGTCACCTGAGGCCAGGGGCTCGGTTGCCTGGTGAGCGGGACCTGGGTGTCGAATACGGGGTTGCCTACCTGACCGCCCGTCGTGCCGTCCGTGAACTCCGCGAACGCGGCCTCGTGGTCACGCTGCCCGCGAAGGGCACCTTCGTCGCGTACCCCGCCGATGGTGACGACGCGGCAGACGGTGATCAGGAGAGCTGACGGAGGGGGCGCGGCGCGGGGTGGGCGGAACGCCGACGTGATGCGGTGGCTGCTGTTCAGCGTGCCGGGTGCCGGCGGTGGCTGTGGCGACTGGGTTTCGGAGGGCGGCACGTTGCGGGTGCGCTACGACCCGGCTGGTGTGGCCCGTCCGCCCGTCCGCCCGTCCGCCCGTCCGCCCGAGCGCCCGCTCGTACGGTGTGGTTCTCGTGTCGCTCTTCGGTGCAGCCGTCGCGATGGGCACGTGCGGCGGCGTGCGGCAGAGCAGGTGGGACGTGAGTACGACGGGCGGTGACCCGTCCCTGCCGGGCCCGTGGCGGGACGGGGCCCGGCAGGACGTGCCGTACGGGTGAGGTCACCCCAGCTTCTTGTTCTGCGCCTGCACCACCGCCGTCGGCAGCTTCGCGTCGCTCGGGAGCGCCTTCGTGATGGCGAGGCCGTTGACCGAGAAGTACACCCCGACGACGTCCCCGCTGCGGACGACCCCGGTGTGCAGGGTGTGGTCGGCGCCCCGGAAGCTCATCGTGGAGGCGAAGCCGATCGATTCGTCGCCGCCCGGAGTCGCCTCCTCCGCCGTCACCGTGTCGTACGCGCTGGTGTTGCCGCCCGCCTCGGCGGTGAAGCCCTCGCCGCAGGACTGCACCGCCTTCCGCACGTCGGCCAGGGCGGACCGCGCGCCTTCGCCGGATGCGTAGGCGGTGAGAGTGATGTACGTGTGGGCGCCGTTGAGGCCCTCGTCACCCGACAGTACGCGCGTGAGGTCGGCGTCCGGGGTCCCGAGGGGGAGCTGGTTCATCGCGTACGCGAGCGGTGCGCAGTCTGGTCTGTCGAGCTCCACCTCCTCCGGGGACTCGGCGAAGAGGAACTCGTCGCCGGGTTCCTGCACCGTGAAGCCGTCCACGTCGGCGGCGGTGACCATCAGTTCGGCCAGGCGCTGCTCCGGGGTGAGCGGCTTCTCCTCCGGCGCCGGGGTCGAGGCCGTTGCCTTGGGGGAGCCGCCCGGGGACGCGCCTTCGTCCTGGCTCCCGCCGCACGCGGTGAGTGCGGTCAGGGAGAGCAGGGAAAGGGCGGAAGCCGTGGCGGCCAGACGGACTTGGTTCACGAGGGCTCCTTGGTGGTGTGCACCGTCACCGGTCCGAGCGAAGATCATGGCATGGTCGTTCCGGACCTTCGTGAGTGAATCGTGCAGACATCATGGCCACGCCGTGATGAACAGCACGTGAGAGGCCGTCGGGAACGGGCGTATCTGGTTCGCTGCCGCACAGGAGGGCAGTCCGTAGCGTAGCCGTGACAACGGGGTTGCCTGCCTGTCGAGTTGCAGAAGAGAAACGGTGGGAGAGTGGAAGCCGGTACAACGGCCTTGCCTTGAGGGGCCTATGTGCGGCTGATACGGTGCCGATGGCTTGACACTGGCCCCCTGCTCTGGCTATTCACCCAGGTCGGGCGGGTAAGTCCGGCATTTCCCGGCTGTCGGGAGAGGCGTGGGCGCGGGCGAAGTGTCCGAATTCGCAGGTAATTTCGCAGAATTTCTTGGGTGTAACGGGGAGCAGTTGCGTGAAGATCCAGGAGCGTACGGGGGCGGGCGCCGGTCGTGCCGCCGCTCCGGCTCAGCCGCCGGTCGGTGACCGGCTTCC
Organism: Streptomyces poriticola; assembly: GCF_036689765.1. Lineage (NCBI taxonomy): Bacteria > Bacillati > Actinomycetota > Actinomycetes > Kitasatosporales > Streptomycetaceae > Streptomyces > Streptomyces poriticola. The sequence goes on from NZ_JBAGKH010000008.1 coordinate 113,693, forward strand.
CACACCTCCCCGCGAGCGCAAGCCGGCGCTGGCCGCGTTGGCGGTGCTGCTGATTCTGCTCGGTGCCCTCGGGGCCACGACGCTGGTGCTCCGTGCCGGCGACCGGGTCGAGGCCATCCAGCTGACGGCGGACGTCCCCGCCGGTTCCTCCATCAACAAGGACATCATCAAGCCGGTGATGGTGAACGGCGATTCGGGCGCCGACTTCGTCCTGTGGGAGCAGCGTGGCTCGCTGATGAAGCTCCAGGCCAAGTCCACGCTCTACGCGAAGACGGTCCTCGTGGGGCAGATGTTCGGCGGCAAGACCGCCATGGAGCAGGGCAAGGTGGCAGTCGGCCTCGCCCTGAAGGAGGGGCAGTACCCGGACGGCCTGAAGCCCGGGGACAACGTCGCCGCCTACCGAGTCGGCACCAAGGCCTCCAGCAGCGACGAGGACGGCTCCTCCGGTTCGTCAGGCAGTGACTCCCCGCTCGTCGACCGCGCCGTGGTCAGCAAGGTCAAGGGCGACAGCGGCAGCGACGTGGTCAGCAGCACCAACCTCCCCGTCACCCTCACCGTGGACGCCTCCGAAGCCGCCGCCCTCGCCCAGGCCGCGGCGGCCGGTGAGGTCGCCCTCGTCGTCATTCCCGCCCAGCAGTAAGGCGGCCCGAAGCCATGGCCCTCATCGCCCTAGCCGCCGACAAGGGTTCCCCCGGCGTCACCACCGCGGCCGTCGCTCTCGCGGCGGTCTGGCCGCGGCGGGTGCTGCTCGCCGAGACCGACCCGGCCGGCGGGGACCTGGTGTACCGCTCCGCCGCAGCGCACGGCGGGCCGCTGAACCCCAACACCGGCATGCTGTCCATCGCGGCCACCGCGCGCCGTGGACTCGTGCCCGACCAGCTCTGGGACCACGTCCAGCCGCTCAGCGGCGGCCTGGAGGTCCTCGTCGGACTCGGGATCGCCGAGCAGGCCGCCGGACTCGCCGGGCTCTGGCCCACCCTCGGCCGGGCCTTCTCCTCGCTCGCCGAGTCGCAGCACGCGCCCGCCGACGTGATCGCCGACTGCGGCCGGATCAGCGGCGACACCCCGGCCACCGAACTGTTCCCGCACGCCGCGCTGGTGCTGCTGATCTCCCGTACCGAGCCGGAGGCGCTGGCGCGGGTACGGGACCGCGCGGCGGCCCTGTCCGCCAAGCTGCACGGCGGGCCGCGCGGTGCCGCGAGCATCGCCATGCCCGCGATCGGCGTCGTGCTGATCGCCGACACCAGCACCGCCGGCAAGCTCGCCGGCCAGGTCAACGACATGCTCGTACACGCCCAGACGGGCGCCCGGGTGGTCGGCACCCTCGCCGACGACCCGTCCGGCGCCGACCAGTTGGCCGGCCGCAGGCGGGGCAGGCTGGACAAGTCGCTGCTGGTCCGCTCCGCCCGCAAGGTCACCGCCGATCTGTACCAGCAGTACGGCGCCGCCTGGTCCGTACCCGGCGCCGCACCCGCATCCGCACCCGACCGGTACCCGGTGAACGGGCATGCGGAGGCCGGGCGATGACCGCTGTCGACCACCAGCTCGTCAAGCGGTTCCGGCAGGACGCCGGCGACCGCATCGCCGAGCAGCGCCGCCTGGACCAGGTGGGCGGCGTCACGCCGATGTCGACGGAGGACGAGCGGCAGTACGCGCGCGCCGTCATAGCCCAGATCCTGGAGGAGTACGCCCGCACCGAGATCAACGCGGGACGGACGCCGCTGGACGCGGAGACCGAGGAGCAGTACGCGGCGGCCGTGCACGCCGCGCTGTTCGGCGTCGGGCGGCTGCAGCCGCTGCTGGACGACCCCGAGGTCGAGAACATCGACATCAACGGCTGCGACAACGTCTTCGTCGGCTACTCCGACGGCCGCGAGGTGCGCGGCGAACCGGTCGCCGACACCGACGAGGAGCTCATCGAGCTGATCCAGGTCCTCGGAGCCTACTCGGGTCTGTCCTCCCGCCCTTTCGACTCCGCCAACCCGCAGCTGGACCTGCGGCTGCCGGACGGTTCGCGGCTGTCCGCGGTCATGGACGTGGCCCGCCGCCCGGCGCTGTCCATCCGCCGTGCCCGCATGGGCAAGGTCTTCATCTCCGATCTCGTCGGCAACGGCACCCTCACCCCCGAGCTGGGTCACTTCCTGGCCTGCGCGGTCCGCGCCCGCAAGAACATCATGATCGCGGGCGCCACGAACGCCGGCAAGACCACGCTGCTGCGGGCCCTGGCCAACGAGATCCCACCGCACGAGCGGCTCATCACCGTGGAGCGCGCCCTGGAGCTGGGCCTGGACACGTTCGTCGAACTCCACCCCAATGTGGTGGCGTTCGAGGAGCGGTTGCCCAACTCCGAGGGCCAGGGCGCCATCACCATGGCGGAACTGGTCCGCCGCTCGCTGCGTATGAACCCCTCCCGGGTCATCGTCGGCGAGGTGCTCGGCGACGAGATCGTCACCATGCTCAACGCGATGTCGCAGGGCAACGACGGCTCGCTGTCCACGATCCACGCCAACAGCTCGCACGAGGTGTTCAACCGCATCTCCACCTACGCCCTGCAGGCGACGGAACGGCTGCCGATCGAGGCCAGCCAGATGCTGGTGGCCGGCGCCGTCAACTTCGTCGTCTTCGTCCAGCGGCGCAACGGCTTCCAGAGCGGCGGCCGGCTCCAGCGCATGGTCACCTCGGTCCGCGAGGTCAACGGCGTCGACGGGCGGGTGCTCTCCAGCGAGGTGTTCACCGAGGCGCCCGACGGACGGGTCGTGGCGCACGCCCCCATAGCCTGCCTGGAGGAACTGATCGCCTACGGTTACCGGCCCAGCGGAACGTGGGGGTGAGCGATCAAGTGACGACCTCCACGACTCTCGCGGCGGCAGGCTCGCTCGGCTCCACGGGCGGCCTGTTCTCCACCACCGTCCTGTACGCCCTCGCCTGCGGCGTCGCCGTCGGCGGCGGCCTCGCGCTGTTCCTCGTCGCCGCACGCGGACTGCCCGCCAAGCCGGAGCACGAGAAGCAGAAGGCCACCGAGCGCGCCAACGAGCTGCTCCGCTTCGCCGGTCAGCGCGGCTCGCTCGCCGCGCTCGTCGGCATCGCCGTCCTCCTCCTCACCCGCTGGGCCATCGCCGGTATCGCGGCCGGCGTCCTCGTCTTCTTCTGGGACCGGCTCTTCGGCGGTGCCGCCGAGGAACGCGCCGCCATGCGCCGCGTGGAGGCCCTCGCCTCCTGGACGGAGTCGCTGCGCGACACCATCGCCGGCGCCGTCGGTCTGGAGCAGGCCATCCCGTCCTCCGCCCGCGCCGCCGCGCCCGTCCTCCGTCCCCACCTGGACGCCCTGGTCGACCGCCTCAGGGCGCGCACCCCGCTGCCCGACGCGCTGCAGGTACTCGCCGACGAGATCGACGACGCCTCCGCCGACATCATCGTCGCGGCCCTCATCCTCAACGCGCGGCTGCGCGGGCCGGGGCTGCGCCAGGTGCTCGGCGCGCTCGCCAAGTCGGCGCGCGAGGAGGTCGACATGCGTCAGCGCGTGATGGCGCAGCGCGCCTCGACCCGGCGCTCGGTGCAGATCGTGGTGGCGGTGTCGGTGGCGTTCGTCCTCGGTCTGTCCGTCTTCAACCGCGACTTCGTCGAGCCGTACGGCACGGCCGTCGGCCAGCTGGTGCTGGCCTGCGTGTGCGGGCTGTTCGCGCTGGGCTTCTGGTGGCTGCGCAAGCTGTCCACCATCGAGACGCCGGAGCGCTTCCTGGTGCGGGACGCGTCGCCGGTGCAGTTCGTCCGTCCCCGGACCCCGGCCCCCGCGGAAGGGGCCCGTCCGGAGGAAGGGGTACGACGGTGAACCTGACGATGCCGGTCCTGATCGGCGCCCTCATCGGCCTCGGCGTCTACGTCCTCGTACGCGCCCTGATGCCGAGCAGACGCAGCCCGCTCGCGCAGGTCGCCCGGATCGACGCGATGCGGGCGCGCGGGGCGGCGTACGAGTCCTCCCGCACGGCGCAGGACACCGGCCGCCTCGGTTCGCTGCGCGCCCAGGTGGGGACGCGGGTCGCCGAGCTGTATCTGCAGCAGGGCTGGGAACAGCGCTCGCTGCGCGCGGATCTGGCGGTACTGGACCGCAGCTGGGAGAAGTTCCTGGCGACGAAGGTGCTGCTGGGCGTGGCAGGCCTGTTCTTCGGGCCGTTCCTGTTCGCGATCGTGTGGACGCTGGGGCTCGGATCCGGCCCGGTCATCCCGGTCTGGCTGGCCCTGGCGTGCGCCGCGGTGTTCTTCTTCCTCCCCGACCTGGAGGTCCGGCGGGACGCGGCGGAGAAGCGCCGCGACCTGCGCCGCGTCATCGGCGCCTATCTGGACCTGGTCTCCATGAGCCTGGCCGGCGGCCGCGGTCTGCCGGAGGCGCTGATGGCGGCGGCGGAGGTGTCGGACGGCTGGGCGGCCCAGCGGATCCGCAGCGCCCTCGCGGACGCCCGGATCACCGGCATCAGCCAGTGGCAGGCGCTGGGGCAGCTCGGCGACGAGCTCGGCGTCGAGGAGCTGAAGGACCTGTCGGCCTCGCTGGCCCTGGTGTCGGACGACGGCGCCAAGGTCCGCGAGTCCCTGGCCTCCCGTGCCGAGACCATGCGCCACCGCGAGCTGGCCGAGATCGAGGGCAGCGCGGGCGAGAAGTCGCAGTCGATGCTCGTTGCGCAGCTGCTGCTGTGCGCCGGGTTCCTGGTCTTCCTGATCTTTCCGGCGGCGATGCGGGTGTTCCAGGTGTGACGGCACCGCTGACGCCCCGGCCGGCGACACAGCCCGACGCCGCTTCCAGAACTGATTCGAGAGGACAGCACATCATGAACGGACGGAACTTCCGCACCGGTATCCCTGCCGTGGACTTCCTGGTCACCTTCCTGCAGGCCCGCGTCGAGCGCGCCCGCTCCGGCGAACTGGACCGCGGTGCCTCCGCGGTCGAGTGGGTCATCATCTCCGCGGTCGTCGTGGCGATCGTGGGCGTCGTCGCCGCGATCATCAACGCCGCGCTGAGCGAGGGCGCCAACAAGGTCGGTGACTGCATCAAGGGTGCGGATGCCGGAAACACCTGCTGACCTGACGCGCCGGCCGTAGGCGCGGCGCGAAGCACGTACCGACAACGGGGTGACGGGGTTGCACGTGAGTGCCCGCAGAAGCCGTACATGCCGCGCATGCCGCAGATGCCGCGCGTGCCGCAGATGCCGCGGCTACCGCGGATGCCGCGGATGCCGCGGCTACCGCGGATGGATACGCCGCAGGGTGGTGGCCGCACGGGAGGCCGCCGCCGCCCGCGGTGATTCCGGCATGACGGCGATCGAGTTCGTGCTGCTGACCCCGATCCTGTTCTTCATGATCTTCGCGACCGTCCAGTTCGCGCTGTACTTCTTCGCCGACCACGTCGCCCAGGCGGCGGCGCAGGCGGGGGCGCGAAAGGCGCGGGCCACAGCGCACGACCAGCCGGGCGCGTGGCGGGGCGAGGCACGCGACGTGGTCGACAGCTACATCGACCAGCTGGGCCCCCAACTGGTCCTGGCACCGGACGTCAAGATGCTGCAGCCGGAGCAGAACACCGTCGGCGTGGAGATCACGGCCCGGATCCCGACCGTTTTCCCGGGACTGGACCTGACGGTGCACGCGCAGTCGACGGGCCCGGTGGAGCGGTTCGTGCAGGACGGGGGCAACTAGATGAGGGCCCCCGTCCGCTTCCGCTGCCTCCGCACGAGCCGGCAGTCCTCGCCGGCCGAGTCCTCACCGGGGGAGCCCTCGCCGGCCGAGTGCCCACCGTCCGGCGACCGCGGCCTGTCCACCGTCGAGGTGGTGATCATCGCCCCGGTGATGATCCTGTTCATCCTGGTCCTGGTGGGCTTCGGCCAGTTGGTGGGGGGCCGCGGGGCCCTCGACGGCGCGGCGCGGGACGCGGCACGCGCGGGCTCGATCCAGAAGGACCACGCGACGGCGATGGCGGAGGCGCGCAGGGCCGCGGAGGCGGACCTCGCGGACGTCTGCTCCGGCCCGGTCTCGGTGGTCCAGAAGAGCCAGGGCTTCGAACCCGACACCCTCTTCACGGTCGAGGTGAGCTGCGAGGTGCGGGGCCTGGCGATGATCGGCCTGGACATCCCGACGACGCTGTCGGCCAGCTTCAGCTCCCCGCTCGACCCGTACCGGAGGACGGCGTGAGCGGTGTGAACGGTGTGAGCGGTGTGAGGAATACAAGGCTCGCGAGGAATGCGAGGGGCTTGAGGAACGCGAGGGGCTTGAGGAACGCGAAGTACCGGCTGCACGCCTGGACGTCCGCCCGCCGCGCCCCCCTCGACGACCGGGGCTCCGGCGCCGGCGCGGTCATCATCTTCGCGCTGGTCTTCCTCGCCCTCTCGGCGTTCGTCATCGACGGCGGCCTGTCCATCTCGAAGCGCGAACGCGCCGCCGACATCGCCGAACAGGCCGCCCGCTACGCCGCCCAGGACATCGACCGCGAGGCCCTCTACGACGACGTGGGCGGCCCCGCGCCGATCAACTACGAGAACTGCAACGCACGGGTCAAGGCGTTCGCTGCCGAGATGGACATGACGAACGCGGACATCGCCGCGACCCATTGCGTGTCCGCCGACGCCGACCAGGTCCAGGTCCAGGTCCAGCTCACCTATTCCCCGGTGTTCACGGGCATGTTCTACGGCGGCGACGTGGTGGTCCGCGGACAGGCGGTGGCGGAGAACGAGGTGGGGTGACGCAGGTGGCGGGTGCCGGAGTTCCGGGTGACGCGGGTTCCGGTGCCGGAGTCCGGCCTTGGTTCCCCCGCCGCCGAAGGCCTGCGCCGAGGTGCCGGCGAGGACGACCGCCCGGGCCGGGGCGAGGACTCCGGCCGGCAGCCTCGTACACCGCCGTATCAGGAGCAGCCACCGCTCTTCGACGCGGTGGACACTGCCTGCCGCACCTTCTCTGCGGACTTCTGCATGGTGACCGTGTAGGCGACCTCCGGATCGGTGCCCGGGGGATTGCCCTCGCCCTTGCCCGTCTTGTGGTGCTCGGTCGGGGCTTCCGCCCCGTTCGTGCAGTACCTGAGCCGGTCCTTCGTGTTCTGGGCGAAGAGCGACACCTCGGGGTCGAGCACCGAAGGTGCGCCGATGACCGTCAGGTTCTTGTCCGTGCAGGAAACGCACCCACGCGCGGTCCTGGGAGAACCCGGCGTCCATGTCGGGCGCGGTGGGCCACGGCTGTTCTTCCCCGGTCGGGGCGTGCGGCGGTGAGCAATGACGCCAAGTCGGGCTTATCGGGCTCCCCTTCGACGGGCTCCGCGTGAGTCCATAAGATCTCTGTAGGCTCAGTACACCCCCACCGACGCACCACCACCGACACCCCACGACAACCCGGGACACCCGCCATGCCGCGACGCCGCACCTCAAGCTCGTCCAGCTCCACGGGAAGCTCGACGGCTCCGAGGAACCGGACGCCCCAGCCCGTGCGTGTGCGGCGGCGGACGTTCGGGGACGTCGTCAAGGCGTTCCTCGCGTTCGTCGCGTTGCTGGGGCTGGTCGTCGGGGTGCCGCTGGCGCTGGCCACCGTGGGCGGATGGCCGTTCCCGGACGGGGCGCCGAGCCTGGACTGGCTGCAGCGTGAGATCACCGTCCGCACCTTCCTGAACATCCTCACCGTCGTCGTCTGGCTGGCCTGGGCGCAGTTCACCGCCTGCGTGCTGGTCGAGGTCCGGGCCGCGCTGTCCGGCGTCGGAGTGCCGGGCCGGGTGCCGGGGTCCGGGCCAAGCCAGCTGCTGGCCCGGCAGCTCGTCGCCGCGCTGCTGCTCATCGGCGCGGGTGCCGCGAGCCTCACGCCGGGGCTGTCGCAGCTCGGGCAGGGCCTGGAGGGGAACCAGAAGCCGACGGTCGCCGCCGCGCAGCAGACGCCGGGCGTCTTCTCCCAGCAGCAGGAGCGGTCCGCCACGAGTGCCGCGGGCGCGCTGGCGGAGCAGGCGTCCGCCCAGTCCGACGCCGCCGCCGACCGCGCCGCCGCGCACGGCGACACGAAGTACTACCGGATCCAGCCGCCCGAGGGCCGGCACCACGACTCCCTCTGGGAGATCGCCGAGCGGCACCTCGGGGACGGACGCCGGTACAAGGAGATCTTCGCGCTCAACAAGGACCGGGTGCAGCCGGACGGTTCCCGGCTCTCCGAGGCCAGCCTGATCCGGCCCGGCTGGATCATGGAGATGCCGGGCGACGCACGCGGGGGCGAGCTCGTCGAGATGCCCGACGAGGCGCCGAACGTCTCCGAGCAGGTGCAGCAGGAGATCCAGGACTACGCCCGGACCGGCGATCACGCCCAGGGCGGGGGTGCCCATGGCGGCGGTGCTCATGGCGGTGCCCATGGCGGCGGTGCTCATGGCGGTGCCCATGGCGGCGGTGCTCATGGCGGCGGGCAGGGCGATGCCGAGCCCGGCGGCCGTGCCGACGGCTCCGACTCCCGCGTCTCCCTTCCCGAGCAGCGGCCCGCCCCGGCCCCGGCTCCCGGTGCCGAAGCCGCCACGGAATCCGGGAGTCAGTCCCCCTTCGGGCTGCCCGAGGCGCTCCTCGCCGCCCCGCTCCTCGCCGCCGGCCTGCTCGGCGCCCTCGGCCACCGGCGTCGCCAGGCACTGTGGCAGTCGGCCTTCGGCGGTGTCGGCGCCAGGCGCGGGATGGAGCCGCCCACGCCGACCGGCGACGCGCAGGACGCGCAGGACGCGCTGCTCGTCGGTGCCGACCCCGACGGCGTACGGCTGCTCGACCGTTCGCTGCGCGGACTGTCCGCCGCGCTGGCCGCCGACTCCCGCCCGCTGCCCGTCGTCTATGCCGCCTGGCTCAGCAACGGCGATCTGCATCTGCAACTCGCCCAGCCCGCCGGCAAGCCGCCCGCGCCCTGGCAGCTCGGGCAGGACCAGACGTTCTGGATGCTCGCCAAGGACGACGCCGAGCGGTACGAGGACGTGGACACCGCCGCCCCCTACCCCGGCCTCGTCAGCCTCGGCACCATGGACGACGCCCGGCTCCTGCTCAACCTGGAGTCCGTGCCCGGCATCGTCTCGCTCAGCGGCCGGGAGGCCGACCGGGCCGCCGTGTTCGCTTCCGTCGCCGCCGAACTGGCCACCAACGGCTGGTCGGACCGGATGACGATCACCCTCGTCGGATTCGGGGAGGATCTGACGCCGCTGGCGCCCAACCGGCTTCGCCATCTCGACGACGTCGAGGCGCTGTTCGAGACGATGGCCGCGGAGACCCGGCAGCGGCGCGGCGCACTGGGCGCCGCCGGGCACGACTCCGTACTGACCGGCCGCACCGGACCCGCCCAGCACACCCGCTGGGCCCCGCACCTCGTCCTGCTCGCCGCCCAGCCGTCCGACGACGACGCCCGCCGCCTCGCCGAACTCGCCGCCGACGCCGGCCGCCTCGGCATCGGCTACCTCGTCGGAACCGAGTCGGGCGATCTGCCCGGCGCCGCCTGGGAGATGGAGATCACCGGCGAGGGCAAGCTGCTCGCCCCGCTGCTCGGGCTGGAACTCGACGCCCAGCTGCTGCCGACCGCCCAGCAGCGGGCCGTCGTCGAGCTGTTCGTCGAGGCCGACCCCGAGCGCGGATCCGGCGGGCCGGCCGACGGCGGGCCGGGCGCCGCCCCGCCGTTCCTCGTCGACATCAGCGAGCAGGGGCGGCCCGCGGTCTACGCCCGGCTCGTCGGCCCGTACGAGATCATCGGCCTGGACGACCCCGACGGGGAGCGCAGCGCCCAGCTGCACGAGGCGCTCGCGCTGCTCCTGCTGCACCGTGAGGGCGTCCACCCCCGGGTGCTGGCGTCGGCGCTGTGGCCGCGCGGTGTCACCGACGACGTACGCGACGCGCTCTTCGAGCGGCTGCGCGACTGGCTCGGCACCGACACCGACGGCAGCCCGCGGCTGCGCAGCGATGCCACCGGGCGGCTCACCCTCGCCCGGTCCGTCGTCTCCGACCTGGACGTCCTGCGCTCCCTCTACCACGAGGCCACCCAGGGCAAGGGTGTGGACAGCCGTGCCGTGCGCGGGCGGATGCTCACCGACGCCCTGGTGCTGGTGCGCGGGCCGCTGCTCGCCGACCGGCCGGAAGGCCGCTACCGGTGGCTCGGCCACGAGATCGTCGACGCCCAGCTGCCGCTGCTCGTCGCGGACACCGGGCTGGCGCTGTCCGAGTTCCACATGGAGAAGGACCGCGCGGAGAAGGCGATCGAGGCGCTGAACGCCGCTCTGCGCACCGCTCCGGACGACGAGCGGCTGTGGCACGAGCTGCTGCGCGCCACGCACGCCACCGGCGATGCCGACCGGCTCCGCGCCCTCGCCGACGACCTGGTCGGCCGCAGCGGCGCCCGCGGACTGCCGCCGCGCACCGAGGCGCTGCTCGACGAACTGCTGCCGACGTGGCGCGAGGGCGCCGCTGCGGCCGGATGACCGCGATGGGTGCGGTGACCACGGTGACTGTGATGGGTGCGATGACCACGGTGATCATGGTGACTGCGACGGGTGCGACGGGTGCGACGGGTTCGATCGGTGCGCGGGGCACGGCGGGCGTGATGCGTGCCGTGGGCGCCACGAGTGCCATGGGCGCAATGGGCGCCGGGTGCTGAGCGCCGACATGCAGGGTGGCATCGAGGCGCTGGTGGTCGTGGTCGCCGTGTTGTGGGGTGCGGGGACGGGGGCGCTGCTGCCGCGGGCCGCCTACCGGTTCTCCGCGCCGGCCGGGGAGCCGTGGCGGGAGCGGTGCCCGCGCGGGCACCTGCTCGCCGGGTGGCTCGGCGGGGCGCGGTGCGGACAGTGCGCCGCGGGGGATACGGGGGACGCGGGTGTCCCCGATGCCTCCGGCGCCCCCAGTGCCCTCGGTGCTCCCGGCGCTCCCGGCGCTCCCGGTGCCTCCGGCGCTCCCGGTGCCCTCGGCGCTCCCGGCGCTCCCGGTGCCTCCGGCGCTCCCGGTGCCTCCGGCGCTCCCGGCGCTCCCGGCGCTCCCGGCGCCCCCAGTGCCCCCAGTGCCTCCGGTGTCCCCGACACCGAATCCGCCGCGCCGTTCGCACCCGGCAACGCGTCAGCCGCCGCCGGCTCCGCCTCGCCCACCCCCGGCTCCGCCTCGCGCGGGTCCGACATCTCTTCGCGCGGCCCCGGCTTCCCCTCGCCCGCCCCCGACACCCCCTCGTACGCCCCCGGCCCCGCCCTCCCCGCCACCATCACGGCCCTCGTCTGCGCCGCCCTCGCCGCTGCCACCGGCGCCCGGCCCGAGCTGGCCGTCTGGCTGCTGCTCGCGCCCGTAGGCGTGCTGCTGGCCGTCGTCGACCTGCGCGTGGCCCGGCTGCCCGACCCGCTCACGCTGCCGTTCGCCGGCGCCGCCCTCGCCCTGCTCGGCCTGGTCACGCTCGCGCCCGAGCACACCGGATCGTGGACCACCGCCCTGCTGGGCGCCCTCGTCCTTGGCGCCGGGTACTTCGTGCTGTGGCTGATCAACCCCGCCGGCATGGGCTTCGGCGATGTGAAGCTGGCCCTGGGGGCCGGTGCCGTCCTCGGCTGGTACGGCTGGGGCACGGTGATGCTGGGCACCTTCGCCGGGTTCCTGCTCGGGGCGCTGTACGGGGGCGCCCTCGTCGCCCTGCGCCGGGCCGGGCGCAAGACGCACATCGCGTTCGGGCCGTTCCTCATCGCGGGCGCGTTCCTGGGGCTGCTGGCGGGCGCGTACACGGCCTGACGCAAATCGCGCGTAACCCCTGGCGTACGCTGGTCGGGTCCGTCCACACCCCTTATGAAAGGGACGCCGGTGACCGAGAAGGCCGACCTTCAGCCCATCCTCGACCGCGCCGCCGCCGGTGGGCGGATCACCCCCGACGAGGCTCTCGTCCTCTACCGCGACGCCCCGCTGCACGCCCTCGGCGCCGCCGCCGACGCCGTCCGCCGGCGGAACTACGCCGGTACCGAGCACATCGCCACGTACATCATCGAGCGCAACATCAACTACACCAACGTGTGCGTCACGGCGTGCCGGTTCTGCGCCTTCTACGCGGCCCCGAAGGACAAGGACAAGGGCTGGACCCGGGACCTGGACGACATCCTGCGCCGCTGCGCGGAGACGGTGGAACTCGGCGGGACGCAGGTCATGTTCCAGGGCGGCCACCACCCGGACTTCGGCGTCGAGTACTACGAGCGGCACTTCGCCGCCATCAAGAAGGAGTTCCCGCAGCTCGTCATCCACAGCCTGGGGGCGAGCGAGGTCGAGCACATGGCCCGGATCTCCGGGGTGGCGGTCGAGGAGGCCATCACCCGGATCCACCAGGCCGGCCTCGACTCCTTCGCCGGCGCCGGCGCCGAACTGCTGCCGGAGCGGCCCCGCAAGGCGATCGCGCCGCTGAAGGAGTCCGGCGAGCGCTGGCTGGAGATCATGGAGATCGCGCACAGGCTCGGTGTCGAGTCCACCTCCACCATGCTCATGGGCACCGGCGAGACCAACGCCGAGCGCATCGAGCACCTCAGGATGATCCGGGACGCGCAGGACCGCACCGGCGGCTTCCGCGCCTTCATCCCGTACACCTACCAGCCCGAGAACAACCACCTGAAGGGCCGCACCCAGGCCACCGTTTTCGAGTACCTGCGGATGATCGCGATCGCCCGCCTGTTCCTCGACAACGTCCGGCACATCCAGGGCTCGTGGCTGACCACCGGCAAGGAGATCGGTCAGCTCTCCCTGCACTACGGCGCCGACGACCTCGGCTCGATCATGCTCGAGGAGAACGTCGTGTCGTCGGCCGGGGCCAAGCACCGCTCGAACCGGCTGGAGATCATCGATCTGATCCGGAAGGCGGGCCGCGTCCCGGCGCAGCGCTCCACGACGTACGAGCACCTCGTGGTGCACGACGACCCGGCGAACGACCCGGTCGACGAGCGTGTCGTCTCCCATATCTCGTCCACCGCGATCGACGGCGGCACCGCCCATCCGGAACTGAAGCTGCTCGCCTCCAACTGACGTCATCATGCTGACGATCCACGTGGCCGAGGCCTCACCCGACGCGGCCGTCCTCGTCGACGGCACGCACCTCGCCGCCGTCGGCCCGTACGGGCAACTGGCCGCCGACCACCCGCGGGCGCGGGTGCGGCGCTGGCCCGGCATCCTCACGCCGGGGCTGCTCAACCCCTACGGCCCCGAACTCCTGGAACAGGCCTACCACCCCGACCCGCGCGAGGCGGACCGGCTCGGCACCGAACCGGTCTTCGGGCCGCGCGCACAGGCGCTGCTGCGTGCCGACGCGTCCGCACCGGGTGCCAGCGCCCGCCGCGGAGTGCAGCGGATGCTGGCACACGGAACGGTCGCCGTCGCCGGTGAACTGCGCGGCCGAGCCGCCCTGGACGCGGTACGCCGGGCCGGCCTCGCCCTGGGCGGACGTCCCGCCTCCCTGCCGGGGCCCGCGTCCTTCTCTCCGGTACCGCTCGTGCTGCTGCCCGGCCTCGGCGCCGGCAGCCCCGCGCGGTTCGCGGTGTTCGACGTCCCCGACCGGGCGGAGCTGGTCCGCCTCGGTGCGTCGACCTGCGTGGCCACGGTCGTCGGCGGCCGCCTGGTGTACCGGCGCACGTAGGGCGGGTGCTCCGTCGGCCCGGCGGCCCGCCTGCAAGAATGGGCCCGTGACCCGCGCCTCCCTGAACAAGCAGCCGCACGAAGTCGCCTCGATGTTCGATGACGTGGCGGAACGGTACGACCTCACCAACGACGTGCTGTCGCTCGGCCAGGACCGGGTGTGGCGCAGGGAGGTCGCCCGCGCCGTCGATGCCCGGCCCGCGCAGAAGATCCTCGACCTCGCGGCGGGGACCGCCACCTCCTCCCTCCCCTTCGCCCGGACCGGGGCGTACGTCGTCCCCTGCGACTTCTCCCTCGGCATGCTCCAGGTCGGCAAGCGGCGCCACGACTGGCTGCCGTTCACCGCGGGCGACGCGACCCGGCTGCCGTTCCGGGACGACGTCTTCGACGCCGTCACCATCTCCTTCGGGCTGCGCAACGTGCAGGACACGGATGCCGCGCTGCGCGAGATGTACCGGGTGACGCGACCTGGCGGCCGGGTCGTCATCTGCGAGTTCTCGCACCCCACGTGGGCGCCGTTCCGCACGGTCTACACCGAGTACCTGATGCGCGCGCTGCCGCCGGTCGCCCGCGCCGTCTCCTCCAACCCGGACGCGTACGTCTACCTCGCCGAGTCCATCCGCGCCTGGCCCGACCAGGCGGGCCTCGCCGCACGGCTGGGCGGGGCGGGCTGGTCGAAGGTGGCCTGGCGCAACCTCACCGGCGGGGTGGTCGCCCTCCACCGCGGGTTCAAGGAGGACTGAGCGCGGGCCGGCCCCGCAGGGCGCCCGAACTCCCGGCGGGGCTCACAGCACACCGACGGTCCCGAGGGCGATCGGCGGGTGCTCGCGCGGCTCGGTCAGCTCCCGTCGCAGCCCGCCCCTCGGCGGTGGCGGCATCCGCGGTTCCCGCATACCCCCGCCGCCCTCGCCCTCCCCGAGGTCGAACCACACGTACACCGTCGAACCCCGCGGCACCTCGGCCCCGGGCTGCGGGTACTGGCGTACGACGTAGTCGACGACGGCCGACGGCAGGTCGGGCCGGTCCGGTGTGGTCAGGGCGAGGTCCTGGGCACGGGCCGCCTCCCGCGCGTCCATGGCCATCAGGCCGACAAAGCGCGGTACGTGTACTTCGGGTGTCTTGCGTGTGGTGCGCACAGATGTCACCCCCAGCGGTACGGGCAGAGTAGCTCCGCCGCGCACCCGCCGGAAGCATCAGGTGGCGTTCTGTGACAGTCGGTCACTCCGTGTCATAGATCCAGACGGTAACAGTGCCCCTCCCGCCCGGCCGCCGGCGTTACGAACACCTCCGCGAGCCGCATGCCCAGCCGCTGCGTCACGGCGATGGACCGGGTGTTGCGGGCGTCGACCATCGCCACCACGCCCGGCACCCCGGCCGCCCGCACCCGCTCCAGGGTCTGCCGGGCCGCCGCAGTGACGTACCCCTTGCCCCAGTGGTCCCGCCCGAGCCGCCAGCCGATCTCGATCTCGCCGGCGGGGCCCCAGTCCGCGGGCCAGGGCTGGGCGCCGGTGAACCCGATGACCTCCCCGGCCTCGTCGAGCACCGACCACAGGCAGAACCCGCGCTCGGCGTCGTGCCGCCGCTGGCGGGCGGTGAGCTCCTCGTACACCGACAGCTCCGCCGGTTGTCCGCCGTGGAACTCCATGACATCGGGGTGGGCGAAGACCCGGTGCCAGGCGAGGGCGTCCTCGTCGGTGGGAACGCGCAACCGTACAGCGGGCAGAGCTCGGTTCACGGGGCAGCCCTTCAGCCGGGAGATCAGTGACGCTGCATAGACTGCCCATGTCCGGTGCCGGTCGGCACGCAGATTCTGAACCCGGGGGAGATCCCGCCGTGACCGAGTCCCTCTCCGACAACACCGCAGACGTGATCGTCGTGGGCGCGGGGCCAGCCGGCTCCACGACCGCGTACCACCTGGCCCGGGCCGGACTCGATGTCCTTCTGCTGGAGAAGACCGCCTTCCCGCGCGAGAAGGTCTGCGGTGACGGCCTCACACCGCGCGCCGTGAAGCAGCTGGTGGCGATGGGCCTCGACATCTCCGAGGAGGCCGGCTGGCTGCGCAACAAGGGCCTGCGCATCATCGGCGGCGGCGTCCGCCTCCAGCTGGACTGGCCCGACCTCGCCTCCTTCCCCGACTACGGACTCGTCCGCAAGCGCGACGACTTCGACGAGCAGCTCGCCCGGCAGGCCCAGAAGGCCGGCGCCAGGCTCTACGAGCGCTGCAACGTCGGCGCCCCGGTGGTCGACGACCGCACCGGCCGCATCACCGGCGTACGGGCGAAGATGGGCGAGGACAAACGCGAGGTCTCCTTCCATGCGCCGCTGGTCGTCGCCGCCGACGGCAACTCCACACGGCTCTCCCTGGCGATGGGCCTGCACCGCCGCGAGGACCGCCCGATGGGCGTCGCCGTCCGCACGTACTTCACCAGCCCCCGCCACGAGGACGACTACCTGGAGTCCTGGCTGGAGCTGTGGGACCGCCGCGGCCCGCAGGACCGCCTGCTGCCCGGCTACGGCTGGATCTTCGGCATGGGCGACGGGACGAGCAACGTCGGCCTCGGTGTCCTCAACACCTCCGACTCCTTCAAGGAACTCGACTGGCGCGAGGTCCTCAAGGCCTGGTGCGCCTCCATGCCCGAGGACTGGGGCTACACACCCGACAACATGACGGGCCCGATCCGCGGCGCCGCGCTGCCCATGGCCTTCAACCGCCAGCCCCACTACACCCGCGGCCTGCTGCTCGTCGGCGACGCGGGCGGGCTGGTCAACCCCTTCAACGGCGAGGGCATCGCCTACGCCATGGAATCCGGGCAGATCGCCGCCGACGTCGTCGTCCAGGCCCATGCGCGGTCGACCCCGGCCCAGCGCGAGACCGCCCTGCAGCGCTACCCGCGCGTCCTGAAGGACACCTACGGCGGCTACTACACGCTCGGCCGTGCCTTCGTGAAGCTCATCGGCAACCCCAAGGTCATGCAGATCGCGGCCCAGCGGGGGCTCACCCACCCGATGCTGATGAAGTTCACCCTCAAGATGCTCGCCAACCTCACCGACCCGACGGGCGGCGACGCGATGGACCGCATCATCAACGGCCTGAGCCGCGTGGCCCCGAAGGCGTGAGTCGCGGACGAACCGGGACGACAGCAAACGGAGTGAGGCGGACGGAGTGAAGTGGACGTAGTTGAGCGGACGGAGTGAAGTGGACGGAGTGAAGTGGACGGGGTGAAAGTGGACGGGGCGGCAGCGAACAGGGCGAAAGCAGGCGAGACCGAGCGAGTGTGAGCGAAAGGGCCGCAGCCACACGAGTGGCTGCGGCCCTTCCTGCGTTCTCTGGTGCGCTCCTAGAGCACGCGCACCGCACCGCTCGGCGGGTCGTAGGAGAGCGACTTCTGCACCACGCCGGTGGACGGGTTCTGGGCGCCGACGAACTGGCCGTTCCCGACGTACACGGCGACGTGGTACGCGCTGCCCGCGCCGCCCCAGTACAGGATGTCGCCCGGCTGGAGGTTGCTCAGCGAGACCTGGGTGCCGGCGGTGGACTGGGACTGGGAGACGCGCGGCAGGTCGATGCCGGCCTGCTTGAAGGCGGCCTGCACCAGGCCTGAGCAGTCCCAGGAGTTGGGGCCGGTGCTGCCCAGGACGTAGGCGTCGCCGACCTGCGCCTGCACGAACGCGACGACCGCGGCGGCCGAGCCGGTCGCCGTGGAGGTGCTCGTGCTCGCGGACGAGGACGACCCCGTGGAGCCGGAGTCCGTCGAGGCGCTGAGGGTGGCCCGCTCGCTGCTGCGCGAGGCGCGCTCGGCGGCGGCCTGGCGGGCAGCCTCCTCCGCGGCCTTCTTCCGGGCCTCCTCGGCCTTCTTCTTGGCTTCCTCGGCCTTCTTCTTGGCTTCCTTCAGGTCCGCCTTGGCTTCTTCGGCGGCCTTCGCGGCGGCCGCGTCGCGCTCGGCCCGCAGCTCGTAGTTCGCAGCCGCCTGCTCCGTGACCTCCGCGGACTGGGCGACCTGGGCGGCCAGGTCACCCGTCAGGGTGGGCAGTTCCAGGGTCTGCGTGACCGGCTCGGCGGCGTTCGCCGACCCGGAGGCCCCGGCGACGGCCAGGGTGCTGAGGACGCCACCGGCAACTCCGGCCCGCATTGCGATCTTGGACGCGCTGCGGCGGGGCTTCCGGTGGCTGCGTATGTGAGCGGTGTGGGACATGGAAACAACCGGTATCAGGAGCTCCTCCATACCTTCAAGAAACGTGTGCTGCGCCACAGTTGTTCAACCGGCCCCGTGAATCCCGGGCGTGTCGCCCTTTATTGACGCCGTAACGGACATTGCGGGCGTCCGTGATACGCCTGTGATCACGGGCTTTGATCGTTACGCCCGAATTGCTCCTCGCCTACCACCGGTTGAGGTGATTGGCCAAGCCCGGTTCTCACGCGCCTCTCATGAATGTGGCGGAGGTCACGGAACGGTTACCGGGGTGGCCGCGTCTCGCGCGAACCGGTGCGGCCGGATCCGCTCGTGAATGCATGCACGCGTCCACATCGCGTCCCGCGCCTCCCTCTGATGTGTGAACGCGTGCCTCTATCAGGAGGGTGTGTCCGGCACCAATTTGCATGCAAGGGAAGTCTCTTGATATGGAGACGCACCCTCTGGCCAGCGGAGACGAGCGAGAATGTCACCTCTGGTGACCAGTCGGGCGCTTCCTGTACGAAGATCATCGCTGGTATGACTTCATGATCCTTCGTCAGGTGGTGGAGATCACAAAGCTTGTGCAATACCCCGTGTCGCAGATCACAGAGCGGCGGGCATAAGATGCGAGGCAGTTGGGCTTGTGACCTGCTTCACATGTTCGCGATCTTCGTCGCAGGGCGGACGGGGCTCGTGGGGGTGTCGGGGCGGCTGTGAGTCCAGTGCAACCGCCAGCAGTCAGTGCCGACTGAGAGGAGCGAGGAGCGGTGAACGCGTATGCGCCCATCCTCGTACTGGGAGCCCTCGGGGCAGGCTTTGCGATCTTCTCCGTGGTCATGGCCACGCTGATCGGTCCGAAGCGGTACAACCGGGCCAAGCTCGAGGCCTACGAGTGCGGTATCGAGCCGACCCCCACGCCGGCCGGCGGCGGGCGCTTCCCCATCAAGTACTACCTGACGGCGATGCTCTTCATCGTCTTCGACATCGAGATCGTCTTCCTCTACCCCTGGGCCGTCACCTTCGACGCCCTGGGGATTTTCGGGCTCGTGGAGATGCTGCTCTTCGTGCTCACCGTCTTCGTCGCGTACGCGTACGTATGGCGGCGCGGCGGCCTGGAATGGGACTGAGGGGCCTTAAGTCATGGGACTCGAAGAAAAGCTGCCGAGCGGATTCCTGCTGACCACCGTCGAGCAGGCCGTGGGCTGGGCGCGCAAGTCGTCGGTCTTCCCGGCCACCTTCGGCCTGGCCTGCTGTGCCATCGAGATGATGACCACCGGCGCCGGCCGCTACGACCTGGCGCGCTTCGGCATGGAGGTCTTCCGCGGCTCACCGCGCCAGGCGGACCTCATGATCGTCGCCGGCCGGGTCAGCCAGAAGATGGCGCCGGTGCTGCGGCAGGTCTACGACCAGATGCCGAACCCCAAGTGGGTGATCTCCATGGGGGTGTGCGCCTCCTCGGGCGGCATGTTCAACAACTACGCGATCGTCCAGGGTGTCGACCACATCGTCCCGGTCGACATCTATCTGCCCGGCTGTCCGCCACGGCCGGAGATGCTGCTGGACGCGATCATCAAGCTCCACCACAAGATCCAGAACTCCAAGCTCGGCGTGAACGCCGAGGAAGCGGCCCGCGAGGCGGAGGAGGCGGCGCTCAAGGCCCTGCCCACCATCGAGATGAAGGGGCTGCTGCGATGAGCGACGCGAACGGCAAGGCGAACGGCCAGGCCAACGGCAACGGCAACGGCGTCGCGAACGGCGCCGGTGGGCCCAACCCGGGCGACGGCTCCAACGGGGTCAACCCCGAGAAGGACCTCTCCGCCGAGAACCTCCCGGGCCAGCGCGGCCAGGGCGGCGAGGAGATCCGCGTCCAGCGCGGCATGTTCGGCGCCACCAACGGCGGCGACACCTCCGGCTACGGCGGTCTGGTCCGCTCGGTCCGACTCCCGGGGCCGGCGAACAGGCCGTACGGCGGCTGGTTCGACGAGGTCGCCGACGAGCTGGAGGGCGCGCTGGAGGAACAGGGTCTGCTGCCCGACAACGTGATCGAGAAGACGGTCGTCGACCGCGACGAGCTGACCTTCCACATCGAACGCGAGCACCTGGTCCGCGTCGCCCGCACGCTGCGCGACGACCCGGCCCTGCGCTTCGAGCTGTGCACCGGGGTCAGCGGCGTCCACTACCCGGGCGACAAAGGCCGCGAGCTGCACGCCGTCTACCACCTGCGCTCGATCACCCACAACCGGCTGATCCGCCTGGAGGTCAGCGCTCCCGACGCCGACCCGCACATCCCGTCACTGGTCTCGGTCTATCCGACCAACGACTGGCACGAGCGCGAGACGTACGACTTCTTCGGCATCGTCTTCGACGGTCACCCGGCCCTGACGCGGATCATGATGCCGGACGACTGGCAGGGCTTTCCGCAGCGCAAGGACTACCCCCTCGGCGGCATCCCCGTCGAGTACAAGGGCGCCCAGATCCCGGCTCCGGACCAGCGGAGGTCGTACTCATGAGCACTTCGCACGCCTCCCCTCGGGAAACCACCGAGGGCACCGTGTACACGGTCACCGGTGGCGACTGGGACGAGGTCGTCCAGTCCGCGGCCCGTGTCGACGACGAGCGCATCGTCGTCAACATGGGTCCGCAGCACCCGTCCACACACGGTGTGCTCCGCCTGATCCTGGAGATCGAGGGCGAGACGGTCACCGAGGCCCGCTGCGGCATCGGCTACCTGCACACCGGTATCGAGAAGAACCTCGAGTACCGCACGTGGACCCAGGGCACCACGTTCGTGACGCGCATGGACTACCTGACGTCGTTCTTCAACGAGACGGCGTACTGCCTCGCGGTCGAACGGCTCCTCGGCCTCGAGGACCAGATCCCGGACAGGGCCACGATCGTCCGGGTGCTCCTGATGGAGCTGAACCGGCTGTCGTCGCACCTGGTGTGCATCGCCACCGGAGGCATGGAGCTCGGTGCCACCACGATCATGATCTACGGCTTCCGTGACCGTGAACTGATCCTCGACATCTACGAGCTGATCACCGGCCTGCGGATGAACCACGCCTATATCCGCCCCGGCGGCCTCGCACAGGATCTGCCCCCGGGCTCGGTGGACCACATCCGCGCGTTCGTGAAGCAGATGAAGAAGAACCTCCCGGAGTACGACAAGCTCGCCACCGGGAACCCGATCTTCAAGGGCCGCATGCAGGACATCGGCTATCTGGACCTGGCCGGCTGCATGGCACTCGGCGCCACCGGCCCGATCCTGCGCTCCACCGGCCTGCCCCACGACCTGCGCAAGGCCCGGCCGTACTGCGGCTACGAGACGTACGACTTCGACATCCCGACCACCGACACCTGCGACTCCTACGGCCGCTTCCTGATCCGCCTGGAGGAGATGCGCCAGTCGCTCAGGATCGTCGAGCAGTGCCTTGACCGGCTGGAGCCCGGCCCGGTCATGGTCGACGACAAGAAGATCGCCTGGCCCGCCCAGCTCGCCCTGGGACCGGACGGGCTCGGCAACTCCCTCGACCACATCAAGAAGATCATGGGTACCTCCATGGAGGCCCTGATCCACCACTTCAAGCTGGTCACCGAGGGCTTCCGCGTCCCACCGGGACAGGCGTACGCGGCGGTCGAGTCGCCCAAGGGCGAGCTCGGGGTGCACGCGGTCTCCGACGGCGGCACCCGCCCCTACCGGGTCCACTTCCGCGACCCGTCCTTCACCAACCTGCAGGCGATGGCGGCGATGTGCGAGGGCGGCCAGGTCGCCGACGTCATCGTCGCCGTCGCGTCCATCGACCCCGTGATGGGAGGCGTCGACCGGTGACCACCAGTTCCTCCGAGCACGGTGTCAGCCTGGGCATGCCCGAGCTGCCCGCGCCCGACTACCCGGACGACGTCCGAGCGCGCCTGGAGACCGACGCGCGCGAGATCGCCGCCCGCTACCCGGACTCCCGGTCCGCCCTGCTGCCGCTGCTGCACCTCGTGCAGTCGGAGGAGGGCCATGTCACGCGCACCGGGATGCGGTTCTGCGCGGACGTGCTCGGCCTGACCACGGCCGAGGTCACCGCGGTCGCCACCTTCTACACCATGTACCGGCGCAGGCCCTCCGGTGACTACCAGGTCGGGGTCTGCACCAACACCCTGTGCGCGGTCATGGGCGGCGACGCCATCTTCGAAGAGCTTCAGGAGCACCTGGGCGTCGGCAACGGCGAGACCACCGACGACGGCAAGGTCACCCTGGAGCACATCGAGTGCAACGCGGCCTGCGACTACGCCCCGGTCGTCATGGTCAACTGGGAGTTCTTCGACAACCAGACCCCGGACAGCGCCCGGCGCCTGGTCGACGACCTCCGCGAGGGCCGGCCCGTCACGCCCACGCGCGGTGCGCGCCTGTGCACGTTCAAGGAGACCGCCCGGATCCTGGCGGGCTTCCCCGACGAGCGTGAGGGCGCCCTCGAGGCCGGGGGAAGCGCGGGACCCGCCTCCCTGGTCGGCCTGAAGCTGGCGAAGGGCGAGACGGCCGCCGCGCGCGTGGTACACCCGCGGGACGGCGGGCCGCACGCGGCCCCGCCCGACGGGGCCGTGCACGACCCGTCGCCGACGGAGCACCTCAGCTCGCACGACGCGCCGCAGGAGACATCGGCCTCCGACCCGGCGCATCCCGCCGGGCCTACCGCCGAGGAGGGGGAGTGATGACCTTGGCAGCTGAGATCAAGGACACCAGCCCGGAGAAGCTGCTCGCACCCGTGCTGTCGGCCTTCTGGGACGAGGACAGGTCCTGGACGCTGGACGTCTACCGGAGGCACGAGGGGTACGAGGGGCTTCGCAAGGCGCTGGCCATGTCGCCGGACGACCTGATCGCGTACGTCAAGGACTCAGGTCTGCGCGGACGCGGCGGCGCGGGATTCCCCACGGGGATGAAGTGGCAGTTCATTCCCCAGGGGGACGGCAAGCCTCACTATCTAGTTGTCAACGCCGACGAATCGGAGCCGGGCACCTGCAAGGACATCCCGCTCCTCTTCGCGAACCCGCATAGCCTCATCGAGGGCATGGTGATCGCGTGCTATGCCATCAGGTCGTCTCATGCCTTCATCTATCTGCGTGGTGAAGTCGTCCCTGTGCTGCGGCGGCTGCACTCGGCCGTCGCCGAGGCCTATGCGGCAGGCCTGCTCGGCAAGAACATCCTCGGCAGCGGACTCGACCTCGACATCACCGTGCACGCGGGCGCCGGCGCGTACATCTGCGGTGAGGAGACCGCACTGCTCGACTCGCTCGAAGGCCGCCGCGGCCAACCGCGGCTCCGTCCCCCCTTTCCTGCTGTCGAGGGCCTCTATGCGTGCCCGACTGTTGTGAACAACGTCGAGTCGATCGCGTCGGTTCCCGCGATCCTGAACAAAGGCAAGGAATGGTTCAGGTCGATGGGCAGCGAGAAGTCCCCGGGCTTCACGCTCTACTCGCTCAGCGGCCATGTCGCCGGACCCGGTCAGTACGAGGCGCCGCTCGGCATCACACTGCGCCAGCTCCTCGACATGAGCGGGGGCATGCGCCCCGGCCACCGGCTGAAGTTCTGGACACCGGGCGGCTCCTCCACACCGATGTTCACCGACGAGCACCTCGACGTCCCTCTTGACTACGAAGGAGTGGGCGCGGCGGGGTCCATGCTCGGCACCAAGGCCCTGCAGTGCTTCGACGAGACGACCTGCGTCGTACGCGCCGTCACCCGCTGGACCGAGTTCTACGCACACGAGTCCTGCGGCAAGTGCACGCCCTGCCGGGAAGGGACGTACTGGCTCGTGCAGTTGTTGCGAGACATCGAGGCCGGCAAGGGCTCCATGGAGGACCTCGACAAGCTGAACGACATCGCCGACAACATCAACGGCAAGTCGTTCTGCGCCCTCGGCGACGGCGCCGCCTCGCCGATCTTCTCCTCGCTCGCCTACTTCCGCGAGGAGTACGAGCAGCACATCACGGGCCGCGGCTGCCCCTTCGACCCGGCCAAGTCGACGGCCTGGGCCGACCGCACGGAGGTGAACGCATGACCGTGACCACCAACGCCCCCTCAGGCGGGGGGGAGACGGCGGTCCCGCCGGAGGACCTGGTGACGCTGACCATCGACGGCGTCGAACTCAGCGTGCCCAAGGGCACCCTGGTCATCCGCGCCGCCGAACGGCTCGGCATCGAGATCCCCCGGTTCTGCGACCACCCCCTCCTCGACCCGGCAGGCGCCTGCCGCCAGTGCATCGTCGAGGTCGAGGGCCAGCGCAAGCCCATGGCGTCCTGCACCATCACCTGCACCGACGGGATGGTGGTGAAGACCCAGCTCACCTCGCCGGTCGCGGAGAAGGCCCAGAAGGGGGTGATGGAGCTGCTGCTCATCAACCACCCGCTGGACTGCCCGGTCTGCGACAAGGGCGGCGAGTGCCCGCTGCAGAACCAGGCGATGTCGCACGGCCACGCCGAATCCCGGTTCGAGGGCAAGAAGCGCACCTTCGAGAAACCGGTGCCGATCTCCACCCAGGTACTGCTGGACCGCGAGCGGTGCGTGCTGTGCGCCCGCTGCACCCGCTTCTCCAACCAGGTCGCCGGCGACCCGATGATCGAACTGCTGGAACGGGGCGCGCTCCAGCAGGTCGGCACCGGCGAGGGCGACCCCTTCGAGTCCTACTTCTCCGGCAACACCATCCAGATCTGCCCGGTCGGCGCGCTCACCTCGGCGGCGTACCGGTTCCGCTCCCGCCCCTTCGACCTGGTGTCCTCCCCGAGCGTGTGCGAGCACTGCTCGGGCGGCTGCGCCACCCGCACCGACCACCGGCGCGGCAAGGTCATGCGGCGCCTCGCCGCCGACGACCCCGAGGTCAACGAGGAGTGGATCTGCGACAAGGGACGCTTCGCGTTCCGCTACGCGCAGCAGCGGGACCGGCTGCAGACACCCCTGGTGCGCAGCCCGGAGGGCGAGCTGGAGCCGGCGTCCTGGCCGGAGGCCCTGCAGATCGCCGCGCAAGGGCTGCTGGCATCGCGGGGCCGCACCGGTGTCCTGGCGGGGGGCCGGCTCACCGTCGAGGACGCCTACGCGTACAGCAAGTTCGCGCGCGTGGCGCTCGACACCAACGACATCGACTTCCGCGCGCGCGTACACAGTGGCGAGGAGGCCGACTTCCTGGCCGCCCGGATCGCCGGCCGCGGCCGTGACCTCGACGGTACGGGCGTCACGTACACCGCCCTGGAGAAGGCGCCCGCGGTGCTGCTGGTCGGGTTCGAGGCCGAGGAGGAGGCGCCCGGCGTCTTCCTGCGGCTGCGCAAGGCCTGGCGCAAGCACGGCCAGCGGGTGTTCTCCCTGGCCACGCATGCCACGCGCGGTCTGCAGAAGGCCGGCGGCACACTGCTGCCGGCGGCTCCCGGTACCGAGACCGAGTGGCTGGACGCGCTCGCGGGCGGCGTCGGCCTGGAGGAGCCGGGCACCCGGGCCGCCGAGGGGCTGCGCACGGAGGGGGCCGTGATCGTCGTGGGCGAGCGGCTCGCGGCGGTCGCCGGTGGCCTCACCGCCGCGGTACGGACCGCGTCCGCGACCGGCGCCCGGCTGGTGTGGATCCCGCGCCGGGCCGGGGAGCGCGGCGCGGTCGAGGCGGGCGCGCTGCCGTCGCTGCTGCCGGGCGGGCGTCCGGCGACCGACCCGCGCGCGCGGGAGGAGGTCGCCGCCGTCTGGGGCGTCGCCGACCTTCCGCACCGCTACGGCCGGGACACCGGGCAGATCGTCGAGGCCGCCGCGAGCGGCGAGCTGCAGGCACTGCTCGTGGCGGGCGTGGAGGTCGCCGACCTGCCGGACCCCGCACGCGCGCGTGCGGCACTCGACGAGGTCGGTTTCGTGGTGTCG
The DNA here is from genome assembly GCF_036689765.1 of Streptomyces poriticola. Taxonomy (NCBI): domain Bacteria; kingdom Bacillati; phylum Actinomycetota; class Actinomycetes; order Kitasatosporales; family Streptomycetaceae; genus Streptomyces; species Streptomyces poriticola. The sequence goes on from NZ_JBAGKH010000008.1 coordinate 139,330, forward strand.
CTGGAGCTGCGGCCCAGCGAGGTCACCGAGCGCGCCGATGTGGTGCTGCCGGTGGCGGCGGTCGCCGAGAAGGCCGGCACCTTCCTCAACTGGGAGGGGCGGGTCCGGTTCTTCGAGGCCGCGCTCAAGCCCGATCAGATGACGCGCCGTCTCGCCCCCGCCGACGCGCGCGTGCTGCAGATGCTGGCCGATGCCATGGACGTCCACCTGGGGCTGCCGGACCTGCGAACGCTGCGGGCGGAGATCGACCGGCTCGGCGCCTGGGACGGGCCGACGGCCACCGAGCCGATCGAGACCGCCGGTGCGCTGCCGCGGCCCGCCGCCGGAGAGGCCGTGCTCGCCGGACACCGGCTCCTGCTCGACCAGGGCGTCCTCCAGCAGGGCGACGAGGCCCTGGCCGGCACCCGGCACGCGGCACACGCGCGCGTGTCGGCCGCGACGGCCGCCGAGGCAGGCGTCGACGACGGTGACGTGCTGGCGGTCACCGGCCCGGGCGGCACCGTCGAACTGCCGTTGAAGGTCACCTCCATGCCGGACCGGGTGGTCTGGCTGCCGCTGAACTCCACCGGCGCCGGAGTTGCCGCCGACGCCGGGGCACAGCCCGGCTCCCTCGTCCGTATCGGCCCGGCGACGCCCGTCGGCGAGGCCCCGAAGGAGGTGGAGGCATGAGCCCGTACCTCGCTGCCGGGGACCTCTCGGTCCTCGCCGCCGAAGACCTGTCGCTGTTCGGCCGTGACCCGTGGTGGCTGGTCGTCATCAAGGCGGTGTTCTGCTTCGCCTTCCTGATGGTGACCGTCCTGGTCTCCATCGTCATGGAGCGCAAGGTCGTCGCCTGGATGCAGCGGCGCATCGGCCCCAACCGGCACGGGCCCTGGGGCATGCTCCAGTCGCTCGCCGACGGCATGAAGCTGATGCTCAAGGAGGACGTGGTCGTCAAGCGCGCGGACAAGGTGGTGTACGTCCTCGCGCCGATCGTCGCGGCCATCCCGGCCTTCATGGCGGTCGCGGTGATCCCCTTCGGCCCGGCCGGCAACGAGATCTCGATCTTCGGCCAGCGCACCACGATGCAGCTCACCGACCTGCCGATCGCGGTGCTGTACCTCCTCGCCGTCGCCTCGGTCGGCATCTACGGCCTGGTACTGGCGGGCTGGAGCTCCGGATCGACCTACCCGCTGCTCGGCGGACTGCGGGCGTGCGCCCAGATGATCTCCTACGAGATCGCGATGGGCGCCGCGTTCGCCTCCGTCTTCCTGTACTCCGGGTCGATGTCGACATCGACGATCGTGGACCAGCAGGCGGACCGCTGGTACCTGGTCCTGCTGCCGGTCTCCTTCGTCCTCTACATCGTGACGATGGTCGGCGAGACCAACCGCGCCCCCCTCGACATGCCCGAGTCCGAGGGCGACCTGGTGGGTGGCTTCAACACCGAGTACTCGTCGATCAAGTTCGCGATGTTCATGCTCGCCGAGTACGTGAACATGGTGACGGTCTCGATGATCGCCGTGACCCTCTTCCTCGGCGGCTGGCGGGCCCCATGGCCGATCAGCACCTTCTGGGAGGGCGCGAACCACGGCTGGTGGCCGATGCTCTGGTTCGTCGTCAAGGTCCAGCTGCTGCTGTTCATGTTCGTCTGGCTGCGCGGCACCCTCCCGCGGGTCCGCTACGACCAGCTGATGAAACTCGGCTGGAAGGTCCTCATCCCGGTCTCCCTGGCCTGGCTGATGATGGTCGCCACCGTGCGGGCCCTGCGCAACGAGGGGTACGGATTCGCGGACATCGCCCTCTACGTCGCCGGTGCGGTGCTCGTCCTGCTGCTGCTGTCCTTCGTCGTCGACATGTACCGCGAGCGGGCGAAGCAGGCGGTGCGGCCCGTCGAGGAGCCCCCCGCGTTCGACCCGATGGCCGGGGGATTCCCCGTACCGCCGCTGCCGGGACAGGAGTCACCGCCGGTGCCGCGCCGCCGTCCCCGCCGGGAGCGGGAGCTGATTGTCAGTGGCGGGCCCGATACTCACAGTGATGGACCGCTGGGCGGATCTACGGAGGGAAAGGAGGCGTCCGATGGCTGAGGAGCCCAAGGAGGCCGGGCAGTCGAAGCCCGGCTTCCAGAACCCGGTGGCCGGCTTCGGCGTGACCTTCAAGGCCATGTTCAGGAAGCGGCTCACCGAGCAGTACCCGGAGCAGCAGAAGACCACCGCTCCGCGCTTCCACGGACGGCACCAGCTCAACCGCCATCCCGACGGCCTGGAGAAGTGCGTCGGCTGCGAGCTGTGCGCCTGGGCCTGTCCCGCCGACGCCATCTACGTGGAGGGCGCGGACAACACCGAGGAGGAGCGCTACTCCCCGGGTGAGCGGTACGGGCGGGTCTACCAGATCAACTACGCCCGCTGCATCCTGTGCGGCCTGTGCATCGAGGCGTGCCCCACGCGCGCACTGACGATGACCAACGAGTTCGAGCTGGCCGACTCCACCCGCGCCGATCTCATCTACACCAAGGAGCAGTTGCTCGCCGGGCTGGACGAGGGCATGGTCGACACGCCCCACGCCATCTATCCGGGGACGGACGAGCAGGACTACTACCGCGGCCTGGTGACGGAGGCCGCGCCCGGCACCGAGCAGCAGGTGGCCCATTCCGAGGGCGAGGTGGTCCAGGAGGCCGCCTCGACGTTCGGCGAGGAGGAACCGGCGTCCGAGAAGGTGATCCGCCGATGACCGAGCAGCTCGCCGCCTACTCCACGTCCACCGGAGAGGCCGTCCAGTTCTGGATCCTCGGCACGGTCGCCGTGATCGGGGCGCTGTGCACCGTCTTCATGAAGAGAGCGGTGCACAGCGCGCTCTGCCTCGCCGGGACCATGATCGTCCTGGCGGTGTTCTATCTGGCCAACGGCGCCTACTTCCTCGGCGTCGTGCAGATCGTCGTCTACACCGGCGCGATCATGATGCTGTTCCTCTTCGTGGTGATGCTCGTCGGCGTCACCGCGGCGGACTCCCTGAAGGAGACGATCAAGGGCCAGCGCTGGCTGGCCCTGCTGTGCGGGCTAGGCTTCGGCCTCCTGCTGGTCGGCGGGATCGGCAACGCCTCGCTGTCGGAGTTCAGCGGTATCGGCCAGGCGAACGCGGGCGGCAATGTGGAGGGCCTCGCGGCCCTCATCTTCACCAAGTACGTCTTCGCCTTCGAGGTCACCGGCGCACTGCTCATCACCGCCGCCGTCGGCGCGATGGTGCTCACCCACCGTGAGCGTACCGAGCGGGCCAGGACCCAGCGCGAGCTGGCCGAGCAGCGCGTCCGCGAGGGCAAGCACGTGCCGCCGCTCCCGGCGCCCGGTGTGTACGCCCGGCACAACGCCGTGGACATCGCCGGTCTGCTGCCCGACGGCACGCCGTCCGATCTCACCGTCAGCAAGACGCTGCGCGAGCGCGGCCAGATCCGTGATGTGTCGCGGGAGGCGCTCAACGACCTGCGGGCGCTTGAGCAGCGCGCGGAGGAGCGCCTGGAGCGCAAGGCGGTCGATCCGGCCGGCTTCAAGCGGGCCGAGGAGGCGTCGAAGTGAACCCCGTCAACTATCTCTACCTCGCGGCCCTGTTGTTCACGATCGGCGCCACGGGTGTGTTGATCCGGCGCAACGCGATCGTGGTGTTCATGTGCGTCGAGCTGATGCTCAATGCCTGCAACCTCGCGTTCGTCGCGTTCTCCCGGATGCACGGCAATCTCGACGGCCAGGTCATCGCGTTCTTCACGATGGTCGTCGCCGCTGCGGAGGTCGTGGTCGGGCTCGCGATCATCGTGTCCCTGTTCCGTTCCCGCCACTCGGCCTCGGTCGACGACGCCAGCCTGATGAAGCTGTAAAGGGGTCGCTGAACCGTGACTAACGCAGAGAACCTGATTGCGCTGCTGGTGGCGGCGCCCTTGCTCGGAGCGGTGGTCCTGCTCTGCGGCGGACGCCGACTGGACGCCGTCGGCCACTGGGTCGGCACACTGCTGGCGACCCTGTCCTTCGTGCTCGGCGCCGTCCTCTTCACGGACATGCTGGGCAGGGGTGCCGAGGACCGCACCCTGACCCAGCACCTGTTCACCTGGATCCCGGTCGAGGGCTTCCAGGCGGACGTCGCCTTCCGGCTGGACCAGCTGTCGATGACGTTCGTGCTGCTGATCACCGGCGTCGGCTCGCTCATCCACCTGTACTCCGTCGGGTACATGGAGCACGACGAGCGCCGCCGCCGCTTCTTCGGCTATCTGAACCTGTTCCTCGCGGCGATGCTGATCCTCGTCCTCGCCGACAACTACCTGCTGCTGTACGTCGGCTGGGAAGGCGTCGGTCTCGCCTCCTACCTGCTGATCGGCTTCTGGCAGCACAAGCCCAGCGCCGCCACGGCGGCGAAGAAGGCCTTCCTGGTCAACCGGGTCGGCGACATGGGCCTGTCCATCGCGATCATGCTGATGTTCCTGTGGTTCGGCACCTTCGCCTTCGGGCCGTTGCTCGGCGGCCAGGGGGAGGCAGGTCTCGCGGGCGAGGCCGGCGAGGGCAGGCTCACGGCCCTGGCCCTGATGCTGCTGCTCGCCGCCTGCGGCAAGTCCGCCCAGGTGCCGCTGCAGTCCTGGCTCGGGGACGCCATGGAGGGCCCGACCCCGGTGTCCGCCCTGATCCACGCCGCCACCATGGTGACGGCGGGCGTGTACCTGATCGTCCGGTCGGCTGCGATCTTCAACGGCGCTCCGGACGCACAGCTGGTGGTCGCCGTCGTCGGCGCGGTCACACTGATCTTCGGTGCGATCGTCGGTTGCGCCAAGGACGACATCAAGAAGGCACTGGCCGGCTCGACCATGTCGCAGATCGGCTACATGGTGCTGGCCGCGGGCCTCGGCCCGATCGGCTACGTCTTCGCGATCATGCACCTGGTGACGCACGGCTTCTTCAAGGCCGGGCTGTTCCTCGGCGCCGGTTCGGTCATGCACGGTATGAACGACGAGGTCGACATGCGCCGCTACGGCGGACTGCGCAAGTACATGCCGATCACCTTCGTCACCTTCGGCCTCGGCTATCTCGCCATCATCGGCTTCCCGGGGCTGTCCGGCTTCTTCTCCAAGGACAAGATCATCGAGGCGGCGTTCGCCAAGGGGGGCACGGAGGGCTGGATCCTCGGTGGCGTGGCCCTGTTGGGGGCGGCGATCACGGCTTACTACATGACGCGCGTGATGCTGATGACGTTCTTCGGCGAGGAGCGCTGGCGCAACGCCCCGGCGCCGGCCCCGGCCGAGCCGGGTGTGGCGCCCGCCGGCGGGAGCGCCCGCGACGAGTACACCCCGCCGCACCCGCACGAGTCACCGAAGGTGATGACGATCCCGATGATCCTGCTCGCCGTCGGATCGGTGGCGGGAGGTGCGTTCTTCAGTATCGGCGACCGGTTCGTGCACTGGCTGGAGCCGATCACCGCCTATGAGCACGGCCACCCGCCGATCAGCGCCCTCACTGTGACGGTGTCCACGGTCGCCGTGATGGTCGTCGGTGTCGCCGTCGCCTGGGCACAGTACGGCCGCCGCCCGGTCCCGGCCGTCGCGCCGCGCGGGTCACTGCTCACCCGGGCCGCCCGGCGCGACCTGCTCCAGGACGACTTCAACCACGTGGTCCTGGTCCGCGGCGGCGAGCACCTCACACGCTCTCTGGTGTATGTCGACCACACCCTGGTCGACGGCGTGGTCAACGGCACGGCGGCCTCGGTCGGCGGCCTGTCCGGGCGGATGCGCAGGCTGCAGAACGGCTTCGCGCGCTCGTATGCGGTCTCGATGTTCGGCGGTGCGGCGGTCCTGGTCGCCGCGACCCTGCTGATGAGGGCGGTCTGATACCGATGTCCTTTCCCCTGCTGACAGCGACGGCGGCGCTCCCGGCCGTCGGGGCGATCGCCACGGCCGCCGTGCCGGCCGCGCGGCGCACCGTGGCCAAGTGGATGGCGCTGCTCTTCTCGCTGGCCACGCTCGCGCTGGCGATCGCGGTCCTGGTCCGCTTCGACCCTGACGGCGACCGCTACCAGCTCACCGAGTCGCACGCCTGGATCGCGGACTTCGGAGTGCGCTACGAACTGGGCGTGGACGGCATCGCGGTGGCGCTGATCGCGCTGACCGCCGTACTGATCCCGTTCATCGTCCTCGCGGGCTGGCACGACGCCGACCCGCTGGAGACCGGCAGCAGCCGCTGGCGGCCGACCCAGGGCTTCTTCGCCCTGATCCTGCTCGTCGAGGCGATGGTGATCCTCTCCTTCGAGGCCACCGACGTCTTCCTCTTCTACATCTTCTTCGAAGCCATGCTGATCCCGATGTACTTCCTCATCGGCGGCTTCGGGGACCGGGCGCACGAGCACGGTGAGAAGGCGGCGGCCACGCAGCGGTCGTACGCGGCGGTGAAGTTCCTGCTGTACAACCTGGCCGGCGGACTGATCATGCTGGCCGCGGTGATCGGCCTGTACGTGGTCGCCGGGAACTTCTCGCTCACCGAGATCGCCGAGGCCCGCGCGAGCGGTGAGCTGACCATGGCGACCAGCACCGAGCGCTGGCTGTTCCTCGGCTTCTTCCTCGCGTTCGCGGTGAAGGCACCGCTGTGGCCGCTGCACACGTGGCTGCCCAACGCCATGCAGGAGTCCACCGCCCCGGTCGCGGTGCTGATCACGGCGGTCGTCGACAAGGTGGGCACCTTCGCGATGCTCCGCTTCTGCCTCCAGCTGTTCCCGGAGGCCAGCAAGTGGGCGACTCCCGTCGTCCTGGTGCTCGCCCTGATCAGCATCATCTACGGCGCGCTGCTCGCGGTCGGCCAGCGGGACATCAAGCGGCTGGTGGCCTACGCGTCGATCTCGCACTTCGGCTTCATCATCATGGGCATCTTCGCGATGACCAGCCAGGGCCAGTCCGGTGCGACGCTCTACATGGTCAACCACGGCATCTCGACCGCGGCGCTGATGCTGGTGGCCGGGTTCCTGATCTCGCGGCGCGGGTCGCGGCTCATCGCCGACTACGGCGGGGTGCAGAAGGTCGCCCCGGTGCTCGCCGGCACCTTCCTGATCGGCGGCCTGGCCACGCTGTCGCTGCCGGGACTCGCCCCCTTCGTCAGCGAGTTCCTGGTCCTGGTCGGCACGTTCACGCGCTATCCGGTGATCGGGATCATCGCGACCTTCGGCATCGTGCTCGCCGCGCTCTACACCCTCGTCCTCTACCAGCGGACCATGACCGGTCCGGTGAAGCCCGAGATCGCCAAGATGCCGGATCTCCGGCTGCGTGAACTGGTGGTGGTGGCGCCGCTGGTCGCCTTGCTGATCGGCCTCGGTGTCTATCCGAAACCCCTCACGGACGTGGTCAACCCGGCGGTCGAGCAGACCATGTCGGATGTACAGAAAACGGATCCCCAGCCCGAGGTGGAGGCGGCCAAGTGAGCGCAACAGCCGTCCACAGCCTGTGGACAACCGCGGGCACCGCGGCCCAGCCGATCTCGCAGATCGACGCTCCGAAGATCGAGTACGGGCAGCTCGCTCCCATTCTGATCGTCGTGGGCGCGGCGGTCGTCGGCGTGCTCGTCGAGGCGGTCCTGCCGCGCAGGTCCCGCTATCACGTGCAGATGTTCCTCTCCGCCGTCGCGCTCACCGCCGCCTTCGCCGCGGTCGTCGCGCTCGCGGCGAACGGGTACGGCACCACCCGGGCGGGCATCACCGCGATGGGCGCCCTGGCGGTCGACGGACCGGCCCTCTTCCTGCAGGGCACCGTCCTGCTGGTCGGACTGGTGGGCCTGTTCACCTTCGCCGAACGCCGGCTCGACCCGGCGGCGCACGGCAACCGCGTGGACTCCTTCGCCGCGCAGGCGGCGGCGGTGCCGGGCAGCGAGAGCGAGAAGAACGCGGTCAAGGCGGGCTTCACCACCACCGAGGTGTTCCCGCTCCTGCTCTTCGCGATCGCCGGCATGCTGGTCTTCCCGGCGGCCAACGACCTGCTGACGCTGTTCGTCGCCCTGGAGGTGTTCTCGCTCCCGCTCTACCTGCTGTGCGCCCTGGCCCGCCGCAAGCGGTTGATGTCGCAGGAGGCCGCGGTCAAGTACTTCCTGCTCGGCGCTTTCGCCTCCGCGTTCATGCTGTTCGGCATCGCCCTGCTCTACGGCTACGCGGGCTCGATGTCGTACGGGACGATCGCGCGGGTCGTCGACGGCACCGTCCAGGAGGTCACCCCGGCGCTCGCCGAGACGATGGGCAACGACGCGCTGCTCCTCGTCGGCTCCGCTCTGGTGGTGATGGGCCTGCTCTTCAAGGTGGGCGCCGTGCCGTTCCACATGTGGACGCCGGACGTGTACCAGGGTGCGCCGACACCGGTGACGGGCTTCATGGCGGCGGCCACCAAGGTGGCGGCCTTCGGTGCGCTGCTGCGGATCCTGTACGTCGTCCTGCCCGGCCTGCGCTGGGACTGGCGGCCGGTGATGTGGGCGGTGGCGATCGTCACCATGCTCGGCGGTGCGATCGTGGCGATCACTCAGACCGACATCAAGCGGCTGCTGGCGTACTCGTCGATCGCCCACGGCGGTTTCATCCTGGCCGGTGTCATCGCCGCCACCCCGGAGGGTGTGTCGTCCGTCCTGTTCTACCTGGCGGCGTACTCGTTCGTGACGGTCGGTGCCTTCGCGGTGGTGACGCTGGTCAGGGACGCCGGCGGCGAGGCGACGCACCTGTCCAAATGGGCGGGGCTCGGCCGCCGGTCCCCGCTGGTGGCGGCCGTGTTCGCGGTGTTCCTGCTGGCCTTCGCCGGCATCCCGCTGACCTCCGGCTTCGCGGGCAAGTTCGCCGTGTTCAAGGCGGCGGCGGAGGGAGGTGCCGTTCCGCTGGTGGTGATCGGCGTGCTCTCGTCGGCGGTCGCGGCGTTCTTCTACATCAGGGTGATCGTGCTGATGTTCTTCAGCGAGCCGCGGCCCGAGGGCCCGACCGTCGCCGTTCCGTCGCCGCTGACGATGACGGCGATCGGGGTCGGCGTCGCGGTCACGGTGGTCCTCGGGGTGGCGCCGCAGTACTTCCTGGACCTGGCGGGTCAGGCGGGGGTGTTCGTCCGCTGACACGGCACCCGCGGAGGCAGGGCGGCCCGGCGCACCTTGGGGGGTGCCGGGCCGCTCGTTCGTCTCCTGGCCGGACGGCCTGTGGATAACTCCGGGACTGTCGGCGCGAGCCCCTATCGTTGAGGCAGTGGTCGAGGCAGGACGGACCGGATGGGACCGAGGGGCCGAGAGTCTGGCCGGGAGCAGCAGGCCGGCCCACAGCGGCCGGGAGCAGAAGACCCGGGCAGAAGGCCGGGACCGGAGGCCGGGACAGCCGGGCAGGGCAGGACAATCGGGGGAATGGACTATGGGCGGGACGGGCGTGATCGGCGAGATGGCGGAGACGGGGTCGGACAGCGAGACGCTGGCCGCGCTACGGCGGGTCTTCGGGTACGAGGGCTTCCGCGGCGAGCAGGAAGCGGTCGTCGATCATGTGGTGGCCGGCGGCGACGCCGTCGTGCTCATGCCGACCGGCGGCGGCAAGTCGCTGTGCTACCAGATCCCGTCCCTGGTCCGGCCCGGCACGGGCATCGTGGTCTCCCCGCTGATCGCGCTGATGCAGGACCAGGTGGACGCGCTGCGGGCGCTGGGCGTGCGCGCCGGGTTCATGAACTCGACGCAGGACTTCGACGAGCGCCGCATGGTGGAGGCGGAGTTCCTCGCGGGCGAGCTGGACCTGCTCTACCTGGCCCCCGAGCGGCTGCGTCTGGACAGCACCCTGGACCTGCTCTCCCGTGGCAAGATCGCACTCTTCGCGATCGACGAGGCCCACTGCGTGTCGCAGTGGGGCCACGACTTCCGGCCCGACTACCTGACCCTCTCCGTGCTCGGCGAGCGCTGGCCGGACGTCCCGCGGATCGCGCTCACGGCGACGGCCACGCATGCGACCCATCAGGAGATCACCGAGCGGCTGCACATGCCGGCCGCCCGGCACTTCGTGGCGAGCTTCGACCGGCCCAACATCCAGTACCGCATCGTGCCCAAGACGGACCCCAAGAAGCAGCTGCTGAGTTTTCTGCGCGAGGAGCACGCCGGGGATGCGGGCATCGTGTACTGCCTCTCGCGCAACTCCGTCGAGAAGACGGCCGAGTTCCTCACCCGCAGCGGCATCGACGCGGTTCCCTACCACGCGGGCCTGGACGCGGGCACCCGCGCGGCGCACCAGTCGCGGTTCCTGCGGGAGGAGGGCCTGGTGGTCGTCGCGACCATCGCGTTCGGCATGGGCATCGACAAGCCGGACGTGCGCTTCGTCGCTCACCTCGACCTGCCCAAGTCGGTCGAGGGGTACTACCAGGAGACCGGCCGTGCAGGGCGCGACGGACTGCCGTCCACCGCGTGGATGGCCTACGGCCTCAATGACGTCATCCAGCAGCGCAAGCTGATCCAGTCCGGCGAGGGCGACGAGGCCTTCCGGCGCCGGGCCCAGGCTCACCTGGACGCGATGCTGGCGCTGTGCGAGACCGCCCGGTGCCGCCGCGGTCAGCTGCTGGCGTACTTCGGGCAGGAGCCGGGCACGGCGGGCTGCGGCAACTGCGACACCTGCCTCACCCCGCCCGAGACCTGGGACGGCACGATCGCGGCGCAGAAGGTGCTGTCCACGGTGGTGCGGCTGAAGCGGGAGCGGGGGCAGAAGTTCGGCACCGGGCAGATCATCGACATCCTGCTGGGCAAGCGCTCCGCCAAGGTGATCCAGTTCGACCACGACCAGCTCTCCGTGTTCGGTATCGGCGAGGACCTCACCGAGGGCGAATGGCGGGGTGTGGTCCGGCAGTTGCTGGCCCAGGGGCTGCTCGCCGTAGAGGGTGAGTACGGCACGCTGGTGCTGACCGACGCCAGTACCACCGTGCTGCGTCAGGAGCGGGAGGTGCCGCTGCGCAAGGAGCCGAAGAGACCGGCGGCGACGCGGACGGCCGGCGGAGCACGCGGGGGCAAGCCCAGAGCCGCGGCCGCGGAGCTCCCCGAGGAGCTGCTGCCCGCCTTCGAGGCACTGCGGGCCTGGCGCGCGGAGCAGGCCCGGGATCAGGGCGTTCCGGCGTACGTCATCTTCCATGACGCCACCCTCCGGGAGATCGCCACGGCGTGGCCCACCTCGATCGCGCAGCTCGGCGGTGTCAGCGGGGTGGGCGAGAAGAAGCTGGTGACGTACGGCGAGGGTGTGCTGGAGGTGCTGGCGGGGCTGAGCGGACCGCGCGGTGGCTCCGGTGACCTGCCCGACGAGGACCCGGCCCTGGAGCCCGAGCCGGAGCCCGACGACTGGGCGTAGGTCCCGCTGCCGGGGCGGCGCGGCTATGACAGGGCCGTCAGACCCGGCGCAAAGGTGATCAGCAGCGGGAGCAGCGGCACGAGTGCCGCCATGGTCGTGGCCAACGCCCGATGGCGGCGGCTCGGGCGGGGCTGTGGCTCCAGGAGGCGGTCGACGCGCTCTCCGAGCAGGCGGTGGCTGGAGGCGCAGGACAGGACGCCCCGGTGCTGGTTCAGCTCGATCAGTGCCAGCGCCGTGGTCAGGTGACCGCAGCGGCGCGAGGCGGTGTCGTCGGCGGCGAGCTCGACCAGCCGGTGGGTCTGGTCGCAGAAGTGGGTGAACAGCGGGATACGGGGGAATCCGGTGGCCAGTGCGGTGGACAGGTGCAGCAGCCAGTCGTGGCGGGCGCGGGCGTGGCCGCGCTCATGGGTGAGGACGGCGTCGAGCTGGTGGTCGGTGAGGCGGTGCAGGGCCCCGGTGGTGACGATCAGCTGGGGCGGGCTGCCCGGCATCCACCAGGCATCCGGATACGCGTCCTCGAGGACCAGGAGCGGGCCCCGCTCGGCGGCCAGGCCGGCCGGCAGGTCGGGGGCGCGTTCGCGCAGTCGGGCGCGGGATCGGGCGTGGCGCCGGCGGGCCTCGGCGAGTTGGCGGGCGAGCATGGCGGTCGTCCAGGCGGCGCCGCAGGCCAGCAGCAGGGTGAGGGCGGCGGCCCAGGCCGGGCCGGCGGAAAGGTTGTACGCCTCGGTCACCTCGGGCGGCGCCGGGGCGAAGAGCTGGGCTCGGACGGTGCCGAAGACGGCGGCGGCGCCCAGGGCCAGGGCGGTCAGGCAGGACAGCAGCACGGTGGCGACCAGACACTGCCACACCCACAGGGCGACCACCGGATCCCGCTCCGGCCAGGCGGCCCGGGTCAGCGCGCGCGGTGCCGGTACGGCGGCGATCAGGGCGACCATGCTGAGCAGGAGCAGGCAGACAGTCATGCCACGGGCTCCGGATCCTGTTCGGAAGGCGGCTTCGGCTCTGGGGTGTGCGGGAGGGGCCGGCGTGCCGCGCACACCGCCCGCCGCCAGTATGACGGGGGCGGGCGGTGTGCGTCAGGTGCCGGAGGCCTCCGTTCACGCAGCCGGACCGGAGGACGGGGTGCCCTGCCGTCGGTCCAGGGCCTGTCGCGTCAGCCCGCGAGCACCCGTCCCGTCACCTCCCCGAGGCCCACCCGGGTTCCGTCCGGGCCGGGCGCCCAGGCCGTGAGGGTGACTTCGTCGCCGTCCTCCAGGAACGCGCGCTTGCCGTCGGGCAGTTCGAGCGGGTCGCGGCCGTTCCAGGTCAGCTCCAGCAGGGAGCCGCGTTCCCGTTCGGTCGGGCCGCTGACCGTGCCCGAGCCGTACAGGTCACCGGTGCGCAGGGACGCCCCGTTGACCGTCATGTGGGCCAGCTGCTGGGCGGCCGTCCAGTACATGGTGGAGAAGGGCGGCTCGGAGACGACGTGGCCGTTGACGGCGACGGAGATCCGCAGGTCGTAGCCGCCGGGCTCCTCGTTCGTATCGTCCAGATAGGGCAGCAGCTCGTGGGTCCGCTGCGGCGGCGCCACCCGGGCCTCCTCCAGAGCGTCCAGCGGGGTGATCCAGGCGGACACCGACGTGGCGAAGGACTTGCCCAGGAAGGGGCCGAGGGGGACGTACTCCCAGGCCTGGACGTCGCGTGCGGACCAGTCGTTGAGCAGGCACAGCCCGAACACGTGCTCGCGGAAGTCGCCGAGCGGCACTGGCCGGCCAAGCTCGGACGGGACGCCGACGACGAAGCCGACCTCGGCCTCGATGTCCAGCCGCACCGACGGGCCGAAGACCGGAGCGGTGTCCGTGGGTGCCTTTCGCTGGCCGGACGGCCGGCCGATGTCCGTGCCCGACACCACCACCGTGCCGGAGCGGCCGTGGTAGCCGATCGGGAGGTGCTTCCAGTTCGGGGTGAGGGAGTCCTCGGCGTCCGGGCGGAAGATCTGGCCGACGTTCCGGGCGTGGTTCTCGGAGGCGTAGAAGTCGACGTAGTCCGCGACCTCGAAGGGCAGATGCAGGGTCACCGACGACAGCGGGTGGAACAGCGGCTCGAGGGTGTCCCGGTGGGACGGCACCGTCACCCAGGCCGTCAGCGCGCGCCGCACGTCCGACCAGGCGGTGCGGCCCGCCGCGAGCAGCGGGTTGAGGGTCGGCCGTGCAAGCAGGGAGGCGTACGGGGAGCCGAGCGCGTGGGCCGCCGCGCCGACGTCGAGGACGTGGTCGCCGAGCCGGACGCCCACCGTCCGTTCCTGCGTGCCGGGGATCGAGAACACGCCGTACGGGAGGTTGTGCGGACCGAAGGGATCGCCCTCGGGGACATCGAAGGGGGGCATCGGGTGCTGCCTCGCTTTCGTGCTCGCCGTGTGCGCTGTGCGCGCTGTGTGCGTCAGCCATGGGGTCACGGGCCGGGTGGCGCGGGCGTGCGCCACGACGTTCCGTGGTCTGGCCACACGTTACGGGTGACGTGCGGGTCTTGGGCAGTGCACCGGCAGACCGCGGCGTGTGCCGGACCGGCCAGGTGCGGGTGCGGGACGGGTGGGTGCGCTCGGGATCAGGGCAGAGGGGTGCGGTGTGATGCGGGAACGGCGTGGAGTGACACGGGAGGGCGGTATGGGGGTCTTGGGGCTCGTGGGAGGGACCGGTGAGGCCTGGGCCCTTCGCAGGGCGGCGCGGTCGGCCGGTGGCGCTCCGCTTCCGCTTGTGTGCGGGAAGTTGTCAACAGGGCGGGCCGCAATCTTGACGGAGCGGTGCGAAGGGGGCGACTCTGGGCGGGTGCCGGAAGGCCTCGGGGAGGGGGCGTTCCGACGGCACACCAGGGGGGCGGATGGCCATTGGGGTGGCCGGTCCGGGTTCGGCGTGGGCTTCCGCGCAGCGGCGCGAGCGGCTGGAAGCGACCATGCGCGGGCGACTGGGCCGGGAATGCGTTTACGTACCGTCATGCCGGTTCGGTCTGTTCGTGGCACTGCGTCACTGGTGCCCGCCGGGCAGCCGGGTGCTGATGTCGCCGGTCAACGACGACGTCATCTTCTTCGTCGTCCTCGCGGCCGGACTGCGCCCGGTGCAGGCACCGCTGAACCCGCTGGACGCGTCGATCGACATCGACGCGGTGCCCGAGAAGGTGTGGGGCTCGCTGTCCGCGGTGCTGACGACGAACCTGTACGGGAACCCGGACCCGGCGCCCGGACTGCGCGCCCGCTGCGACGCGCTGGGGATCCCGCTGTTCGAGGATGCGGCGCACGCCATCGGCAGCGAGGTGGGGGGACGGCCGGTCGGCGCCTGGGGCGACGCCTCCGTTTTCAGCCTCTCCAAGCATGCCGGCGCGCAGGCCGGAGGCGTGCTCGCCGTCGCCGACCCGCGGCTGCGGGAGACAATGGAGACGTCCTGCGCCGAACTGCTGGCTCCACGCCGGGCGACGGCCGAACTCGCGTATGCGGTCCGGCCGTACGCGGAGGCGGCCGTGCGAGGACTGCGCCTCCGGCGCGCCGCCTGGGTCACGCTGCGGCTGCTGGGCCTGACGGAGCGCGAGGAGATCCGGATGCCGCTGCGCCCCGAGGAACTGGCCCGTGCGGTCGCCCTGGCGCCGGACCTCGCCGCCCATGACCCGTGGGTACGCGTCGACATGCACGACTACCGGCTGCGGTCCGGCCGGTTCCGGCTGGCCCGCATCGGCCGCAGGCTGGACCGGCTGGACGAGGTGCTGGCGGCCTGCCGGGCGGGCACGGAACTGCTGCTGTCCACGCGCTGGGCGCCCCCGTCCACGCGGCAGGGGGACACCGGACGGGCCCAGCCGCTGTTCCGGGTGCCGTTGCTGGTGGCGGACCGGGACGCGGCAATCACCGTGCTGGCCCGGCGCGGCGTCGTCGTCGGATACCTGTACGACCCGCCCCTGGACGACTACGCGGGCGGGACGTTCACCGATGTCTCACCCGCCCCCCAGGCGGCGCGCTGGTTCGCGCGGCACGCACTGCCCGTCGACCCGCTGCAGGCGCGGGCGGCCGTCGAGGTGCTGGAGGAGGCCGGGGTGCGGCCGGCCGAATCGCCGCAGTCGCTGACGGATCCCGCCGCGGAAGGGCCGGGTCCGGTCGGTGGCTGAGACGCAGGTGCACGAGACCACCGCGGTGGCCGCCGACGGCCGCCCGAAGCCGGCGGCCCGCGGGCGCGACGGCGACTCGCTGTTCAAGAACGCCTACTTCCTCATGCTCAGCACCGGCGTGTCCGCCGTGCTCGGCCTGGGCTTCTGGCTCGTGGCCGCCCGCTACTACTCGGAGGAGGCGGTCGGCCAGGGCTCCGCCGCGATCGCCGCGATGCGTCTGCTCGCCAGCATCACGGCGACGACGATGATCGGTGCAGTAGTCCGCTTCGTCCCTCGCGCGGGCCGGGCCACCGGGGCGCTGGTGTGGCGGACGTACGCGGCGAGTTCGTTGATCGTGGCCCTGGCCGCTGGAGTGTTCCTGCTCACCCTCGACCTGTGGGGGGCGTCGTACGCGCCGCTGGGCACCCCGGCGGCCGGGGCCCTGTTCGTCGCCGCCTGTGTGGCCTGGGCGCTGCTCACCCTGCAGGACGGGGTGCTGACCGGGCTGCGCAAGGCCGAGTGGGTGCCCGCCGGGAACGCGGTGTTCTCGATCGGAAAGCTCGTCCTGCTGGCCTTCTTCGCCACCGCGCTGCCGGTCCTCGGCATCTTCGTGTCCTGGGCCGTGGCGATCGCCTTCTCCACGCTGCCCCTCGGCTGGCTGATCTTCCGTCGGCTCATCCCGCGCCAGGCCGCCACCGACCGTGACGTGGAGCCGCCCCGGCTGCGCGAGATGGGCCGCTTCCTGGCCGGCGACTCGCTCGGTGCGCTGTTCAGCCTCGCGATGATCAATCTGCTGCCGGTGATGGTCGCCGTCCGCTTCACCGCCGCCGAGAACGGCTACTTCTACGTGGCGTACACCGTCGGCGGCACCATGGAGTTCATGGCCATCAACATGGCCTCCTCCCTCACCGCCCACGCCTCGCACGACCCGCGCCGCCTCGCCGACGGCGTCCGCGGTGCGCTGCGCCGGATGACCTTGCTGCTGGTGCCGGTGGTGCTGGTGCTCGTGCTCTTCGCGCCGCAGATCCTCGCCCCCTTCGACCAGGACTATGCCGAGCACGGCTCCCTGGTACTGCGTCTGCTCGCCCTGGGTGCGCTGCCGAGAATCCTCGTCGAGCTGTACATCGGTGTGCTGCGGGTGCAGGGTCGGACCGGCGTGCTCGCGGCCGTGCAGGGCGCCATGTGTGTCCTGGTACTGGGCAGCGCGGCGGTGCTGTTCACCCCGGCCGGGATCGCGGGCGCGGGCTGGGCGGTGCTGCTGGGGATGACCGCGGTCGCGCTGGGCTGCGTCCCCGGGCTGCGCGCGGTACTGCGGGGAGGCGGCGGCAAGGGCAGGGGGCAGGGCGGTGTGCCGGGCGCCGGCCGTGGCACCAGCCAGGGAGTCCCCGCCTACGGCACCCGCTGGGCGCGGCTCAACGCGACCGCCGGGTACGGCACCAGCTGGGCGCGGCGGGCGGCGTACGAGCAGCGCGGGCCCGGCGAGGACGGCGGGCGGGCCGGTGGGTCCGGCGGGTCCGGTGGGTCCGGCGGCGCCGGCCAGGAGGACACCGTCACGTTGTTCATAGGGCGGCCTGGATACGAACGGGAGGCCCTGGAAGCGGACACGCTCGCGTTGGTGGTCAGGCCGCCGCAGCAGCAGCCCGGCCACGGTGACGCGGACGTTGCTCAGGCCGACCGGGTCCGGGTGCGGGACGAGACCCGCGAGCGGCGTCTCAGGCTCGTCCTGTGGGCGCTCCTCGGCGCCGCCACCCTCGCCTTCTGGACTGCGCTGCGCGAACTGCCCTGGCCGGGCGGTGCGTCCGCGCCGTCGGCCGAAGTGAACGGGCGTGCCCTGCTGGACGAGCTGCCGCCGGTCTCGCTCCTCGCGGGCGGCGTGCTGCTCGTGGTGTTCGTGGCCTCGGTGACGCTGTGCCGGCGGCCGGAGCCGTGGCTGCCCGCTGCCGCGCTGGGCTCGGCCGTTCTCGCGCTCTACGCCGCGCCGGTCGCCCTCGGCCGGGAACCCCTGCCGGTCGGTGGGGTGTTGTACGAGCAGGCGGCCGCATTCCTCGCGGAGGCGGTGGCACTGGACGGGCCGGGTCCCCTGCTGCGCTGGTCGCCGCTCGTCTTGCAGCTGCTGTGTCTCGTACCCCTGTGGCTGCTCCTCGCGCACGCGGGTGAGCGACTGCCCTGGCCGGGACGCTGGGGGGTTCTCTATCTCGTCGCAGTGACGGGCTGGGTGGGCCGGGAGGCGCTCGCGCCCGCCGCACCTCCGCTGCTTCTGCTGCTCGTCATCGCCGTCCCGCTCCTGTCGCTGCGCCGCCCGGCCCCGACGACGGAGCCCCCGCACCGCACCAGATCGAACGACATGACCAAGGACTGATCGAGTACAGAGCCGAAAGCCAGGGGGGACCGTCGTGCGGCCGTCAACAACTCCACGGGAGAGAAGGGCATCAGAGCCCGCGCCAGGGAAGGAAGTACCGGACGCGCAGACGTCCGACGCGCAGGATGCTGCCTCGGACGGGCCTGGCACCTCGGCCACCAGGGACGCCTCGCGGCCGGGCAGGCCCGCCGCGTCGGAGGAGGACGGGCACCCGCACGACACCGAGCACGAGGCTCCGGCACAGGCGCAGAATGCCGCGCCGGCGCGGTACACCAGGGACACGCGGAGCATCACCGACACGCAGGACGCCACCACGGGCACACCGGACGCCACGGACATGCAGGGCGGCGTCATGGGGATGCAGGGCACCACGCCCGCGCAGAGCCCCACGCAGAGCCCCACGCCCGCGCTGGATCGCACGCCCCCGCAGGGCACCTCGGCCAAGGAGGGCACCACAGTCGCGGAGGGCGACTCGGTGTGGGAGAGCACCTCGGGGACCGACGACTTCCCGGCCACGGGGGAAGTGGCCCCGGGCGGCCCGGGCACCGTGGTGGAATCGCCGGGTTCACAGGAGTCGGCCCCCCGTACGCCGGACGAGGAGGAGATCTCCCCGCCGCCCCCGCACACCGCCACCGTCCTGGGCGCCCCGGGTTCCACGCAGACCGCGGCGGAGCCGGCGGGCTCCGGCGCGGAGGCGCCGACGGACCTCGCCGACCTCGCGCCGCTGTCGTCCGCGTGGTCCGCGTGGTCCGCGCGCCGAGCGTTCGCCGTCCGTCCGGTCCTGCCACTGCTCACCGCCCTCGCCCTGTGGCTGTACGCGCTGCGCCGCACCGACGTCTCCGCACTCGACGACTTCGGCCTGGTCACCGCGCTGCACCCCACGTTCTGGGCCGGCCTCGCCGTACTCACCACGGGCTTCTGGTTCACCGTCCGTGATCCGCGGCGCGGGCACGCCTGGCCTCTGTTGTACGTCCTCGGGCTGCTGGTCATGGAGCGCGCCACCCAGGCCCTGCTCTACCCGAGTCCGCTGTACGCCTGGGCGTGGAAGCACGACGCGGTCGTCGACCATCTGCTGACGTCGGGCGGGCTGCAGACCGAGGCCCAGCTCGGCGACATGGCCGTCTACGACCAGTGGCCGGGCTTCTTCGCAGCCCAGGCGGCGCTGGTACGGCTGCTGGGCGTCGAGAACACCGCGATGTACATGGCGTGGTGGCCGCTGGTCTCCAGCCTGTTGCTGCTGCTCCCGCTGCTGCTGGTCTACCGCACCTTCACCACGGACCGGCGGCTGATCTGGACCGCGGTGTGGCTGTTCTGCGTCGGCAACTGGGTGGGCCAGGACTACTTCTCCCCGCAGTCCGTCGCCTTCGCCCTGCACCTGTGCGTCCTGGCCGTGGTGCTGCGCCGGTACGGCCGGTCGGGCGGGCGGAGCGGCAGACAGCGGCAGGCACTCTGGACGGTGGTCGTCACCGTGCTGGTCACGACCATGGTCGTGACACACCAGCTGACGCCCGGCATGCTGGTCGTCTCGCTCGCGGCCCTGTGCCTCACCCGCCGCCATCGCGACTGGGTGCCGCTGGTCACCGCGGTCGTGATCTTCCTGGCCTGGTGCCTCACCGCCGCGCTGCCCTTCCTGTCCTCCGTGATGCCGGACATGATCCGCTCCGTCGGCGACGTCGGCGGCAATGTCTCGACGGGGTACGGGGCGACGCCGACCGGCACCGGAGCGGAGTGGACCTCGTGGGCCGCCAGGCTCCTCTCGGCCTCCGCCCTGCTGCTCGCACTGGCCGGCGTGCTGCGCCAGCCGGTGCTGCGGCACCGCGCCCTGCCGCTGCTGCTCGTCACCGCGGCGCCGCTGCCGATGCTCGTGGCGAGCAGCTACGGCAGCGAGATGATCTTCCGGGTGCTGCTGTTCATGCTGCCCGGTGCGGCCTTCTTCGCCGCCGCGCTGCTGCCCAGGGTGCGGACCCTGGCCGCCGACGCCGCGCCCGCTCCCGCGCGGGAGCCCGGCGGGAGCGTGCCCGCCCCGCGCCGCAGGATCCCGCTGCCCCGCGCCCGGTACGGAGCGTGGTTGCCGCTGGTCGCACTCCTCGCCGGGACGCTCGCGTTCGTGCCGAGCTACTCCGGCAAGGACCGCATCAACTACTTCCCGCCGCAGGAGGTGGCCCTGGTGCGCGAGCTCTTCGAGCGAGCGCCCGACGGTTCGCTCGTGGTCGCCGCCAACCGCAACTACCCGCTCGCCTACGAGGAGTACTGGAACATCGACCACTACTGGTTCCTCGACGACGACCGGCGGCACGTCGACGCGATCGTGCAGGACCCGGCCACCGTGCTCGCCCGCGACATGTCCGGGGTCGAGGCACCGGCGCGGGCGTACTTCCTGCTCACCCAGGGCCAGTGGGCCAATTCCGAGATGAACGGGCAGCTGGACGGAGAACAGCTCGAGCACATACGGGAGTCCGTGGCCGCGTCGCCGCGGTTCCGGCTGGTCGCCGAGAACGGCGCCGGCGTGCTCTATGTCCTGACACCGGCGAGCTGAGGAGAGGTGCGCGCCATGACACCGCAGGATCTGGTGATCCGTATGCTGCCCGCGTTCGGGGGCTGGCTGGCCCTCGCCGCGCTCGCTCTGCCCGGCGGTTCACCGCTGCGCGGCGCGGCGGTCGCGGTCTTCCTGGCAGCCGGGCCGGGAGCCGCGCTGGTCAGAATCTGCGGCCCCGCGCTGAGCTCCCGGCCGGCCGAGGGACCCGTCGAACGCCGGAACGCCGCCTTCGAACGCCACTCCGACCTGCTGGAGCGGCTGATGCTCGCCGTGTTCCTCAGTGTCAGCGCGACGATCCTGGTGGCGACCGTCCTGATAGCCGCGCAGGCCCTCAGCGGGGAGCGGGTACTGCTGGCACTCACCTTGCTGACCACGCTCGCCGCGTTCTGCCCGCGTCTGCGGGCCTCCCCGATGCCGAGGACAGGAAAGGGTTCCACTCCGTGAAGGTGTCCCGGTCGAACCGGTGGAACCGGTTGCCCCGCCCCCTTCGTCGCACGACGGCCGACCCGGCGCCGTCCGGCCCGCCCGGCCGCTCCGGCGCCGACCGCATGCCCAGAACGCGGAGCAGGCGCCGCCTGCTCGTCACCTCACTCGCCGTCATGTGCGCGGTCCTGCTGGCCGTGCTCGCCCTGCGCCACTCCTCCGGGCCCGCGGGAGGTGACTCCGGTTCTCCAGGCTCCGGCCGGGACGGCGACTGCCGTCCGACGGAGCTCCTCGAACCACCGTGCGGTGCCTGGTTCGGCGCCTTCGTGCCGCACGACAAGGCGGACCTCGCCGAGAAGGTCCGTGCCTACGAGAAGCGCGTGGGCCGCAGGCTCGACATCGTGTACACGTACCACGACATGTCAGCGGTCACGGACACCCGGCTGGAAGGACAGCTGCTCACCGAGCAGGAACAGCGCGTGGGTGAGGACCGGATGCTGCTGTTGTCCTGGGAGAGCAAGTGGTGGGGCGGCACGCGGCACCAGCAGCCGACCTGGAAGCAGATTGCCGATGGTGACCTGGACGACTCCGTGATCGACGTCCAGGCCCAGCGCATCAAGGAGTACGGTCAGGGCACAGGGAAGAAGGTGTTCCTCTCCTTCGACCTGGAGATGGACACCCGCACCCCGGACGCGGGCACCCCGGAGGAGTACGTACGCGCCTACCGGCACATTCACGACCGGTTCCGGGAACTGGGCGTCGACAACGTGGTGTGGACCTGGATCATCACCGGATACCTGAACCACGCAGAGCTGTTCGAGCGGATGTACCCGGGACACGCCTACGTCGACTGGATCGGCTACAACCAGTACAACTACTACCGCTGCCACAAGACGGGCTGGCTGTCCTTCGCCGAGACGCAGACCGCCACGCACGACTGGATCCGCACGCGGATATCCGACGACAAGCCGCTGATGCTGTCGGAGTTCGGCAGCGCCTTCGACACGGACCGTCCGGACCGGCAGGCCGACTGGTACGCGCAGGTTCCACGGGTGCTCAAGCGCCTCGAGGGCGTGAAGGCCGCGCTCCAGTGGAACTACCGAGACCCGGGACCGCACTGCAACCTCGCCGTGGCCAACGACGCGGCGTGGCGCAGCCTGCGCGAGGTGGCCGCCGACCCGTACCTCAACCAGCCGCGCGAGTAGGCGACGGACGGGGCGCGGGCCGACCGGCTGTCACCCCGGGTCAGCCC
The DNA here is from genome assembly GCF_036689765.1 of Streptomyces poriticola. Classification (NCBI taxonomy): domain Bacteria; kingdom Bacillati; phylum Actinomycetota; class Actinomycetes; order Kitasatosporales; family Streptomycetaceae; genus Streptomyces; species Streptomyces poriticola. The sequence goes on from NZ_JBAGKH010000008.1 coordinate 161,314, forward strand.
GCGAACTCGGGCCCGTGCACCACCGCGCGGGCCCTGCGGTACCAGCGCCAGGCCACCGTCCTCGGACCGTCGCGGTAGGGGGCGGTCCGCGCCCCCAGCCCCGCCAGCCACGCCTCGACGTCGGCGGCGGTGTGCGAGCGCCGGACGATCAGCCGGGCGATGCGGTAGCGCTCGTCGCGGTCCGAGCTGAGCGCGTGCCGCACCGCGGTCGCCGTCTCGTAGCCCGTTCGGGCCGCCATCCCGCGTACCCGCGGGCTGTTGTAGCCGTGCGGGTAGGCGAGGTGGGGGACAGCGTGGCCCAGGGCGTCCTCCAGGACGGTCTTGGACGTGCGCAGCTCCTCGGCCAGGCGGCGCGCCGGCAGGGTGTCGAGCTGTGCGTGGGTGACGGTGTGGCTGCCGATCTCCATGCCGTGACGTTCCAGCTCCGGCACCTGGTCCAGGGTCATCATCGGGGCGGGAGGCAGCAGGCTGTGTCCGCCCGGGGTGATGGCGCCGGTGGTCAGGTACGCGGTGGCGGGCAGGGCGCGTTCGGCCAGTGCCTCGGCGGTGCGCCCCGGCAGGTCCGCGAAGCCGTCGTCGAAGGTCAGCAGCACGGGCCGGGACGGCAGCGGCGTCCGTCCGGCCAGGTGACCGGCGAGCGTGCCGATCGTGACGGGCGTACGGCCGCTGTCGACGATCGCGTCCAGATGTGCGGCGAACTGCCTCGGGGTGAGGGTGAACTCGGCGATCCAGCCGGGCGGATCGTCCATCACTGCGTGGTAGAGGAACACGGGGATGTGCCCCGGCCGGGCGCCGTCCCCGCTCCGCCCGTCCCCCGTCGGCTTCCCGGTCCCGGTCCCGCTCCCGACCCGGGCCCCGGGCCTGCCGCGTGCCGCTCTCGCGCCCTCGCTCATCGCTCCTCCAGGGTGACCGTGCGCAGGGCCCGGCGGGCGCGGAGATAGCCGACGGGTCCGTACAGCATGCCGCGGCGCTGCAGGCGGGACAGGCGCCGGGGCCACGGGTGGCTGCGGGAGTCGTGCCCACCCGGCACGCCGGCCTGCCCGATCCCCACCCGGTCCCGCACGCCGTCCTGCGGCACGTCCCGTCCGTCGTCCTGTGCGGTGCCCGGCTCGTCGTCCTGTGCGGTGCCGGGCCCGTCGTCCTGTGCTGCGTCCCGCATCGGATCCCGCGTCGCGGTCAGCGTGTGCGCGTGGGCGAGCCCCCGCGGGAGCCGGGCGAGGAAGGCCGGCAGCAGGGCAGGTCGGTTGACCAGGACCGCGGTGAGGTAGGCGGTGAGGCCCGCACCGTAGCCGAACGCCTGGGTCTCCAGGTCCCGCCAGGTCTCCCTGTGGTGGTGCCACACCAGGGCGTACGGCGTGTAGTGCAGCCGGTGCCCCGCGGCGAGGACGCGGACGAACCCGTAGAGGTCGTCGCCGCCACGCGCGCGCGTGCCCGCACCGGTGGCCGGGTCGAAGCCGCCGACGGACCGCAGTACCTCGGTACGGAACGCCATGTTGGCGCCGGAGCCGAACCGCCCCGCAGTGAAGGGGAACAGCGGCTCGTCCACGGGCGGGGTGGACGGGTCGTACGTCCGTGGTGTGAATCCCTTGGCAAAGCCCCCGTGGCTCTCCAGCAGCACCTGGGCGGGGGTGCCCAGCCGCGCGGGCAGGATCAGGCCGGTGGCGCACCCGAGCGCGGGGTCGGCCGCGAAGGGCGCGGTCAGTTCGGTGAGCCAGCGGGGGTCGGCGACCACGTCGTCGTCCGTGAAGGCGACCACCTCGCCCCGTACGGCGGCGAGTCCCGTGTTGTGCGCGACGGCGAGGCCGGGGACCGGCTCGCACACGTACCGCACGCGCTCGGCGTACTTGCGCTCGACCAGTTCCCGGGTCTCGTGGGTCACGGGCGCGTTGTCGACGACGACGATCTCGGCGTCCGGATGGTCCTGGGCGAGCAGCGAGTCGAGGGCCCGCGCCAGCTGACCGGCGCGCTCCCGGGTGGCCACCACGACACTCACCGACGGCACCCGCCCCCCGGGAGTTGCCGGTTCCTCCGGCACCGGCAACTCCCGGGCGAGCCCCGCCAGTACCTCGGCCGGTTCGGCGCCCTCCGGCACCCGTCCCAGCAGTGTGCCGACGGGCCGCCCCGACCGCCGGACCAGGACGAACACCTCACCGGACGTCACCGTCGCACTGGCCGGCCCCGGCCTGAGCTGCACCCCGTCGCACCAGGAGATCCGCCTGGGGTCCCGCCTGCTGTCCTGCCCGGGGTCCTGCCCGAGCTCCGGCCTGTGATCCTCCCCGGGGCCGCGGCCGAGCTCCGGTCTGTGATCCTGTCCGGGGTCCCGGCCGAGCCCCGGCCCCGGTTCACGGCCGAGTTCCAGCTCTGCCACCTGCACCGGGCCGATGCTCAGAAACCGCTCGATCTCCCGCCGAGTCCTCCCTGGCACTGTCTTGCCCCGCCGTGTCTTGCCCCGCAGTGTCTTCCCCTCCCGCGCCGCTTCCTGCCGCGTTGCGTCCTGCCCTGTCGTTCCCTGCCCTGTCGCTTCCCGGTCCGCCGTTTCCTGGTCCGGATCGGTTCTCTCGTTCTGCGGGTCCTCAGCCCGTGCCCGTTCCCGCTGCGACCCCTCACGCGCGCGCCGTGCCCCGGCCATGCGCCCACCCCCTTGCTCGTCACCCTGTCCTCACGACCGGCGCAGCCGCGCCGCCCCCCTCAACGTCCGTACGGCCAGCGACGCGAGCCGTGGCCGGGCGCGGACGAAGCCCTGTGTGCGGCGCGTCGGCTCCCGGCGGAGCCACTGCAGCGCGGCACCGGGCCCCGGACGTGCCGCCGCACCCTCGTACACGGGCAGTTCGCCCGTCTTCAGCGAGTCCTTGTACTCGGCGGCCCCGCGCCCCATGTCGAGCATGCCGACGCCCTCGGCCGCGGCGGCCTCGGCCATCCGCAGATGCAGCACCAGCCCCGGTGAGTACTTCGCGAACTCCGGGTCGTACGCCGGGAACCAGCAGGACAGCACGGTCGCCGAGCGCAGCCCGAAGTGGGCGGCGACGGGGCGCTCGCCGGCGTAGAGCACGGAGAGTGTGCCGGTGCACTCCGGTGCCCGGGTCCCGGCGAGCCCGCCGACCAGCCGGGCGATCCATTCCTGGGCGAACCGGTCCCGGCGCCCGGTCCTGCGGTACTGCGCCGACTTCCAGGCCATGAGCGTGCGCAGCGCGGCCGGGTCGCGCTCGTCGAGCACGAAGCGCACGACGCCGACCTGGCGGCCGAGCCGCCGCTCCTTGGCCAGCGTCGTCCTCAGGAACTTCGGGGACCGGGCGCGCAGTTGCCGCTCGTACACTTCGTAGCCCTGCTCCACGTCGATGACGTAGGCGGCGTGCTCCTCGGCGGCGTACGGCACGAACAGCCGTTGCTCCGCCTCGAGGTTGTCGAAGGAGAGGCCGGACAGGCCGCAGGCCCGCAGCAGGGCACCGGCGTCCGGGGCCGGACCCTGGCCCAGCACCGCCCCCTGGCAGTCCGAGACGCCCAGGCCGATCGCGCGGCCCTGGCCCAGCGGACCCCGCTCGTACGGCAGGAATCCGGCCGGTTCCCGGCCGTCGTACAGGACCGCCACCCGGGCCCCGGGCCGCACCCGGCCCACTGCCTCGGTGAACTCCGGTTCCATGAACGGGTTCCGCGGCGCCTGCGACTTGGCGCGCAGTTCGCGCCAGTGCTCCCGGTCCCCCTCGCCCAGCTCGTGCGGGCGCAGCACACGTACGCGTCCCATGCTCAACTCGACCCCCCGATCAAGTCCCCCCTGGACAAACAGGAAGGTACCGCCGGAGCCGTCCGGAGGGTAGGTAGCGGAGCATGTTGTTGCCAATCGGTGCACAGGCCCTTAACCGGCTTTAGTCCGTGATCCGATAGCTTTCGGACACAAACGTCCTGATGCGGACCTGTTCTTGACCGTCACGCGTGCGTTCTGCTTCGCATGCGTTCCGTGGGTGAGTCGGTGGGGCGCGATGTCCGTATTCTCTGATCATGGACCCCACCGCATATGCACTCGTCGCCACCGATCTCGACGGAACCCTGCTCCGGGGCGACGACACCGTCTCCGATCGGTCGCTCGCCGCGCTCACGCGGGTGACCGGGTCCGGTGCGCGGCATCTGGTGGTGACGGGCCGCCCGGCGCCCCGGGTGCGGCCGCTCCTCGCCGACCTCGGCTGCAAGGGGCTCGCGGTGTGCGGTCAGGGAGCGCAGCTGTACGACGCCCGGGCGGACCGTCTGCTGTGGTCGGTCACCCTGGACCGGGAGCTGGCAGAGACCGCGCTGGGCAAGATCGAGGCCGAGGTGGGGCAGGTGTACGCGGCCGTCGACCAGGACGGCGTCGACGGGCTCACACTGATCGAGCCGGGGTATCTGATGCCGCACCCGACGCTGCCCGCCGTGCGGGTCGGCCGGCGCGAGGATCTGTGGTCCGAACCGATCAGCAAGGTGCTGCTGCGCCATCCCGACCTGTCCGACGACGAATTGGCGGCCACCGCGCGCGCGGTGGTCGGTTCGCTGGCCACGGTCACCATGTCGGGGCCGGGGACCGTGGAGCTGCAGCCCTGCGGCATCACCAAGGCGACCGGTCTGGCGCTGGCCGCCGCGCAGCTGGGGCTGAGCCCGGAACAGACCATCGCCTTCGGTGACATGCCCAACGACATCCCCATGTTCGACTGGGCGGACCGCGGTGTGGCGATGGCCAACGCACATCCCGAACTGCGGGCGGTGGCCGACGAGGTCACCCTGTCGAACGAGGACGACGGCATCGCCGTCGTCCTCGAGCGACTGTACGGGCGGTGATCAGGGGGAATCCTGCCGCGCCTCCGGGGTGCCTCAGTACGGACCGTAGACGTTGTCGATCGAGCCGTACCGGTGGGCCGCGTAGTTGCAGGCGGCGGTGATGTTGGCGACCGGGTCGTACGGGTCCCAGGAGGTGCCGGGCACGTGGTAGGCGCGGAAGGTCGGGTCGATGACCTGGAGCAGGCCCTTGGACGGGGTGCCGTTGGCCGCGTTGATGTCCCAGTTGTTGATGGCGTACGGGTTACCGGACGACTCCCGCATGATGTTGCGGTGGATGCCGTTGTACGAGCCGGGGATGCCGTGCTGCGCCATGACGGCGAGCGACTCGCGGATCCAGCCGTCGAGGTTGTTGGAGTAGGCCGTCGTCGCGGTCGTGACGGTCGCCGGGGCAGCGGGAGCGGCGGCGGCGGTGGTAGCGCCGACGAGCGGCAGCGCGAGCACGGCGGCGCCCGTGCCGGCGACGGCGAGCGTGCGGGCGAGGCGCGAGGTCCGGGTGGTCAGGGCGGGGCGAAGGGAGCCGAAGGCAGCCATGTGAAGGATTCCTCTCCTACGCCTGCGAGGTGAGCTGTCGGGTTCGGGCGGGAGGTGCCCGGCCGCGCCCTGACGGGCGTGGCTTCACCCCGAGCCGTTCCGGTCGGTGACCGGCGCGGCGACTTACCTGGGTCCCCCGCTCCTGCCGTGCGTGAGTTGGTCGGTCGATGGGTTCCGTCCGGGCGGCGGCAGGACTCGGCGTCCGCCCGACAGGCCGGGAACGTATGCGAGAGCACATGTCCGGAACAAGTGCAGGATTCACACAAGCAGCGCTTTGACCATGATCCGAGGCTTTTGGTGTGCTTGATCCTTTGTGGGCGCCAAGGGTCAACTGGCTTGCGAGGTAAAGGAGGAGTAAGTGGCGAGGTGACTGCCGGGCCGAGAGGCTCGCGTGAGCCAACTCACCCGCGATCGCATCTACGGCAAATCGGGCAATACAGCCAACTAGGAGTCAACCGCCCACTCGTGGGCGGGATCGTGCGATTGCGCGTCGAATGGGTGACGTCGGCGGGGCCGGGGGCGTTGGGAGGGGTGCCGGGGCCCTGGGCGGGCCGCGCGTCGCGGTCGCGCCCGCCGGTCGGTATCGATCAAAATCTCTCCATATCACCTGATCGAAAACATACCGCTCATGATCCGATACCGACCGGCCTGTAACGGTGGGCGCTAGCGGTGATCGAAACGTGACCGGATACGCTGACTCGAGTGATGGCAGCGACCTATCGACAAGCCGGGTAACCGCCAGTAGACACCAGCAGACAGGAGACCCCTCGTGACCGTCGTCGGGCCGTTCGGGCTGAGCGTGCGGGACCAGGCTCTGGAAGCCGATGTCCAGGTCGGTTTGGCGGCTGTCGAGGAAGGGTTGCTCGAGGCAACCAAGAGCGAGGTGCCCTTCATCACCGAGGCCGCCCAGCACCTGGTGCGGGCCGGCGGCAAGCGGTTCCGGCCGCTGCTCGTGATGCTCGCGGCCCAGTTCGGTGACCCGTACGCGCCCGGTGTCGTGCCGTCGGCCGTCGTCGTGGAGCTGACCCACCTCGCCACGCTCTACCACGACGACGTGATGGACGAGGCCGCCGTCCGCCGCGGGGTGGCCAGCGCGAACACTCGCTGGGGCAACTCGGTCGCCGTCCTGACCGGCGACTTCCTGTTCGCCCGGGCCTCACAGATTCTCGCCGACCTCGGACCGGAGGCGGTCCGGGTGCAGGCGCTGGCGTTCGAGCGGCTGGTCACCGGGCAGATCCTGGAGACGGCCGGCCCCCAGGACGGCCGCGACCCGGTCGACCACTACCTGGATGTGCTGGCCGGCAAGACCGGTTCGCTGGTGGCGGTGTCCTGCCGGTTCGGCGCGATGATGTCCGGCGCCGACGAGCGGCTGGTGGACGTGATCAGCCAGTACGGCGAGCGGCTCGGCGTCGCCTTCCAGCTCGCGGACGACGTGCTGGACATCGCCTCCGACTCGCGCGAGTCGGGCAAGACCCCGGGCACGGACCTGCGCGAGGGCATCCCGACCCTGCCGGTGCTGCGGCTCCGGGAGCGGACGGCCCGCCTGGGCCTCGCCGAGGACCGCGCGCTGTGCGAACTGCTCGACTCCGACCTCAGCGACGACGGGCGCCACGCGGAGGCACTGCGCCTGCTGCGCGCCCACCCCGCGCTGGAGCAGGCCCGGCGGGACACCGTTCGCTATGCCGAGGACGCCCGCGCCGCCCTGACCCCGCTGCCGGAGTGCGACGCGAAGGCCGCGCTGGTGGAACTGTGCGACGCGGTGGTGCACCGGGCCGGTTAGTCTCCCGCCCCTCTCTTCCTCTCCTCCCTTTCCTCCTCTTTCCCTCCCCTTCTCTCCCTCCTCCTCGCCGTCTACCCCACTCGCCCGTTCGTCGGCCTGGGCGGGTGGCGCGCGTCACACGACCCCTACTGGTCGGGGGAGGTGTCATGCCGTCATGTCATACCCCAGCAGTACACGCAGTTGGCTCCGCGGTCTGACGCTTCTGCGGCGCGGATTTGGTGGGATGGACACCACGGAAAACACCACTCCTCACCGATTCGGGTGAGAATGGCGGCTCAGGGGTGGACGAGTGCGAGGTCGCGAGAAAGCCGCCGCCGACGACGGAGGTAGGGCACACATGGCACCGTACGAATCCGACGGCATCAAGACCGCCGGACAGGACGAGGAGCGCCGGGCGGGGAGGCGGCGCAAGGCCGCACGGTACGTCGTCCCGGTCACGGTGATGGGCGTGGCGGCCGCCACGATCGGGCTCGTTCCCGCGCTCGCCGACTCCGGGGACCCCGACCTCCCGGAGATCACCGCTCAGGAACTCATCGAGAAGATCGCCACGTCGGACGTGGAGCAGCTGTCCGGCACGGTGAAGATCAGCACCGATCTCGGCCTCCCGGATCTCGGCGGTCTGGAGAGCGGCCTGATGTCCGGCGGCCTGGGCGCCGGCGAGGACGGCGGTTCCGCCGCCGATCCCCAGGCCCGGCTGACGGAGCTGGCCAGCGGCACCCACACGCTGCGGGTCGCGGCCGACGGACCCGACCGGCAGAAGGTGTCAGTGCTCCAGGACGCCGCCGAGTACAGCCTGATCCACGACGGCAAGGACGTCTGGGGCTACGACAGCGCGTCCAACGAGGTCTACCACGCCACTGTCTCCGACCAGGCCGAGGAGTCGCACGAGCAGCCGCCCGCCACCCCGAAGGACTTCGCCGAAGAGGCGTTGAAGGCGGTCGACGACACCACGTCCGTCACCGTGGACGGCACGGCGCAGGTCGCCGGCCGGGACGCGTACCGGCTCGTGATCGACCCCAAGCAGTCCGGAACCACGGTCGGCGCGATCACCGTGGCGGTGGATGCCAGGACCGGGATGCCGCTGAAGTTCACACTGACCCCGGCCGCCGGCGGCGCCGCCGTGGTCGACGCGGGCTTCACCCAGGTGAGCTTCGCCAAGCCGGACGCGTCGACCTTCGACTTCGAGCCGCCCAAGGGCGCGAAGATCACCGAGGACGGCGCGCTGGAGGACCAGGCGCCGGAGCACGGCCAGAAGTCGGAGGAGGAGCTGGCAAAGGGCTTCGACGGCCTGAGCGTCATAGGCGAGGGCTGGAACGCGGTCGCGTCCTTCGACACCGGCGGCGAGGGTCTGCCGACGGCCTCCGCGGGCGGCGACCTCGGCGGGTTCCTGGACTCGCTCGGTGACCAGGTCACCGGTTCCTTCGGCTCGGGCACGGTCTTCAAGACCCGCCTGATCAACGCCCTGATCACGGAGGACGGCAAGGTGTACGTCGGCGCCGTCACCAAGGACACCCTGGTCCAGGCGGCGAACGGGAACTGACGGTCCGGGCCGGCGAACCGGGGCCGACGACCGGTTCGCCAGTCCGTACGGAGGGCGGAGCGTCCGCACGGAGGGAAAAGAGAGTCCGTACGCAGGGCGGCGCGTCTGTACGCAGGGCGGCGTATCCGTACGCAGGGCGGCGCGTCTGCACGCAGGACGAGCGTCCGTACTCGGGGTAGCGAGGGAGCCGATGGACGAACCGAGCGAGGGCGAGGGTGATGCCGTCATCGCCACACGCGCGCTCACCAAGCGTTACCGCGGTGGCCAGCTCGCCGTGGACGGCCTGGACCTGACCGTTCCGGCGGGCAGCGTCTTCGGCTTCCTCGGCCCCAACGGCTCGGGCAAGACCACCACCATCCGCATGCTGATGGGCCTGATCGAGCCCACATCGGGGACGGCAGCCGTGCTGGGCAGACCGATGCCGGGCGCGGCCCGCGCCGTAGTGCCGTGGGTAGGCGCTCTCATCGAGGGTCCGGCCCTGTACGGCCATCTGTCCGGGCGCGACAACCTGCTCCGGTACGACGCCGCCGACCCCACCGCCGATCCGCGCACCCGGCGCGAGCGGGTCGCGTCGGCGCTGGACCGGGTCGGCCTCACAGCCGCGGCCACGAAGAAGGCGAAGGCCTACTCGCTGGGGATGAAACAGCGGCTGGGGCTCGCGGCGGCGCTGCTGCAGCCGCGTCGCCTGCTGGTCCTCGACGAGCCGACCAACGGACTCGACCCGCAGGGCATGCGCGAGATCCGCACCCTGGTGCGCGAGCTGGCCTCCGACGGCACCACCGTGTTCCTCTCCTCCCATCTGCTGGACGAGATCGACCAGGTGTGCACGCACGCCGCCGTGATGGCCCAGGGCCGGCTGATCGTCCAGGGGTCGGTGGCGGACCTGGCCGCGGGCGTGCGCGGCCGACTGGTGGTGACCACGCCGGACACCACGGACGCGGCCCGGGTGCTCAAGGAGCAGGGCGCCGCGGACGTCGTCACCGCCGAGGACCGGGTGACGGCGCAGCCGCCGGGCCATGACCTGGCCGAGGTGAACGCCGCTCTGGTGGCGGCCGGGGTGCGCGTACGCGGCTTCGGACTGGAACGGGCCTCTCTGGAGGACGCGTTCGTGGCCCTGACCGGGGAGGGGTTCGATGTCGCGGGCTGAGTCAGGGCCTGAGACGCAGGCCGGCACGCGGACCGGGGCACGGAAGGGTACGGGGGCCGGGTCTGCGGCGTGGCCGTCCGCCCGTGAGCCGAGCGTGCTGTGGACGTTCGGGCTGCTGCGCAGCGAGCTGCTGACCACCTTCCGGCGCTGGCGCACCCTTGCGCTGCTCGCTGTGCTCGCCGCCGTACCGGTGCTGGTCGGGATCGCTGTCAGGATCGAGACGAGCGACGGTTCCCCGGTCGGTGGTGGCGGGGGCGGCGAAGGCGGGGCGGGCCCTGCGTTCATCGCCCAGATCACCAACAACGGCCTGTTCCTGGTCTTCACCGCGCTGGCAGCCACGCTGCCGTTCTTCCTGCCGATGGCCGTCGGGGTCGTCGCGGGCGATGCCATAGCCGGCGAGGCGAGCGCGGGCACGCTGCGCTATCTGCTGGTCGCCCCGGCCGGGCGCACCCGCCTGCTGTTCACCAAGTACGTCACGGTGATCGTCTTCTGCCTGGCCGCCACCCTCGTGGTCGCGGTCTCGGCGCTGGCGGCCGGGGCGCTGCTGTTCCCGCTCGGTGACCTGACGACCATCTCGGGCACGCGGATCTCGTTCGCCGAGGGCCTGGGCCGGGCCCTGCTGATCGCGCTGGTCGTCGCCGCGTCACTCGTCGGCGTCGCGGCCCTCGGCCTGTTCGTCTCCACCCTCACCGGCAGCGGCATCGCGGCGATGGCGACCACCGTGGGGCTGCTGATCACCGTCCAGATCCTCGACCAGATACCCCAGCTCCGCGCGGTCCAGCCGTACTTCTTCTCCCACTACTGGCTGTCCTTCGCCGACCTGATGCGCGATCCGGTCTACTGGGAGGACCTGACGAAGAACCTCGGTCTGCAGACCCTGTACGCGGCGGTGTTCGGCTCGGCCGCCTGGGCGCGCTTCACTGCGAAGGACATCACAGCGTGACGACCGGGGCGCGTCCCCCGCGGCTCTCCCAGGCCTCCGCCACGCCGAGCAGAAGTGCCTCGTCGCCGTGGTCTGCCACCAACTGGAGTCCGGCCGGGCAGCCGTCGTCGCCCAAGCCCGCGGGAAGACTCAGCGCAGGATGCCCACTCAGGTTGAACGCCCATGTCAGGGCGGTGGAGTAGCAGTCGCCCGGCCCGTCGTGGCCGTGCGGCGCGATCGGGGTCGTCGGCGTCAGCAGCAGCTCGGCGCCGGCGAAGTGCAGGGTCAGCCGGCGGTCGTTCTCCGCCCGGATCCGACGGGCGGCCCGCCGGTCGCCATCGGTTGCCCCGGGTGTGCGCAGGGCCAGCCATGCGGACGCAGGATCGGCCAGCCGGACCGGGCGCCGCGGCCGTACGAGCCGGACGACCCCGGCATCGACCAGGCGGTCCACGGCAGCCCGAGCCAGGGCGACGGGCCCGGGATCGGAAGCGGCGAAGCCGAGGTCGGGGGACCACACGGCGGGGACGGGAAGTGCGGCCGTCCTGCCGGCCGGTCCTGGCGACGTCGCCGTCCTTCCGCCCCGCTCCGGCGCAGTGGTGGCTGCCGCCCCGCCGGCCCGCCGTGCCTCCGGTGCCACCGTCCGCCAGTACGCCGCAACGTCCCGCGCCGAGCGGGCGAGGATCCCGGGTGCCGTGAGCCCGTCACGATCGGTGCTGGTGAGCTTCAGGCCGAGCACACCGCACCATGCGGCCGGGATCCGCACCGACCCGGCTCCGTCACTGCCCGTCGCCAGCGGCACCAGCCCGGCCGCCACCGCGGCGGCGGACCCGGCCGAGGAACCACCCGGCGTACGGTCGGCCCGCCAGGGGTTGACGGTACGGCCGTGGGCCCCGAGCCCCCATGTCTGCCAGGCGGTGCCCGGGCCCGGTACCGAGGTCGCGCCCACCGCCACGCAACCGGCGGCGAGCAGCGGCCCCGCGGCGCGCAGCCCGCGCCGCCCCTTCACGGCCAGCGGCACACCTGCGAGCGGCAGCGCTTCACCCGCCGCAACCCGTGCGTCCACCTCACCGGCCCGGCGCAGCGCCGCCTCGCCCCACACCTCCAGGAACGCGCACAGGCCGGGATCGACGTGCGCAATCCGGTCCAGTGCCGCCGCGACGACGTCGACGGCCCGCATCGTCCGCGCACGAACGGCCGACGCGATCCCGACCGCGTCCACGCCGCCGTCGAGGGCGTGTGCTGCGGCTGGTGCAGTGGTGATGGCGGTCGCACTGGTCATGGCTGCCGCAGCGGTCACCGCGGTCGCACTGGTCACGACTGGCTTAGTGGTCACGACTGTCTCAGCGGTCACGGCCGTCACGGATGTCATGTCCGTCTTCGCAGCACCCCGCTCAGTCGCCCCGCCTCTTTGTGTCATAGGCACGTCCGTTCTCTTCCTGCAGCCGCCCGGGCCGCCTCCGCCGCCCGGCTCCACGCCCTTCCGCCGGGCCACGGTCTCCTGGAACGAGCCTGTGACAGCGCGGTGACGCGAGAACCACGAGCAACCGGAGAGACTCAACATTAGGTGTACGAAAGGGGTCTGACGGTGCGGGGGCCGACTTCACCGGCCCGACCGCCCGCGGAACCCGTCGGCGAATGAGGGGACGATGGCGCGACTCAGCCGCGACAGCAGACGGGACGACCTGCAAGCCGAAGGGCCGGCCGCCCCGACGGCGAAGCCGCTCGACGTCCGTGTCCCGATGACCGGCCCCGGTGCGGTCGACGGCGTCCCCGTCGTCGCGGCTCCCGGCGAGGACATCCGGGCCGCCGTGCTGAACCGCCTCCATCGCATCGCGCTCACCGCGGGCGGCCCCGTCCTCGCCACCGTGCACGACGAGAACCTCGGTTACGTCGTGCCGCTCCGCGTCGAACCGGACGGCTCCAGTCACCTCGCCGGCGAGCCCGCCCCGGCACGGCGCGACAGGCCCACGCATCTGCTGCGTGCGGTGCCGGACACCTCGCGCCCCGAGTGCACGGCGCCCGGCACGGTGGCGCCGCCGACGGGAGTGTTCGGACCGCCGCCCCGGATGGACGAACCGCCGGCCACGCACCCGGACACGTCTGCCCCGGACTCTGATCCCGCCCCGATCCCCGATGCCGCCCCGATCCCCGATGCCGACCCGATCCGCGCTCCCCGCCCCATCCCACTTCCCCACCCCACCCGTGAGCCCGGCCCGATCCGCGGTGGTGATGCCAACCCTGAGCCCGATCCCATCGCCGGGCCGGGTCCCACCCCTGGTCCTGACCCCGATCCGGATCCCGATCCCGACCCGGATCCGGATCCGGATCCGGATCTGAAGTCGACCCCCACCCCGGCCCGTGGCTTCGACGCCGTCGCCGAGGCCGTGCTCGGGGGCGACCCGCTCACCGCGCCCGGCGATGCGAGCACTCCCGCGCTGCTCGCCGGACCGACGGCCCGGATCAACGACGCCGTCAAGGAGGGACGCACACAGGAGGCGGCGCGGTTGGCGGAGGACGCGGTGGAGCAGGCATCACGGACGCTGGGGACGGAGCACCCCGAGGTGCTCCGGTTGCGCGAACTGACCGCGTACATCGCCTACCTGTCGGGCGAACCGGTTCGCGCCCACCGTCTCTCTCTGGAGCTGGCCCGGCTGTACCGCCGCGCGGGCGACGCGGAGGCCGCGTACGGCAACGTCCAGAGCGCGGCCACAGCCTGGCGCGCCGTACGCGACCCCGTACAGGGGCTGGAGCTGGGGCGCGAGCTGATCGGCCTGTGGACGGAGCTCACGGTCGAGGACGGCCCGGCCGCCGCCGACGTCGAGCGACTGGAGTCCGCCCGCGCCCGCATGGCCCGCCTGACCGATCGGGCGCGTACTCAGGCCGGGTGAGGAGACGTGGCCTCCAGCCCCTGGTCCACGCTCGCCCCGGCCCGGTCCGTGCCTCCGGTGTGCCTCCCGTCGCTCCCGTCCCTCCCTACGGTCCTGCCTTCCCTGCTCCGCCGACCCGTCCCGGCCGGAGGGCACCCTCAGCCGGACAGCTCCCACATCGCGTACGCCGCGGCGTCGCTGTTGCGGTTCAGGGCCGTGTCGTCCGGATCAACTTGGCCGTTTGTGTCCACCAGCGGTATGCCAGTCAATACTGGGGGACTGTCGTCGACGAACGAATACGGTCCTGCCGTTCGCGCCAAACTGTCGTCCGGGCTCCTGGTCGGGCAATAACACTGCGACGAATCTCGGCACCGGCACGGATGAGGATGAAATCTATGTCGTTCCGCAGCGTGAATGTCACGTTTGGGAGGACAGTTCGGCCCCCATGTTCATTCGAGCGGAACAGCCCGCAGCGGCGTCGCTCGGCGTTCTTCCGGTGGCCTACGCCTATCTCGGCTACACCTTCCAGCGCTACCCGGGTCTGACG
>NZ_JBAGKH010000080.1:0-2548 GCF_036689765.1 Streptomyces poriticola
CCAGGAGACGTCCACCGGGTCCAGGTCGGGGTGGGTGTCGAGGTGGCTCGCGAGCCGGGTGGCCTGTTCGGCGAGGGCGGCCTGGGAGCGGGCCGAGAGCAGCCAGGGCACCCAGCGCGGCGCGGCGGCACGTGTGGGCGCGGCCGGGTCTGCCGGGGCCTCCTCCAGGATGAGGTGGGCGTTGGTGCCGCTGGCGCCGAACGACGACACGCCGGCGCGGCGCGGCCGGTCGGTCCGGGGCCAGGAGGCGGTGCTGGTGACGAGTTCGACGGAGCCGGAGGCCCAGTCGATGTGCGACGAGGGGGCGTCCACGTGCAGGGTCCGGGGCACTTCGCCGGCGCGCAGCGCGAGCACCGTCTTGATCACTCCGGCCACGCCCGCCGCGGGGCCGGTGTGGCCGATGTTGGACTTCAGCGAGCCCAGCCACAGCGGCTGTTCGCGGTCCTGGCCGTAGGTGGCCAGCAGGGCGTTGGCCTCGATGGGGTCGCCCAGGGTGGTTCCGGTGCCGTGTGCCTCGACGACGTCGACGTCGGCGGCGGTGAGGCCGGCGGCGGCCAGCGCGGAGCGGATGACCCGCTGCTGGGCCGAGCCGTTGGGGGCGGTGAGCCCGGAGGAGGCACCGTCCTGGTTGATCGCCGAGCCGCGGACCACGGCCAGCACGGGGTGGCCGTTGCGGCGGGCGTCGGACAGCCGCTCCAGCAGGACCACGCCCGCGCCCTCGGACCAGCCGATGCCGTCCGCGGCGGCGGCGAACGCCTTGCAGCGGCCGTCGGGGGCGAGGCCCCGCTGCCGGGAGAACTCCACGAAGGCACGCGGGGTCGACATGACCATCACGCCGCCGGCGAGCGCCAGCGAGCACTCGCCGCTGCGCAGCGACTGGCCGGCCAGGTGCAGGGCGACGAGCGAGGACGAGCAGGCGGTGTCCACGCTGACGGCCGGGCCTTCCAGGCCGAGGGTGTAGGCCACCCGGCCGGAGAGCACGCTGGCGTAGTTCCCGGTGCCGAGCAGTCCCTCGTCCACGCCGGCGACCGCGCCGTGCCGTGAGTCGTAGCGCTGGTCGGTGACGCCCGCGAAGACGCCGGTGGCGCTGCCGCGCAGGCCGTGCGGGTCGACGCCGCCGCGCTCGAACGCCTCCCAGGCGACTTCGAGGAACAGCCGCTGCTGCGGGTCCATCGCGAGCGCCTCGCGCGGGCTGATGCCGAAGAAGTCGGCGTCGAAGTCGGCGGCGTCGTGCAGGAAGCCGCCCTGGCGCAGGTAGGTGTGTCCGGCCCGGTCCGGGTCGGGGTCGTAGAGGCCGTCGAGGTCCCAGCCGCGGTCGGTGGGGAAGTCGCCGATGACGTCACGGCCCTCGGCGAGGAGCTGCCACAGGTCGTCGGGGCCGGTGACGCCGCCGGGGAAGCGGCAGGCCATGCCGACCACGGCCAGCGGCTCGTCGGCCGGGGTGGTGCGGACGGCGGGTCGGTCCGGGACGGGCGCGCCGTCGAGCCGGGTGACGAGGTGGTCGGTGAGGGCGGCCGGGTTCGGGTGGTCGAAGACGACGCTGCTGGGCAGCGTCAGGCCGGTCGCCTCGGTCAGCGCGGTGCGCAGGCGGAGGGAGGCGAGGGAGTCGAAGCCGAGGGCGGCGAAGCCGCGGTGCGCTTCGATCGCGGCGGGGTCGGCGTGGCCGAGTACGGCGGCGGTCCGGAGCCGGACCAGGTCCATGACCCGGTGCCGGCGTCCGGCGGGGGTCAGCCCGGCCAGGGAGTCGCGCCAGGGCGTGTCGCCGTCGGCGGTCTGCTGCGCGGGGAGTGTGACGGGGGCGGCGGCCGGGGGCAGCGGGCGCGCCGCGCCGTCGACGGGCGGCCAGTACCGGTCGCGCTGGAAGGCGTAGGTCGGCAGGTCGGCCGGGTGGGCGCCGGTGCCCTGGAAGAAGGCGGCCCAGTCGATGTGCACGCCGTGGGCGTGGGCCTCGGCGAGGTGGGTCAGCAGGGTCGGCAGGCCGGCCCGGTCGCGCTGGAGGGTACCGACGACCACGGCCCCGGTTCCCGTCCGCTCGACGGTCTCCTGGGTGCCGATGGTCAGTACGGGGTGCGGGCTGACCTCGATGAAGCCCCGGTGGCCCTGGGCGAGCAGGGCGGCTACGGCGTCGGCGTAGCGGACGGGCTCGCGGAGGTTGCGGTACCAGTAGCCGGCGTCCAGCGCCGTGCCGTCCGTCCACTCCCCCGTCACGGTGGAGAACAGCGGAACCGTGCCCTCGGCCGGCCGGATGCCCTCCAGGTCGGCCAGCAGCCGGTCGCGGACGGCTTCCACCAGCGCCGAATGCGACGCGTAGTCGACAGCGATGCGCCGGGCCCGTACCTCCCGGTCGGCGCAGTGCGCGAGGAACTCCTCCAGCGCCACGGCCTCACCCGCGACGACGACCGACTCGGGGCCGTTGACGGCAGCAACCACCACCCGGTCCGCCCAAGCGGCCAGCAGCTCCTCGGTGTCGGCCGGCGTGGCGCCGACGGACACCATGCCCCCGGTGCCGGCCAGCGCCGTCAACGCCCGGCTGCGCAGGGCGACGATG
>NZ_JBAGKH010000081.1:0-2536 GCF_036689765.1 Streptomyces poriticola
CCGATGCTCGAACAGGGCGCGCCCGTTGACGAGCGTGTCGGCGACGGCTGCGGTGTCCAACCGGGGCCGCTGCTCGACGTATTCGCGGAGCTGCCGTGCATGGTCGCGCAGCGCGTCGGCGGTCCGGGCGGAGATCACCCACGGCACGACGCCCGAGTCGGCGGGCCGGCCCTGGTCGAGGGCGATGGGGGGCTCTTCGATGATGGCGTGCGCGTTGGTGCCGCTGACGCCGAAGGAGGAGACGCCGGCCCGGCGGGGCCGGTCGGTCCCGGGCCAGGGCTGTTCCTCGGTGAGGAGGGTGACGGCTCCGGCGTCCCAGCCGACATGGCTGGTCGGCTGGTCGACATGCAGTGTCATCGGCAGGACGCCGTGACGCATGGCCATGACCATCTTGATGACACCGGCGACACCGGCGGCGGCCTGCGTGTGCCCGATGTTGGACTTCACCGAGCCCAGCCACAGGGGCCGGTCGGTCGGGCGGTCCTGGCCGTACGTGGCGAGGAGCGCCTGCGCCTCGATCGGGTCACCCAGAGTGGTACCCGTGCCGTGCGCCTCGACCGCGTCGACCTGGTCAGGGGTGAGACCGGCGTTGGCGAGGGCCTGCCGGATCACCCGCTGCTGGGAAGGACCGTTCGGCGCGGTGAGACCGTTACTGGCGCCGTCCTGGTTGACGGCCGTGGCCCGGACCACGGCCAGGACCGGATGCCCGTTGCGCCGAGCGTCCGACAGCCGCTCCAGCAGCAGCATGCCGACGCCCTCGCCCCAGCCGGTGCCGTCGGCGGCCTCGGCGAAGGCCTTGACCCGGGCGTCGGGGGCGAGTCCCCGCTGCCGGCTGAACTCCACGAACATGCCGGGGTTGGACATGACGGTCGCCCCGCCCGCGAGGGCGAGCGAGCATTCGCCGGAGCGCAGGGACTGGGCGGCCATGTGCAGGGCGACCAGCGAGGACGAGCAGGCCGTGTCGACGGTGACGGCCGGGCCCTCCAGACCCAGGGTGTACGCCACGCGGCCCGACGCCACGCTGGGCGTCGTCCCGGTCAGCACATAGCCTTCGATCTCCTCGGGCGCCTCGTGTAGCCGGGGGCCGTAGTCCTGAGCCGTGGCACCGACGAAGACGCCGGCCTTGCTGCCACGCAGCGACTTCGGGTTGATCCCGGCGCGTTCGAGGGCCTCCCAGGAGGTCTCCAGCAGCAGCCGCTGCTGCGGGTCCATGGCCAGGGCCTCACGCGGCGAGATCCCGAAGAACGCCGGGTCGAAGTCGGCGGCGTCATGGAGGAACCCGCCCTCCCGCGCATGCGACGTGCCGGAGCGCTCCGGGTCGGCGTCGTAGAGCGCCTCCAGGTCCCAGCCGCGGTCGGCGGGGAACGGCGACACCGCGTCACCGCCCGCCGCCAGCAGCGCCCACAGCTGCTCGGGCGTCCGGATCCCGCCCGGGAGCCGGCAGCTCATGCCGACGATGACGATCGGGTCGGAGGCGGCGCCGGAGTCCGGGGCAGCCATTGCCTCCGCCTCCTCGCCCCGCGTGCCCACGAGTTCGCCGCGTACGTGTCGTGCCAGCAGCTCCGGGGTGGGGTGGTCGTAGAGCGTGGACGACGGCAGCCGTACGCCGACCGCGCGGCCGAGCGCGGCACAGAACTCCACCGACATCAGCGAGTCGAAGCCGAGCTGCTTGAACGGCGCGTCCACCGGGACCTGTTCGGGGCTGTCGTGTTCGAGCACGGCTGCGATGTGCCGCCGTACGAGATCCAGCAGCTCCCGGTCCGTCTCCTCCTCCGACATCCAGGCGAAGGAGGCCGCAGGACCGGCCGCCTGCGTCACGGACTCCTCGTCCGCTTCCGCATCGGCTACGTCCCCAGGGAGCCCAGCCGACACGCCGACCGTCTCCTTGAGCCAGCACCGGCGGCGCTGGAAGGCGTACATCGGCAGGTCGACCCGGCGCGGCGCGTTCCCCCGGCCGGTGAAGAAGGCCTGCCAGGCGATCTCCGCCCCCGAGACGTGGAGTTCGGCTGCGGCGCGGGTGAGGGCGTGGGTCTCGTCGAGGTTCTTGACCAGGGTGGGGACGAGGAGGGTGTCGGTGCGGGTGACGGTGTCCTGGGCGAGGGCGGTGAGGACGCCGCCGGGTCCTATTTCCAGGTAGCGGGTGGTGTCGTGCTGTTCGAGCCAGGTGATCTGGTCGGCGAAGCGGACGGCGTCGCGGATGTGGCGGACCCAGTACTCGGGGTCGCGCACCGCCTGTCCGGCGGGCAGTGCCAGCCGCGTCGGGTGGAACTCGACACTGTGCAGGACCTGTCGGAACTGGTCGAGCATGGGGTCCATGTGGGGGGAGTGGAAGGCGTGGCTGACCTTCAGGCGGCTGGTGCGGTGGCCGCGTGTGGTGAGCTGGGTGGCGATGTCCTCGACGATGTGTTCGGTGCCGCTGATGACGGTGGCGCGGGGTCCGTTGACGGCGGCGATCGCCACGTGCTCTTCGTGTCCGGCGAGCAGGGGCAGGACGTCGGTCTCGGGTGCTTCGATGGCGATCATGGTGCCGCCGGGC
>NZ_JBAGKH010000082.1:0-2297 GCF_036689765.1 Streptomyces poriticola
ACCCTCCAGGCCGAGGACGTAAGCGATACGGCCCGACAGCACACTGGCGGAGTTGCCGGTGCCTATGTGTCCCGCGTGTGCCTCGGTGGCGCCGGCGAGGAGGGACACGTAGTCCTGGCCGTTGGTGCCGAGGAAGACACCGACGGACGTGCCGCGCACCGTGTGCGGGTTGATGCCCGCACGTTCGAACGTCTCCCAGCCGGTCTCCAGGGCGAGCCGCTGCTGCGGGTCCATGACCAGCGCCTCACGCGGGCTGATGCCGAAGAAGTCCGCGTCGAACTCCCCCGCCCCCCGCAGGAAGGCGCCTTCGGCGTAGGCGTCGGTGGGTCCCCACTGGCGGTCCGCCGGGATGGGACCGACGGCGTCCACGCCGTCGGCGAGCAGCCGCCACAGGTCCTCGGGCGAGGCCACGTCGCCGGGGAAACGGCAGGCCATGCCGACGATCGCGATCGGCTCGTCCGTGCGGACGGCCGTGCCCGGATGCGCGGTTGCGCCGGCCGAGCCGGTGTCCTCCCCGGTCGCCAGGGCGAGCAGGTGGGCGGCCAGGGCGCGGGCGCTCGGCTGGTCGAACACGGCGGTCGCGGTGAGCGCGAACCCGGTGGCGGCGCTCAGCCGGTTGCGCAGCTGGACGGCGGCCATGGAGTCGAAGCCCAGCTCGCGGAAGGCGGTGTCGGGTTCGACGTCCGCCGCAGCCGGGCGGCCGAGGACAGCGGCGGCGCAGGACCGGACGAGGTCCAGTGCGGCGCGCTCGCGGTCGGGGCCGGTGAGCGCCGTCGGTGCCTCGACGGGGGCCGGGCCGGAGAGTTCGGCCAGCATGGATCCGGCGGTGAGGCCGGTCCAGTCGGCGTCGGCGACGACGCTGTACGCGTCCCCGGCGGCCACGGCACGGTCGAGGGCGACCAGGGCGTGCCCGGGGTCGAGCGGGGTGACACCGGCGCGGCGCAGCCGCTCCGCCACGGTCTCTTCGAGCATGCCGCCGCCGGCCCAGGGGCCCCAGGCGACGGAGGTGCCGGGCAGTCCGAGGGTCCGGCGGTGCGCGGCGAGCGTGTCGAGCACGGCGTTCGCGGCTGCGTAGGCGGCCTGCCCGGGGTTGCCGAGGGTGCCGGCGAGCGAGGAGAACAGCACGAACGCGTCCAGGTCGAGCCCGGCCGTCGCGGCGTGTAGGACCCGGGCGGCGCCGGCCTTGGCCCGGAGTACGGCGGTGACCTGGTCCGGGGTGAGCGTGTCCAGCGGGGCGTCGGAGAGGACGCCCGCCGTGTGGACGACCGCGGTCAGCGGGGCGTCGGCGGGTATCTGCGCGAGCAGAGCCGCGACCGCCTCCGGATCGGCGACGTCGCACGCGGCGACGGTCGCCGTGGCGCCCGCTGCCTCGATGGCGCGGACCAGTTCGGCTGCGCCGTCGGCCGCCGGACCGCTCCTGCTGACCAGCAGCACGTGCTGCGCACCGCGCTCCGCGAGCCGCTGGGCGACCTGCGCGCCGAGCGCGCCGGTACCGCCGGTCACGAGAACCGTGCCCCGGGGCCGCCACTCGCGGCGGGGAGCGTCGGCGGCTCGTACGAGACGAGCGGCGAAGGTGCCGTTCTCGCGCACCGCGCACTCGTCCTCGGCGCCGGCCAGGACGGCGGCGAGCCGGCGTCGGGCCCGCTCGTCCAGCGCGTCGGGCAGGTCGACGAGCCCGCCCCAGCGGTCCGGTGCCTCCAGGCGTACGACCCGGCCGAGCCCCCAGAGGCCGGCCGCGTCGACGGCGGCCTCCGGTACGGCGTCCGTGGAGGCGACGGCGACGGCCTCGGAGGTGGCGCACCACAGCGGCGCGGCGACCTCGGCGTCGCCGAGCGCCTGGACGAGGGTGAGGGTGGCTTGCACCGGGCGGTCCACCGGCGCGAGCAGGGACAGCACCCCGGTGAGACCGGTGCCGTCGGTGCCGCGGAGCAGCTCGGCGGTCGTCTCCCGGTCGGTGTCCTGCGGGAGTGCGAGGTGCGTGACCTCGGCACCGTGCTCGCGCAGGGCGGTGGCGACATCGGCGACGAGCGCCTCGTCCCCCTCCGGGCCGACCAGCAGCCACCGGCCGCTCAGCGCGGCGCCGCCGGCCTCGGGGAGCGGGGTCCAGCGAACCTTGTGCCGCCACCCGTCCACGGCCGTGTCGGCACGCTCCCTGTCGTGCCAGGACGCGAGGGAGGGCAGTACGGCGTCCAGCCCGGCGTCCTCCGCGACACCCAGCAGACCGGCGAGGTCACCACTCTGGACGGCAGCCCAGAAGGCTTCGTCCGAGGCTCCACCGGTCTGCGGCGCGGGGGCGT
>NZ_JBAGKH010000084.1:0-1545 GCF_036689765.1 Streptomyces poriticola
CACGACGGCCCGCGGCAACTGCTCACCAACCTCGCCGCCCTGCACACCACGGGCACCGACATCGACTGGACGGGCTGCTTCGCGGGCGTCACCGGCCATGCCGACCTGCCCACCTACGCGTTCCAGCACACGCGCTACTGGCTGACTCCCACCGGGCCGTCCGCCGGCGAACTGGCCGGAGCGGGCCTGACCGCCGCCGGGCACCCGCTGCTCGGCGCGGCCGTCGACCTCGCGGAGTACGGCGACCTCGTCCTGACCGGACGGCTCGCCGCCGACCCGGCCGCCTGGACCGCCGACCACGTCGTCCTCGGCACCACCCTGCTGCCCGGCGCGGCGCTCGCCGAACTCGCCCTCGCCGCCGGCGACCGGGTCGGCTGCGGCACCCTGGACGAACTCGTCCTCGGCGCCCCCCTGGCCCTGCCCGAGCGCGGTGCCCTGCACCTCCAGGTACGCGTGGGCCGCGCCGAAGCCGACCACCGCCGTACGGTCAGCGTGCACGCGCGCCCCGACGACGGCGAAGCACCCTGGACCCGGCACGCCGAGGGCGTCCTCGTGCCCGGGGACACCGCGACCGGCACGCCGCTGACCGAGTGGCCGCCCGCCGGCGCCGAACCGGTGGACGTGTCCGCGCTCTACGACAGCCTCGCCGACCGCGGCCTCGACTACGGGCCGGTCTTCCGCGGCGTACGCGCGGCCTGGCGGCACGGCACCGACCTCCTGGCCGAGGTCGAACTGCCCACGGAGACGGACGAGTCGGGCTTCCTGCTGCACCCGGCCCTGCTGGACGCGGCCCTGCATCCGATCGGCCTCGGCGGCCTGGTCGGCGACGGCGGACTCCCCTTCGCCTGGCACGGTCTGCGCGTGCACGCCGTCGGGGCCCGCGCGGCGCGGGTACGGCTCACCCCGCTGGGCAACGAGACCGTCGCCGTCGACCTCGCCGACGGCACCGGTGCGCCCCTGGCCACCGTCGCCTCCCTGCGCCTGCGGGCCGTCACGGCGGCACAGGCCGCCGCCGCCCGTACCCCCACCGACCCGGTCCTGCACCTGGACTGGCTCCCGGTGGCCAGCACCGCATCCGCATCCTCGGACGACACTGCCGTGGAACTGCTGCACCTGGACGCACCGCACGGACCGGATGCCGGTCCCGAGGCCGTGCGTCGGACAGTGCGTACGGCCCTCACCGCGATCCAGGAGTGGATCGCCGACGACCGTGCCGAGCGGCTGGTCGTCGTCACCCGCGACACCGACATCGGCGGCGCCGCCGTCGGCGGTCTGCTGCGCTCTGCCCAGGCCGAGCACCCGGGCCGCTTCTGCCACGTCATGCTCGACGGCCACCCCGACTCCGAGCGTGCCCTGCCCGCCGCCGCGGCTCTGGCCGACGAGCCGTGGGTCGCCGTACGCGCGGGGGAGACGTACGTACCGCGGCTCGCTCGTGCGGGTGCACAGGCGGACGGCGGCGCGCCGTTCGGTGCGGACGATGTGGTGTTGGTGACCGGTGGCACGGGTGCTCTGGGCCGTGTGGTGGCCCGGCATCTGGTGGCTGAG
>NZ_JBAGKH010000085.1:0-1415 GCF_036689765.1 Streptomyces poriticola
GAGGAATAGTCAATACCTGTGGATCTTTGGGGTAGTCAGGCTGCGTGAGCCTCGGGGCGTTCGATGAGTTGGCCGCGTTCGAAACGGGCTCCGGCACGGACGAGGGCGACGAGGTGGGGTGCGTTCACGGCCCGCCACCGCTGCTGGGCGGACTCGACGAGCTTGAAGACCATGGCCAGCGCGGCGGCCGCGCTGCCCGCCCCCTTGGTGACCTTCGTCCGTAGCCGGACCGTGGCGAAGGTCGACTCGATCGGATTCGTGGTGCGCAGGTGGATCCAGTGCTCGGCGGGGAAGTCGTAGAACGCCAGCAGCTCGTCGACGTCATCGGTGATCTTCTTGACGGCCTTGGGCCACTTCGCGGCGAACGTCTTCTCGAACGCGGTGACCGCCTTGAGCGCGTGGTCGCGGTCCTCGGCGTTGTAGATCTCCTGCAGGGCCTTCTTCGCTCCGGGCTGTGCCGACTTCGGCAGGGCGTCGAGGGTATTGGCGATCTTGTGAACCCAGCACCTCTGGTGCCGGGTTTCGGGGAACACCTCCGCGAGGGCCTTCCAGAAACCGAGGGCGCCGTCGCCGACCGCGAGGACGGGGGCGCGCATGCCGCGTCGCTGGGCATCGCGCAGCAAATCGGCCCAGGAGTCGGCCGATTCGCGGTAGCCGTCGGCCATGGCGATCAGTTCTTTGGTGCCGTCGGCACGCACGCCCATCAGCACCAGGACGCACGATTTGGCCTCGCGCAGGCGGATGCGCAGGTGGATGCCGTCGGCCCAGACGTAGACATAGTCGCTGGCCGACAGGTCACGCTCGCCGAACGCGGCATGGTCAGCCTGCCACTGCTGGGTGAGGCGGGTGACGGTGGCCGGCGACAGGCCGGCCGTGGAGCCCAGGAACTGTTCCAGCGCGGGCACGAAGTCGCCGGACGAGAGGCCGTGCAGATAGAGCAGCGGCAGGACCTCGCTGATCTTCGGGGACTTGCGGCACCACGGCGGCAGGATCGCCGAGGAGAACCGCTTGCGCTCACCCGTCGCCTCGTCGACGCGCTTGTCGTTCACCCGCGGGGCCTTCACCTCCACGACCCCGGCCGCGGTGGTCACCTTCCTGGGCTGGTGGTAGCCGTTGCGCACGACCAGGCGGCGACCGGCGTCGTCGCGCTGGTCGGCCAACTCAGCTATGTAGGTGTTGACTTCGGCCTCCAGCGCGGCGGCCAGCATCCGCCGGGCACCCTCGCGGACGATCTCGTCGATCAGGGAGGAGCCGTCGGCGGTGGTGCCGTCGGCGTTGACTACGCTGAGCACGGGCGTGCCTTCCCGACCGGTGCTGCGAACACCGGCCTACTCGATACCAGTCGATCGATCACTCGGGAAGGTACGCCCTTCGCGTGCCCTCACGAGCCGATCCACAGGTAATGAGCATTGCTC
>NZ_JBAGKH010000086.1:0-1283 GCF_036689765.1 Streptomyces poriticola
TGGCCCCGTCGGCCGCAGCCGCGAAGGACTTGCAGCGGCCGTCGGGGGCGAGGCCCCGCTGCCGGGAGAACTCCACGAACGTCCCCGGGGTCGCCATCACGGACACGCCGCCGGTCAGGGCCAGGTCGCATTCTCCCGAGCGCAGCGCCTGGATCGCCCAGTGCAGGGCGACCAGGGAGGAGGAGCACGCGGTGTCCACGGTGATCGCCGGGCCTTCCAGGCCCAGGGTGTAGGAGATGCGGCCGGAGGCGACGCTGCCGGAGTTGCCCATGCCCAGGTAGCCTTCGAGGCCCTCCGGGGTGGTGCCGAGCCGGGCCGCGTAGTCGTGGTACATCAGGCCGGCGAAGACACCGGTCGCGCTGCCGCGCAGCGCGGTCGGGTCGATGCCCGCGCGTTCGATCGCCTCCCAGGACGCCTCCAGCAGCAGCCGCTGCTGCGGATCCATGGCCAGCGCCTCACGCGGGCTGATCCCGAAGAACTCGGCGTCGAACCCGGCGGCGTCGTGCAGGAACCCGCCCTCGCGGGCATAGCTCGTCCCCGTGTGGTCGGGATCGGCGTGGTAGAGGGCGCCGAGGTCCCAGCCCCGGTCCTCCGGGAAGGGGGAGATGACGTCACGGCCCTCGGCGACGACGCGCCACAGGTCCTCGGGCGAGGCCACTCCGCCGGGGTAACGGCAGGCCATGCCGACGATCGCGATCGGCTCGTCCGCCCGTACGGCGGTGGGGACCACCT
Organism: Streptomyces poriticola; assembly: GCF_036689765.1. Lineage (NCBI taxonomy): Bacteria > Bacillati > Actinomycetota > Actinomycetes > Kitasatosporales > Streptomycetaceae > Streptomyces > Streptomyces poriticola. The sequence continues at coordinate 733 of NZ_JBAGKH010000086.1, forward strand.
GTGCCGAGCCGGACGTGGCGCCGAGCAGCTCGGCGAGGATGTGCCGGGTCAGTGCGGCCGGGTTGGGGTGGTCGAACACGGTGGTGGTGGGCAGGCGGAGACCCGTCACCGTGCCGAGGCGGTTGCGCAGGTCGACGGCGGTCAGGGAGTCGAAGCCGAGTTCGAGGAAGGCCCGGTCCTCGGCGATGGCGGCGGCCGACTCGTGTCCGAGGACGGCCGCGGCCTGGCCACGGACCAGATCCAGTACGGTGCGGGTCCGTTCGGCGGGGGTCTGGGCGGCGAGGCGGTCACGCAGACTCCCGGCGTCGCCGGCGCGTGCCGCGCGGCGGGCGGCGGTGCCCGCGAGGCTCCGCAGGACGGGGGGCATACGGGTGCCCTGTGCACGGAACGCCGTGAGGTCCAGGCGCGCGGCGACGGTCAGCGGTGCCTCGGCGGCGCAGGCGGCGTCGAACAGCTCCAGGCCCCGGTCGGCGGGGAGCGGGAGGATGCCGCCCCGGGCCAGGCGCGCGGTGTCGGCGCCGGAGGTCATGGCGCTCGCCGGTGCCCACAGG
>NZ_JBAGKH010000087.1:0-1279 GCF_036689765.1 Streptomyces poriticola
CGACTCCGTCGGCCGCAGCCGCGAAGGACTTGCAGCGGCCGTCGGGGGCGAGGCCCCGCTGCCGGGAGAACTCCACGAACGTCCCCGGGGTCGCCATCACGGTGACACCACCGGCCAGGGCCATGGAGCACTCGCCGCTGCGCAGTGCCTGGATCGCCCAGTGCAGCGCGACCAGCGAGGAGGAGCACGCGGTGTCCACGGTGACCGCGGGGCCCTCCAGGCCGAGCGTGTACGCGATCCGGCCCGAGAGCACGCTGCCGGCGGTGCCGAGGCCCAGGTAGCCCTCGACGCCTTCCGGGAGGGTGCCGGTGCCGCTGCCGTAGTCGTGGTACATCAGGCCGGCGAAGACACCGGTCGCGCTGCCGCGCAGCGCGGTCGGGTCGACGCCGGCGCGCTCGATCGCCTCCCAGGACGCCTCCAGCAGCAGCCGCTGCTGCGGGTCCATGGCCAGCGCCTCACGCGGGCTGATCCCGAAGAACTCGGCGTCGAAGTCCGCCGCCCCGGTGAGGAATCCGCCCTCGCGGGTGTAGCTCGTCCCGGTGCGGGACTGGTCGGGGTCGTAGACGGAGGTGAGGTCCCAGCCGCGGTCCTCGGGGAAGCCGGTGACGGCATCGGTGCCCGCGAGCACGAGTCGCCACAGGTCCTCGGGTGAGGTCACTCCGCCGGGGTACCGGCAGGCCATGCCGACGATCGCGATCGGCTCGTCGGCGCGTACGGCGGTGGTGGCGGGCGGCTGTGCGCCGCTCGTGGCCGACGGGTCGGCGTCCAGGGCCGCGTCCAGGAGGTGGCGTGCGAGGGCGGTGGAGGTGGGGTGGTCGAAGGTGATCGTCGCGGCCAGGCGCAGGCCGGTCGCGGCGGTGAGCCGGTTGCGGAGTTCGACGGCGGCCAGCGAGTCGAAGCCGAGGTCGAGGAAGGAACGGTCGGGGGCGACGGCGTCCGGGCCGTCGTGGCCGAGCACGGTCGCCGCGGTCTCCCGGACCAGTTCCAGGACGGCGCGGCGCCGCTCGGCCTCGGGCAGCGCGGCGAGTCGCTCGGCGAAGCCGCCGGGCTGGACGGCCGTGGCGGTGCGGCGTGCGGGGGCCGGCACGAGGCCGCGCAGCACGGGCGGCAGCGCCTCCGCCTGGGCGCGCAGCACGGCGAGGTCCAGGCGTGCGGCGACGGTCAGCGGTGCGTCGGTGGCACAGACGGCGTCGAACAGCTCCAGGCCGTCGGCGTGGGCGAAGGGCACAACTCCACCTCGGGCGAGCCGGGCCGCGTCCACCCGGTCCAGCCCGCTCGC
>NZ_JBAGKH010000088.1:0-1262 GCF_036689765.1 Streptomyces poriticola
GCACCCCGTACAGCACCTCATGGACCCGCGCGGCGAGCTTGTCGGTGCCGTCCTGCTGAGGCGCGTACGGCACGACCACCACGTCCGGGACGACGTCCAGTGTGGCCACGGAGTCCAGGTCGTCGGCTGCGAAGACCGTCGCACCGGTCTCCTCCAGCGTCCGTCCCACCCGCAGCGGGTCCGGCCCGACGACCGCCCAGCGCCGCGCCGCGACGGGGGAGAGCCCCGCGGAGGCCGGCACCCAGTCCATGCGGAACAGGCTGTCGTTCACGGAGGAACCGGCCGCCTCCAACTGCGTGGTGACCACCGGCCGTACGACCAGCGACTCGGCCGTGGCGACCGGCATGCCGGCCGGGTCGGCCACGGTGACCGACACGGTGTCCTCGGCGTCCCCGAGCGGAGCCACGCGCACCCGCAGCGCGGCGGCGCCCGCCGCGTGCAGGGTCACCCCGCTCCACGAGAACGGCAGCCGCGCCCGGCCCTCGCCCGCCGCGGCCAGCACGCCCAGACCCAGCGCGTGCAGGGCCGCGTCCATCAGCGCCGGGTGGATGCCGTACCCCGTGGCCTCGGCGGACTCCTCCTCCGGCAGGGCGACCTCGGCGAAGACCTCGTCACCGCGCCGCCACGCGGCCCGCAGGCCGTGGAAGGCAGGGCCGTACCCGTAGCCCTCCTCGGCCAGCCTGTCGTAGTAGCCCTCGGTCTCCACCGGCTCGGCCCCGGCGGGCGGCCATGCGGTCAGGTCGGCGTCCGGCCTCGGGGACTCCGCTGCGGGAGTCAGGGTACCGGTGGCGTGCCGGGTCCACGGCTCGTCGCTGCCGGCGTCCTGCGCGCGTGAGTGGAGAGTCATCTCGCGCCGCCCCGAGTCGTCAGGTGCGCCCACGTTCAACTGCACGTCCAACCCGCCCCGTTCGGGAAGGATCAGGGGTGCTTCGAGGGTGAGTTCCTCCACGGTGCCGCAGCCGACGTGGTGGCCGGCCTGGAGGGCGAGTTCCAGGAACCCGGTGCCGGGGAGCAGCACGGTTCCGGACACGGCGTGGTCGGCCAGCCAGGGGTGGCTCTGCAACGACAGCCGCCCGGTGAACAGGTGCGCGTCCGTGCCGGCCAGCTCCACGGCAGCCCCCAGCAGCGGGTGGCCGGCGGCTGCCAGGCCCGCGCCGGAGAGGTTCGTCCGGCTGTCGGGGGTGGGGTTGATCCAGTAGCGCTGGTGCTGGAAGGGGTAGGTGGGCAGGTCGACGTGCCGACCGCCCTTGCCGATGGGCCAA
>NZ_JBAGKH010000089.1:0-1256 GCF_036689765.1 Streptomyces poriticola
CTCCGCCCGTGGCCACCCCCGTCGGCCTGGCGGGCGTCGGCCTCACGGCCACCGGACATCCCCTGCTCGGCGCCGGCGTCGAACTGCCCGGCACGGACGCGGTGGCGTTCACCGGAAGCGTGTCGCTGAGCACCCACCCGTGGCTGTCCGACCACGCCATCCTGGGGCCGGTCCTGCTGCCGGGCACGGCGTTCCTGGACCTCGCCCTCGCGGCGGGCGAACACATCGGCTGCCCCCGGCTGGACGACCTCGCGCTGCAGGCCCCGCTGGCGCTCCCGGCCCAGGGCTCGGTGCGTCTGCAGGTCAGGGTCGAGGGGGCCGAGTCCGACGGGAGCCGCCAGGTCGGCATCTACTCACGGCCCGAGGACGACGAGGACGCCTGGACCCAGCACGCGATCGGCGTGCTGGCGCCCGAAAGCGGCCCCGCCGCCGAGGCGTTGACCGAGTGGCCGCCCCAGGGCGCCGAACCCGTGTCCGTGGACGGCCTGTACGACGACCTGGCCGCCACCGGGTTCGCGTACGGCCCCCTCTTCCGCGGCCTGCGTGCCGCCTGGGTGCGGGACGGCGCCGTCTACGCGGACATCGCGCTCCCGGACGACTCGGCCTCCGTCGAGGGCTACGGCCTGCACCCGGCGCTGCTCGACGCTGCCCTGCACGCGCTCGGCTGCGCGAACCTGGTCGAGGACTGGGAGGACGGCCAGCTGCCCTTCGCGTGGACCGGCGCGCGGATCCACGCCGTGGGCGCCAGGGCGCTGCGCGTCCGGCTCCGGGCCGAGAACGGCGGGATCGCGCTGACCGCGGCCGATGCCGGTGGTCAGCCCGTGGCCGAGATCGAGGGGGTCCGGCTGCGGCCCGTCGGCGACGCACGTGCCGTTCGCGCGGCGGGCGCGCGCCCCTACCGGGTCGAGTGGGTCCCCGTCGTACCGGCGGACGACCGCGCGGGCGACGACATCACCGTCGTCCCCGTGACCGGCCGTACCGCCGACGGCGACACTGTGGCCGAGGTGCGTGCCGGCGTCGCCGCCGCCCTGGCCAGGCTGCAGGAATGGCTGGCCGACGACCGGCCCGAGAGCCTGGTCTTCGTCACCCGGGGCGCCGTCGCGGCGCTGCCGGGCGAGGCACCGGACCCGGTGGCCGCCGCGGTGTGGGGCCTGGTGCGCTCGGCCCAGTCCGAGCACCCCGGCCGCTTCGTCCTCGCCGACCTGGCACCGGACGACGACCACCACGCCTCGGTGGCCTCGACTGCCGTCCGCACC
>NZ_JBAGKH010000009.1:0-174895 GCF_036689765.1 Streptomyces poriticola
CAGTGTGTCTATGCTGCCCGTGGAACCGCGCGGCCCCGGAGGGGAGCTCCCGTCCGGGGCCGCGCGGACACCGGGTCCGTCAGACGTCCAGCGACGTCATCACGTGCTTGATGCGGGTGTAGTCGTCGAAGCCGTACGCCGACAGGTCCTTGCCGTAGCCGGACTTCTTGAAGCCGCCGTGCGGCATCTCGGCGACCAGCGGGATGTGGGTGTTGATCCACACACAGCCGAAGTCGAGCTTCTTGGACATCCGCATGGCGCGGCCGTGGTCCTTGGTCCACACCGAGGAGGCCAGCGCGTACTCGACGCCGTTGGCCCACTGGACGGCCTGGTCCTCGTCGCGGAAGGACTGGACGGTGATGACCGGGCCGAAGACCTCCTTCTGGATGATCTCGTCGTCCTGCTTCAGGCCCGAGACGACGGTCGGGGCGTAGAAGTAGCCCTTGTCGCCGACCCGGTGGCCGCCGGCCTCGACCTTGGCGTGGGCGGGCAGCCGCTCGATGAAGCCGGTGACCTGCTGGAGCTGGTTGGGGTTGTTCAGCGGGCCGAAGAGGACGTCCTCGTCGTCCGGCTGACCGGTCCTGGTCTCCGACGCGGCCTTGGCGAGCGCGCTCACGAACTCGTCGTGGATCGACTCGTGGACCAGCACGCGGGTGGCCGCGGTGCAGTCCTGGCCGGCGTTGAAGAAGCCCGCCACCGAGATGTCCTCGACGGCCTTGGCGATGTCGGTGTCCTCGAAGACCACGACCGGCGCCTTGCCGCCCAGCTCCAGGTGGACCCGCTTGAGGTCCTTCGACGCGGACTCGGCGACCGACATGCCGGCCCGTACCGAACCGGTGATGGAGGCCATCGCCGGCGTCTCGTGCTCGACCATCATCCGGCCGGTGTCGCGGTCGCCGCAGATGACGTTGAAGACGCCCTTGGGCAGGACCGAGCCGATGATGTCGGCCATCAGGACGGTCGAGGCGGGGGTGGTGTCCGAGGGCTTCAGGACGACCGTGTTGCCCGCGGCCAGCGCCGGGGCGAACTTCCACACGGCCATCATCATCGGGTAGTTCCACGGCGCGACCTGCGCGCAGACGCCGATCGGCTCGCGGCGGATCATGGAGGTCAGGCCCTCCATGTACTCTCCGGCGCTGCGGCCCTCCAGCATCCGGGCCGCGCCCGCGAAGAAGCGGATCTGGTCGACCATCGGCGGGATCTCCTCGGAGCGGGTCAGCCCGGTCGGCTTGCCCGTGTTCTCCACCTCGGCCGCGATCAGTTCCTCCGCACGCTCCTCGAACGCGTCCGCGATCTTGAGCAGGGCCTTCTGCCGCTCCGCCGGGATGGTGTCGCGCCAGGCCGGGAAGGCCTCCGCGGCGGCCTTCATGGCGGCGTCGACGTCCGCCTGCCCGGACAGCGGAGCGGTCGCGTACGCCTCGCCGGTGGCGGGGTTGACCACCTCCGTGGTCCGCCCGTCGGCGGCGTCCCGGAACTCACCGTCGATGTAATTGCGCAGACGACGCAGCTCGGTGCTCACTGCCGGCCCTCCAAGTTCGGGTGTCCAATCACTGAGACACCCACCCTAATCGGAGAGCCGACGTTTTCAACACCCCCGATCACCTCTCGATTGCGAAATCCGCAGGGTTTGTGGACTCAAACAACGAATTTCATTGATCCGGGCTTGCGAAACTGTCGAGACGTCGTGCACAGTGTGGCCGTGGCCAGTCGAAGCGCAGACCCCAGGGACTCCCGCGAGTCCAGGAACGGCGGTCCCCAGTTGGACGCCGTGTCCCTCGCCATCATCGAACAGCTCCAGGAGGACGGCCGCCGGCCGTACGCCGCCATCGGCAAGGCCGTCGGCCTGTCGGAGGCGGCCGTGCGCCAGCGCGTCCAGAAGCTGCTCGACCAGGGCGTGATGCAGATCGTCGCCGTCACGGACCCGCTCACCGTGGGCTTCCGACGGCAGGCGATGGTCGGGATCAACGTCGAGGGCGACGTGGAGTCCGTCGCCGACGCGCTGACCGCCATGTCCGAATGCGAGTACGTGGTGATGACCGCAGGCTCCTTCGACCTGATGGTGGAGATCGTCTGCGAGGACGACGACCACCTCCTGGACGTCATCAACAAACGCATCCGGGCCGTCCCCGGAGTGCGCTCCACCGAGAGCTTCGTCTACCTCAAGCTCAAGAAGCAGACCTACATGTGGGGAACCCGATAACCGTGAGCAGCGCCAGTCAGAAGGACCTCAGCAGGTCCGCGTACGACCACCTGTGGATGCACTTCACCCGCATGTCCTCGTACGAGAACTCCCCGGTCCCCACCATCGTCCGGGGCGAGGGCACCTACATCTACGACGACCGGGGCAAGCGCTACCTCGACGGTCTCGCCGGCCTGTTCGTGGTCCAGGCCGGCCACGGCCGTACGGAGCTGGCCGAGACCGCGTCCAAGCAGGCGCAGGAGCTGGCGTTCTTCCCCGTGTGGTCCTACGCGCACCCGAAGGCCGTCGAACTGGCCGAGCGCCTCGCGCACCACGCTCCCGGCGACCTGAACAAGGTCTTCTTCACCACCGGCGGCGGCGAGGCGGTCGAGACCGCCTGGAAGCTCGCCAAGCAGTACTTCAAGCTGACCGGCAAGCCCACCAAGCACAAGGTGATCTCCCGCGCGGTCGCCTACCACGGCACCCCGCAGGGCGCCCTGTCCATCACCGGCCTGCCGGCCCTCAAGGCCCCCTTCGAGCCGCTCGTCCCGGGCGCGCACAAGGTGCCGAACACGAACATCTACCGCGCCCCGATCCACGGCGACGACCCCGAGGCCTTCGGCCGCTGGGCCGCCGACCAGATCGAGCAGCAGATCCTCTTCGAGGGCCCGGAGACGGTCGCGGCCGTCTTCCTGGAGCCGGTGCAGAACGCCGGCGGCTGCTTCCCGCCCCCGCCCGGCTACTTCCAGCGGGTGCGCGAGATCTGCGACCAGTACGACGTGCTGCTGGTGTCGGACGAGGTCATCTGTGCCTTCGGCCGGCTGGGCACGATCTTCGCCTGCGACAAGTTCGGCTACGTCCCGGACATGATCACCTGTGCCAAGGGCATGACGTCGGGCTACTCCCCGATCGGCGCCTGCATCGTCTCCGACCGGCTGGCGGAGCCGTTCTACAAGGGCGACAACACCTTCCTGCACGGCTACACCTTCGGCGGCCACCCGGTCTCCGCGGCCGTGGGCCTGGCCAACCTCGACCTGTTCGAGCGCGAGAGCCTGCCCCAGCACGTGCTGGACAACGAGGGCGCCTTCCGCGCCACCCTGGAGAAGCTGCACGACCTGCCGATCGTCGGCGACGTCCGCGGCAACGGCTACTTCTACGGCATCGAGCTGGTCAAGGACAAGGCCACGAAGGAGTCCTTCGACGAGGAGGAGACCGAGCGGGTCCTGTACGGCTTCCTCTCCAAGAAGCTGTACGAGAACGGCCTGTACTGCCGTGCCGACGACCGCGGCGACCCGGTCATCCAGCTCGCCCCGCCGCTGATCTCCGACCAGGGGACGTTCGACGAGATCGAGCAGATCCTGCGCGCGACGCTCTCGGAGGCGTGGACGAAGCTCTGATCATCCTTCCGGATGATCATCAACGGCCCCGGTGCCGTCCGTTCGGGTGAGAACGGCGGCCCGGGGCCGCGTGCTGTCCGGCCTCCCGGCCCGTCCTGCCTAGCGTGCCCTGTGACCGATCGGCCCTGCCCTCGTTCCCCCGGACGGGGGACCCCCGGCCCCGGGGGGACGAGACGTGGGACATGGATCAGAACCGAGGTGTACGCCCATGGTGGCCCCGCCGGACAACGACGTGCTCTGGGCCCACGCCCTGCACTTCCAGCACAACGACGGCTCCCCGGCGCTGCAAGGCGTCTCGGTCGGCGTCCGGGAGCGCGAGATCCTCGCCGTGAGCGGGCCGCGCGGCAGCGGGAAGACGGCACTGCTCGGCTGCCTGTCCGGACTGGTCCGGCCGCAGCGCGGCGAGGTCTGGTTCAACAGCGTGCCCCTGCACACCATGGGTCCGATCAGCCGGGAGCGGCTGCGGCGCGACCGGTTCGGCTGGATCGACCCGGCGCCGGTGCTCGTCCCCGAGCTGAACGCCTGGGAGAACGCCGCGCTCCCGCTGATGCTGCGCGGCACCCCCCGGCGCCGCGCCAGGCAGCTCGCCCTGGACTGGCTGGAGCGGCTCGACATCGGCGACGGGGCCCGCCGCCGCCCCCAGGAGCTCCGCCAGGCCGAGCGCCAGCGGGTCTGCATCGCCCGCGCCCTCGCCGTGGCACCCTCGGTGCTGTTCGCCGACGAGCCGACGGCGCCGCTGCACCGGGCCGACCGCGCCCATGTGCTGCGCACGCTCACCACGGCGGCCCGCTCGCACGGCATCACGGTCGTGCTCGCCACCCACGACGCGGAGACGGCGGCGCTCGCGGACCGCACGGTGGCCCTGCTCGACGGGCGCCGGGTCAAGACGGTGCACCTGCCGCCTGTCGCCGAGACCACGACGGCCTCCGGGGCCGCCGGCACGGAAGGCCGCGCCGCGTGCTCGCTCTCCGCCTGACCCGGGGCGCCCACCTCGCCGTCCAGCTGCGCCGTCTCCTGGTCGCGGCGGCCTCCGCGGGCACGGGCTTCCTGCTGCTGAGCGCTCTCGGGTACGCGATCAGCCACCCCGAGGCACCGGGCGCCGCTGCACTCCGGCTGGCCTGGTGCGCGGCTCCGCTCGCCGCCAGCGTGCAGTTCGCGGTCGCGGTGGCCCGCACCGACCCGGGCACCCGGCCCCGCACGGGGCTGTCGGCGATCGGTCTCGGCCCCGGCCGGCTGATGGCGGTGTCGGCGACCACCACGGCACTGTCCTGCACGCTCGGCTCGATGCTGGCGCTGCTGTTCTTCCTGCATCTGCGAGGCGATCTGACCGGGCTGCCCATCGACGGCGCCGCCCCCGACACTCTCGGCAGCGGGCGGCCCCTTCCCCTCCCGGCGGCGCTGACCCTGCTGGCGCTGGTACCGCTGACCGCGTCGGCGGCGGTGGCCCTGCTGCTACGGCCCCGCGAACCCCGCCCGGCCCGCGGCGACGACCGCACCCCCCGGTACGGCCGCTTCGGCGCCTACGGACTCGCGGCACGTGAGACTTTCGGCGCCTACGGGCGGTTCGGCCGGTTCGGCGCCCGCAAGGACACCGGGGCTGCGGGCAGTCGTACCGCCGGGGCGGCGGAACCCGCGGCCGGCCGTACCGCCGGGAGGGCGGATACTGCGGGCAGCCGTACCGCCGGGCGGACGGATGCTGTGGCCAGTGGTACCGCCGGGGCGACGGAGCCGGCGGCCAGTCGTACCGCCGGGGCGACGGAGCACGTGGGCAGTCGTACCGGCGCGACGGCACGGGTGGGCCCTGGAGATCCCCCCGCCGAGGGAGGCACCTTGTCGGCGCAGGCGAGCGAGACCCACGCCCCGGCCGAAGCCGACGGCATCCCCGGCACTCCGGTCCCCCTTCCCCGCCGCCAGCCCCTCAGCGCTCTCCCCTGGGGCATCGCGGTCCTGGCCGCAGGCCTCGCGGCAGAGACCTACTCGAGCCGTACCACGGCCGCAGACGCCACCCCCGCCGCCGGCGTCCTCATCGGCTGGGCCCTGACCGCCCTGGGCCTGGCCCTGGCCGGCCCGGGCCTCACCCACCTGTGCGGACGCCTGCTGCAGGCCGCTCGCCCGGGCGCCCTGCGTCTGCTGGCCGGGCGGGTACTGATGGAGGAGGCGACCCGCATCGGCCGCCCTCTCGGCGTGGTCTGCGCCGTCGCCTCGGCCGCGTACGCGGCGACGACCGTCTACGCCGCGGACGGCCCGACGTTCGGCCCGCTCAGCACCCTCGGCGCCCTCCTCGTGGCGGGCTGCGCGGTGGCCACGCTGCTCACCGCCGCTGTCGAGGCCAAGCACGCCCGCGCCGACACCACGGCCGCTCTCCTGCGCCTCGGCGCGCCCGCCGGGATGCTGCGCGGCGCGGCAGCACTGCGGGCCGGTGCACTGCTGGCGCTGTTCGGCCCGCTCACCCTGGCCGTCGCCGAGCTGGCGGCGCTGCCGCTGGCGGTGGCGTGAGGAAGAGCCCGGAAATCTCCCGGCGCACCGATGAGTTCCGCACCCGCCCCGGGTCTACCCCTCCGAACGGCACGACAGCGCACCACGACACCGATGGGGAGAACCCGTGTACCAGCAGATGATCTTCGTGAACCTGCCCGTGAACGACCTCGACGCCTCGAAGAAGTTCTTCACGGAGCTCGGCTACTCGATCAATCCGCAGTTCAGCGACGAGAACGCGGCATCCGTCGTGATCAGTGACACCATCATCGCGATGCTGCTCACCAAGCCCTTCTACGCCACGTTCACCGACAAGGAGATCGCGGACTCCTCGAAGACCAGCGAGGTGCTGATCGCGCTCAGTGCGGAGAGCCGGGAGAAGGTCGACGAGCTGCTCCAGAAGGCTGTGGCCGCCGGCGGCACCGCGTCCGACAAGATCCAGGACATGGGTTTCATGTACGGCCGTTCCTTCGACGACCTCGACGGCCACACCTGGGAGGTCGTCTGGATGGACCCGGCCGCGGTGGAGGGCTGACGGGCAGGCGGATGCCCGGAGCCGGAGGAGCAGGTCCCGCCGCTCGGACGGCGCCGAAACGTGCCGTCGGTTAATAAGACGGCAAAGCCCAGCCTCTTGACCGGCATATGCGTTGACACTTCTTATGCAACGCTTATAAACCAGTGGGACTCCTGGGCGTGCTGATGCCGTGTCAGCACCCTGTCCACACCCCCCGCATCCGGGCATCCGCAAAGGACCAACGTGGCCGTCCCGTCCATACTCAACCGCACCGCGTCCCGCCGTGGCGTCCGCGCCCTCGGCGTCGCGTCCGCCTCGCTCGCCCTGGCGGTCGCCGCCTCCGGCACCGCGTCCGCCTGCAACATCAGCGAGTTCTCCGCCGCCGCCGTGTGCGACGGCGACAAGGGCGTCATCACCGTCACCGACAAGGACCCCGCCGGGATCCCCGCCACCATCACCGTCTACCTGCAGAACAACGGCGCCGACGCCAAGAAGGTCGGCGAGGAGGTGGTCAAGGGCTCCCGCGAGGGCACCACCGTCACCTTCACCGAGGACTGGAAGCCGAACACCGAGTACCGCATCCACGTCAAGGCCGAGCCCTACGTCGACGAGGACATCAAGCCGAACCTCGTCACCCCGGCGACCGCCTGCGCCGAGGAGGAGGAGTCGCCGAGTCCGACACCGACCCCGACGCCGTCGGAGAGCTCCGCGCCCCCGGCCGAGGACACCGAGTCCCCGGTCCCGTCCCCGTCGACCCCGGCGGCTTCGGAGAGCGGGAGCACCGCTCCCGCGGACACCTCCAGCAACGCCCCGTCACCGGCCGGCGAGTCCAACCTCGCCGAGACGGGGGCTGACTCCAACACCGGTCTGATCGCCGGCATCGCGGCCGCGCTGGTAGTGGCCGGCGGTGGCGCCGTCTTCTTCGGCATGCGCCGCCGCGGGGCGAGCAGCGACCGCTGACACCCGCGCCCCGGCAGCACAGTGGCCCGTCCCCGACTCGGGGGCGGGCCACCGCCGTTGCCGGCCCGGCCTGCAGGGCGAGGCGGTCGCCCCGCAGGCCACTCGACCGGGTACGGACGGGGTGCTCAGCCGAGTACGACGGTCTCCGCCGCGTCGAACTCCACACCGACGTGTTCCCCGACCTCCGGCGCAGCCCGCAGCGGGCAGGCCGCCTCCAGCCGGGGCCCGTTCTCGGGCTGGAGGTGCACGGCGACATGAGTGCCCTTGAAGGTGCGGGCGGTGACCGTGCAGCGCAGACCCGCGTCGGCAGCGACCAGCAGGACCCCGGCGGGGCGCACGAGCACCGTGCGGTCGCCCTGCGGGGCGTCCTCGGGGACCGGCAGCTTGCCCCACGGGGTGTCCGCGGCCGGCCCGGCGACGGTCGCCGCGACCACGTTGTCGAAGCCGAGGAACCGGGCCACGAAGGCGTCGGCCGGACGCTGCCACACCTCGAGCGGTGTGCCGGCCTGGGCGATCCGCCCGTCCCGCATCACCACCACCCGGTCGGCGAGCGCGAACGCCTCGCCCTGGTCGTGGGTGACGGCGAGCACCGTGGTGCCCAGCCGGCCGAACAACTCCCGCAGTTCGACGACGAGCCGCTCCCGGAGCGAGCGGTCGAGCTGGCCGAGCGGTTCGTCCAGCATCAGCAGCCGGGGCCGGGGCGCGAGGGCGCGGGCCAGCGCCACCCGCTGCTGCTCGCCGCCGGAGAGCGCGCCGACCGCCCGGTCCGCGGCGTCCGGCAGCCCGACCAGCTCCAGCAACTCCGTCACGCGCCGCCGCTGTTCGGCCCGGGAGGCGCCGTGCATCCGGGGGCCGAAGGCGACGTTCCCGGCCACGTCCCGCTGCGGGAACAGCTGGTGGTCCTGGAACATCAGCCCGACCTCGCGCCGGTGCGCCGGTACGCCCGTCTGGTCCCGTCCGTCGAGCAGCACCCGCCCGGCGTCCAGATGCTGCAGTCCGGCCACCGCCCGCAGCAGCGTGGACTTGCCGCTGCCGCTCGGCCCCAGCACGCACACCACCTCGTGCTCGGCGACGTCGAGAGCGACGGCGTCCAGCACCGCGCGCCCACCGAAGCGCACGGTGGCGTCCTCGAGGCCGAGCAGGCTAGGCGGGCTCGGCAGGCTCGGCAGGCTCGACGGCATGGCTAGAACTCCCCGGTCCGGTCGGTCCGCAGCCGCTCCAGCACCAGCAGCGACACGGCACACACGATCATGAGAATGGTGGACAGGGCCATCGCCTGGCCGTAGTTCATGTCCCCCGGCCGGCCCAGCAGCCGCGCCACCGCCACCGGCAGGGTGGGGTTGTCCGGCCGCGCGATGAACACGGTCGCCCCGAACTCCCCCAGCGACACCGCGAAGGCGAACCCGGCCGCGATCAGCAGTGCCCGCCGCACCAGCGGCAGATCGACCTCCCGCCACACCCGCCAGGGCGACGCCCCGAGCACCGCCGCCGCCTCCCGCAGCCGCGCGTCCACCGCGCGGAGCACCGGCAGCATGGTCCGTACCACGAACGGCACGCCGACCAGTGCCTGCGCCAGCGGCACGAGAATCCAGGAGGACCTCAGGTCCAGCGGCGGCTCGTCGAGCGCGATCAGGAACCCGAAGCCGACGGTCACCGCGGACACCCCGAGCGGCAGCATCAGCAGCGCGTCGAAGCCGCGCACGAAGCGGCCCGCGTCCCGGCGGGTCAGCGCTGCGGCGGCGAGACCGCCGATCAGCACGGCGATGGCGGTGGCGGCGACGGCGTACTGCAGTGAGTTGCCGACGGCCTCGATCGGCGGTACGAGGAAGGCACCCCCGTCCTTACGGGTCAGCGCCCGGTAGTAGCCGAGCCCCGCGGCGCCCAGCGAACGCTCGACCAGCACCCCGAGCGGCAGCAGGATCAGCACGGCGACGGTGGCCAGGACCCCGGTGAGCAGCGCCCACTGCCCGGCACCGCGCGGCCGGCGGGCGGTGACGGCCGCGTCCACCAGCCGCAGGGCGCTCTCCCGGCGGCGTACGGTCCAGGCGTGCACGGCGAGAACTGCGCCGACCGCGGCGAACTGGACCAGGGTCAGCACGGCGGCCGTGGACAGGTCGAAGACCTGCGAGGTCTGCCGGTAGATCTCCACTTCCAGGGTGGCGAAGGTGGGCCCGCCGAGGATCTGGACGACGCCGAAGGAGGTGAAGGTGAACAGGAACACCATCAGCGCGGCGGCGGCCACGGCGGGGCCGAGCGCGGGCAGGGTGACCGTGCGCCAGGCGTGCAGGCGCGAGGCGCCCAGCATCCGCGCGGCCTCCTCCTGCCGCGGGTCGAGCTGCGACCACAGTCCGCCGACGGTGCGCACCACGACGGCGTAGTTGAAGAAGACGTGCGCGAGCAGGATCGCCCAGACCGTGGTGTCCAGCCGTACGCCCCACAGGCCGTCGAGCAGTCCGCCGCGCCCGACCAGCGCCAGGAACGCGGTGCCGACCACGACCGTGGGCAGCACGAACGGCACGGTGACCACGGCCCGCAGCACCTGCTTGCCGGGGAAGTCCAGCCGGGCGAAGACATACGCGCCGGGCAGTGCGATCAGCAGCGTGAGCGCGGTGGAGGCCAGCGCCTGCCAGGTGGTGAACCACAGCACCTCCCGGATGCCGGGCTCCGCCGCGACCTCGACGATCCGGCCGAGCTGCCAGGCGCCGTCCACGCGCAGGCCGCGCGCGACGATCGCGGCGACCGGGTAGGCGAAGAACACCGCGAAGAACGCGACGGGCCCGGCCATCAGGGCGAGCCGCGCCGCGTTCCCCGTGCGGCGTCCGCGCGTGGCTACTTCAGTACGAGCGACGTCCACGACTTGACCCACTCGTCGCGGTGCTCGGCGATCTCTGCCGGGTCCATGGTCTGCGGATCCTCGGCCTGCGGCCCGTGGTCCTCGAAGGCCTGGGGGATCTGCGCTCCCTCGACCACCGGGTAGACGAACATGTTGAGCGGCATGTCCTCCTGGAACCGCTTGCTGATCAGGAAGTCGATGAGCGCCTTGCCGCCCTCGGGATTGGCGGCGTTGCTCAGCAGGCCGGCGTACTCCACCTGCCGGAAGCAGGTGCCGGTGGCGACGCCGGTGGGCGCGGTGTCCGGCTGCGGATCGGCGTAGATCACCTCTGCGGGCGGGGAGGAGGCGTAGGAGACGACGAGCGGGCGGTCGCCGCCGGCCTGCTTGCCGCCGGCCGAGCCGGAGAACTCCTCGTTGTAGGCCTGCTCCCAGCCGTCGACGACCTTCACGCCGTTGGCCCTCAGCTTCTTCCAGTAGTCCGGCCAGCCCTCGTCGCCGTACTGGGCGGCGGTGCCGAGCAGGAAACCGAGGCCGGGCGAGGAGGTTGACGCGTTCTCGGTGACGAGGAGGTTCTTGTACTCCGGCTTGATCAGATCGTCCAGGGAGTCCGGCGGGGTCAGCTTGCGCTCGCTGAAGTACGCCTTGTCGTAGTTGACGCAGATGTCGCCGGTGTCGACGGGGGTGACGCGGTTCCGGTCCTGGTCGGCGCGGTACTCCCGGAGGATCAGGTCGGAGCCCTTCGCCTCGTACGGCTGGAACAGTCCGTTGTCCAGTGCCCGGGAGAGCAGGGTGTTGTCGACGCCGAAGAAGACGTCGCCCTGCGGGTTGTCCTTGGTCAGGATCGCCTTGTTGACGGCCTGCCCGGCGTCGCCGTCCTCCAGGACCTCGACCTGGTAGCCGGAGCTCTTCTCGAACTCGGCTATGACGTCCTCGGACGCGGCCCACGAGTCATGGCTGACGAGGGTGACCGTCCGGGTGTCGCCGGACGCCTTCCCGCCGTCCCCGTCGGACGACCCGCAGGCGGCGAGCCCGCCGGCCATGCCGAGGGCGGCGACGGCCGCCGCGAGACGCTTGCTGGTGTTGCTCACTGATTCCTCCTGGGAGACCAGGAGAAGACGCGGCCCCGCCCGGTGCTCCGTCAGGAGCCCCGGACAGGGCGCAACAGCTCGAGTGATGACCGATCTCCCTACCCAGAATGACCTGGGCCAGGTTCGGAGGGTCTGCGGCCGGTGCCGCACTCTCAGCGCTGTGGCGCTCCCCTGTCGGAAAGTGACGATGTCAGGTGTATGAAGTTGTTCTCACGCCGGTCAGATTACCTCTCGCTCGCGGCGAGCTGACCACACGCCCCGTCGATCTCCTGCCCTCGGGTGTCCCGGATCGTCACCGGCACCCCGTGGGCGGCGATGGCCTCGAGGAACGCCCTCTCGTCCTCGGGGCGGGAGGCGGTCCACTTGGAACCGGGGGTGGGGTTGAGCGGAATCAGGTTGACATGGACCGGCTTGCCCTTCAGCAGCCGGCCGAGCCGGTCGCCCCGCCAGGCGTGGTCGTTGATGTCCCGGATCAGCGCGTACTCGATGGACAGCCGGCGCCCGGACCTGGCGCTGTACTCGAACCCGGCGTCCAGCACCTCGCGCACCTTCCACCGGGTGTTCACCGGGACGAGGGTGTCGCGCAGCTCGTCGTCGGGCGCGTGCAGCGAGATCGCGAGGCGGCACTTGAAGCCCTCGTCGGCGAACCGGTGGATGGCCGGGACCAGGCCGACGGTGGAGACGGTGATGCCGCGCTGGGACAGACCGAGGCCGTCGGGCTCGGCATCGGTGAGGCGGCGGATGGCGCCGACGACGCGGTTGTAGTTGGCGAGCGGCTCGCCCATGCCCATGAACACGATGTTGGACAGCCGTGCCGGGCCGCCGGGGACCTCGCCGTCGCGCAGCGCCCGCATGCCGTCGACGATCTGGTGCACGATCTCTGCGGTGGACAGGTTCCGGTCCAGACCCGCCTGGCCGGTGGCACAGAACGGGCAGTTCATGCCGCAGCCCGCCTGGGAGCTGATGCACATGGTGACCCGGTCCGGATAGCGCATGAGCACGGACTCCACCAGGGTCCCGTCGACCATCCGCCACAGGGTCTTGCGGGTGGTGCCCTGGTCGGTCGACAGATGGCGCACGACCGTCATCAGCTCGGGAAGCAGCGCCTCCTGGAGCCGGAGGCGGGACGTGGCCGGAATGTCGGTCCACTGCTGCGGGTCGTGCGCGTACCGCGCGAAGTAGTGCTGCGAGAGCTGCTTGGCGCGGAACGGCTTCTCACCGACGGCGGCGACCGCCTCCTTGCGCTCGGCGGGCGACAGGTCGGCGAGGTGCCGCGGCGGCTTCTTGGCTCCGCGCGGGGCGACGAAAGTGAGTTCTCCGGGCTTAGGCATGGCCCTACCAGTGTCGCAGACCCGCACGGCAGGACCCGCCACCCTGTGGACAACGTCACCCGGGCAGGGAAAGCACAGGTCAGACCGGCCCGGCGAAGATCGTTCACCTATCCGGACCCGACGAAGACCACCAGCAGCAGCCACGCCACCGGCGCCGTCGGCAGCAGGGAGTCCAGCCGGTCCATGATGCCGCCGTGGCCCGGAAGCAGGGAACCCATGTCCTTGATGCCCAGGTCCCGCTTGATCATCGACTCGCCGAGGTCGCCCAGGGTGGCGCTGGCGGCGACCGCGAGGCCGAGCAGCAGGCCCTGCCACCACTGGCCGCCGTCGATCAGGAACTGCATGCACAGCGCGCCCGCGGCCATCGCGAAGGCGACCGCGCCGAGCAGGCCCTCGCGGGTCTTGCCGGGGCTGATCCGCGGGGCGAGCTTGGTCCGGCCGAAGCGCCAGCCGACGGCGTAGGCGCCGGTGTCGCTCACCACGGTCAGCAGCAGGAACGTCAGCACCCGCCACGGACCGTCGTCCGCGGCCAGCATCATCGCGACGAACGTGGCGAGGAACGGCACGTAGAACGCGGCGAAGACGCCCGCCGTGACGTCGCGCAGATAGTTCTCCGGCGGTTCGGTCATCCGCCAGACCAGCACCGCCAGCGCCGTCAGCGCCATCGCGACCCATGCGCCGTCGGCGCCCCGCACATACCCGGCGACCACCATCGCGGCGCCGCCGAGCGCGAGCGGAACCAGCGGCGCCCTGATGTCCCTGCGTTCCTTCAGCCGCTTGGTCAGCTCCCACAGGCCCACCACGACCGCGACCGCGACCACGCCGACGAACACGGCCTTCACGACGAACAGCGACGCGACGATCACCGCGCCGAGTCCCACCCCGACCCCTATCGCCGCGCCCAGGTCGCGCCCCGCGCTCTTCTTCTGCGGCGCCGGCTGCGACGGGGTCGCCGGCTGCGAGGCGTCGGGCATGGGCTCCGGATTCTGCGGCGCCACCGGGTGGGGCTGCGCCGGCGAGGTCTGGTCGCGGAACGTTCCGTCCGGGACCGTCCCGGCCGTGAACGTCCCCTCGGGGAACGTCTCGTCCCGGAACAGAGGGCCGCTCAGCCGAGCGGCCCTCGGGTCGTCCCGGTGGTCATCCTGGGCTCCGCCGTGTTCGGGCACGATGGGCATGGGGCGAGTGTGCTGCGCGTTGTGCGCATCGTACGCGGGACCCGCCGTGGCGGCTCCCTGGACATACCCCTGGCCAGGTACCTGCTCGGTGGTGCCCCAGTACCCGGCTTGCGGCGGCGCGCCCCAGGAAGAGTCGTTCATCAGACCTCGAGCAGTTCCGCTTCCTTGTGCTTGAGGAGCTCGTCCACCTGGGCGACGTACTTCGCGGTGGTGTCGTCGAGCTCCTTCTCCGCACGGCGGCCCTCGTCCTCGCCGACCTCGCCGTCCTTGATCAGCTTGTCGATGGCGTCCTTGGCCTTGCGGCGCACGGAGCGGATGGACACCTTGGCGTCCTCGCCCTTGCCCTTGGCGACCTTGATGTACTCGCGGCGCCGCTCCTCGGTGAGCTCGGGGAACACCACCCGGATGATGTTGCCGTCGTTGCTCGGGTTGACGCCCAGGTCGGAGTCGCGGATCGCCTGCTCGATGTTGCGGAGCGCGCTCTTGTCGAACGGCGTCACCACGGCCATCCGCGGCTCGGGCACGGAGAACGAGGCCAGCTGGTTGATCGGCGTCAGGGCGCCGTAGTAGTCGGCCACGATCTTGTTGAACATCGCCGGGTGCGCACGGCCGGTGCGGATCGCGGCGAAGTCCTCCTTGGCGACCACGACGGCCTTCTCCATCTTCTCCTCGGCCTCGAGGAGGGTCTCTTCGATCACCACTTGCTCCTGCGTGTCTTGAGTAGGCCCGGCTGCGGTTCCAGGTCGGGGCGGCGGCCGGCTGCGTCGCGTCTTCTTCCTGCACGGTTCCCGACCGGCAGGACATTGTCCATCCCCCGGCCGGGCAACGTGGTGCTCAGGTCAGTCCCGGCTGCCCTGGTCACCCACCAGCGTGCCGATCTTCTCACCCTTGACGGCGCGGGCGATATTGCCCTCCTTCAGGAGCTCGAAGACCACGATGGGGAGCCTGTTGTCGCGGCACAGCGTGACGGCGGTGGCATCGGCGACCTTCAGGTCGCGGGTGATGACCTCGCCGTAGCCGAGCGCGTCGAACTTCACCGCGTCCGGGTTGGTCTTCGGGTCGGAGTCGTAGACCCCGTCCACACCGTTCTTGCCCATGAGCAGTGCCTCGGCGTCGATCTCCAGGGCGCGCTGGGCGGCGGTGGTGTCGGTGGAGAAGTACGGCATGCCCATGCCGGCGCCGAAGATGACCACGCGGCCCTTCTCCAGGTGGCGCACGGCGCGCAGCGGGATGTAGGGCTCGGCGACCTGGCCCATGGTGATGGCGGTCTGCACCCGGCAGTCCACGCCCTCCTTCTCCAGGAAGTCCTGGAGGGCGAGGCAGTTCATCACCGTGCCGAGCATGCCCATGTAATCGGAGCGTGCCCGGTCCATGCCGCGCACCTGCAGTTCCGCACCGCGGAAGAAGTTGCCGCCGCCGATGACGATGGCGATCTGCGCGCCGTCCCGGACGACTGCCGCGATCTCGCGTGCGATGGCGTGCACCACGTCGGGGTCGACGCCCAGGCCCCCGCCGCCGGAGAAGGCCTCTCCGGACAGCTTCAGCAGAAACCGGCCGCGTACTTTGCCGTCGTCGCTCTTCTCGGCCTTGGTGGTCATGGAGATCTCGCCTCTTTTACGTGGGTCACACATACGAAGAAGGCCATTGCCGGTGGGGTGGTTCGCAACCCGTGCGCGGCAATGGCCTCCTTCGTCAGATCTGCTGTCGTCCGCCACGCGCGTGTGCGCGGCGGCATACGCGGACAACGCGGACGACTGCTGTCGACCCTACCGGGGTCGTGCGTCCGTCGCGGTACGGACTCAGATGCCGACCTTGATGCGCGAGAAGCGCTTCAGGGTGACACCGGCCTCGTCCAGCACCTTCTGGACGGACTTCTTGTTGTCCAGCGCGTACGGCTGGCCGAGCAGCGTGGCGTCCTTGAAGAAGCCGTTGAGGCGACCCTCGACGATCTTCGGCAGGGCGGCCTCGGGCTTGCCCTCGGCGCGGGTGGTCTCCTCGGCGATACGGCGCTCGTTCTCGACGACCTCGGCCGGGACGTCCTCCTTGGAGAGGTACTGCGGCGCGAAGGCGGCGATGTGCTGGGCGACGCCCTTGGCGACCTCGGCGTTGGGCTTGTCGAACTCGACGAGCACACCGATCTGCGGGGGCAGATCCGGCATGGTGCGGTGCATGTACGCGGTGACGTAGCCGTCGGCGAACTGCGCGAAGCGGTCCAGGACGATCTTCTCGCCGAGGTTGGCGTTGGCCTCGTCGACGTACGCCTGGACGGTCTTGCCGGGCTCGATCTCGGAGGCGAGCAGGGCCTCCAGGTCGGCCGGGGCGGCCTTGGCGACGTGCTCGGCGATGGTCCTGGCGACGGCCTGGAACCGGTCGCCCTTGGCGACGAAGTCCGTCTCGCACTTCAGCTCGACCAGGACGCCGGAGGAGTTGTCGTCGGCGAGGACCGAGACGACCGCGCCGTTCTCGGCGGAGCGGCCCTCGCGCTTGGCGACGCCCTTCTGGCCCTTGATGCGGAGCGCCTCGACGGCCTTGTCGACGTTGCCCTCGGCCTCGTCCAGCGCCTTCTTGCAGTCCATCATGCCGGCGCCCGTGAGCTCGCGGAGCTTCTTGACGTCGGCGGCGGTGTAGTTCGCCATGAGTCTGTGAATCTTTCTCGAAGTCTGGAGGATCGAAGATCTGCGGGTGCTGCGATCCACATGTAGATGCAGATCTCCCACGCGCCGCTGACCTACGGGTGAACGGCGGGAGCGGACTTCATGTCACCCGCTCCCGCCGTCATCGCTGACGCTGAGGGGCGGTCAGGCCTGCTCGCCCTCGGCGGCCGGGGCCTCGGCGGCGGCCTCGGCCGGCTTCTCGGCCTCGGCGGGCTTCTCGGCCTCGGCCGGCTTCTCCGCCTCGGCCGGCTTCTCCGCCTCGGCAGCGGCCGGGGCCGCCTCCGTCTCGGCCTTCTTCTCGCCCTCGAGCAGGTCGCGCTCCCACTCGGCGAGCGGCTCGCCCGCGGCCTTCTCGCCCTTGCCCTCACCGGCGGCGCCGGAGCGGGCGATGAGGCCCTCGGCGACGGCGTCGGCGATCACACGGGTGAGCAGGGTGACGGAGCGGATGGCGTCGTCGTTGCCCGGGATCTTGTAGTCGACCTCGTCGGGGTCGCAGTTGGTGTCGAGGATGGCGACGACCGGGATGTTCAGCTTCCGGGCCTCGCCGACCGCGATGTGCTCCTTCTTGGTGTCCACGATCCAGACGGCGCTGGGCACCTTCTGCATCTCGCGGATACCGCCGAGGGTCTTCTCCAGCTTGGCCTTCTCGCGGGAGAGGACCAGCAGCTCCTTCTTGGTGAGGCCGGAGGCGGCCACGTCCTCGAAGTCGATCTGCTCGAGCTCCTTGAGGCGCTGCAGACGCTTGTAGACGGTCGAGAAGTTGGTGAGCATGCCGCCCAGCCAGCGCTGGTTGACGTAGGGCATGCCGACGCGGGTGGCCTGCTCGGCGATGGCCTCCTGCGCCTGCTTCTTCGTACCGACGAACATGACCGTGCCGCCGTGGGCGACGGTCTCCTTGACGAACTCGTAGGCGCGGTCGATGTACGACAGCGACTGGAGCAGGTCGATGATGTAGATGCCGTTGCGCTCGGTGAAGATGAAGCGCTTCATCTTCGGGTTCCAACGGCGGGTCTGGTGACCGAAGTGGACGCCGCTCTCCAGCAGCTCCCGCATCGTGACGACGGCCATGGCCGTACTCTCCTTGAGTTTCTCGGTTGTGCCGCGGGGACCGGACGGCTCCCGCGCCTGACGCCCACGACGCGCCGTGCCACAAGGGACCGAGGGGCGCTGATACGAGCTCGGGTGGCCTCGTATCGGGGCGTGCGAAGTCGACCCGGTGACCCGGGTCGCCATCAGAAGTGTACGGGACCCGCGGGCCCCGGGTGACGCCGCTGTCCACAACCGGCGAGTACTCCACAGGCCACCGCCGGGGACGGCCCCGGTACGGGACCGTTCTCCCATGCGAACGAGGCAATGGGTGACCGCGACCGTCCGGCCGGTTCCGGCCCTGGCCCTGGCTCTGATCCTGGGACCGTACGCGTCCCTGCCGCCGGTGCCGACACAGGCACCGGCGGCCAGGACCGCGGCCACCGAGGCAGGCCGGGCCCGGGACCCGGCCGTACCAGCCGTGGCCCGCAACTGGCCGGTGGGCCCCCTGCCACCCGCGATCCTGCGGGGCTGGACCCCGCCGGCCACGCCGTACGGCGCCGGCCACCGGGGAGTCGACCTGGCGGCCCCGCCCGGCACACCGGTACGGGCGGTGGCTCCGGGAAGGGTGTCCTTCGCCGGCCGGGTGGCCGGACGCGGCGTGGTCGCGGTGGAGCTCACCGGCACCGGAGCACCGCCGCTGCGGACGACCTACCTGCCCGTACACCCCCGGGTGGAGAGGGGCGAGCAGGTGGCGGCGGGACAGGTGGTCGGCACCGTGGCGGGGGCGGCGCCGGACGCGGGAGCGGAACCAGGTCGGAGTGCGCACTGCGCGACGTCGTGCCTGCACTGGGGGCTGCTGAGAGGGTCGAGCTACCTCGACCCGCTCTCGCTCCTCCCGCTCCGGCTGCTGAACGGAGGGCCGTCGCGACTGCTGCCGGTCGCGGGAGTCCCGGTTCCCCGGTGAGGGGCCGGGGCGCGGGCGGGGCCGGGGCGGGGACTGAGAGTGGGCGCAGGGGGAGGGGGAGGGGGGAGGGAGGGGCCCAGGCGGAAGCTCAGACCCTTCAGCCGCGTACCCCCCGCAGGGCCATGGCGACCGCCGCTTCCGTCACCTCGGTCGGTTCCTCCGCCGCGCCGAGTTCGATGCGGCGGACGGCCGCGTCGACGACGCCCTGGAGCAGCATCGCCGCGAGCATGGGCCGGTCGTGGCCCATCTCCCCCAGTGCCTCGACGATCATCGCGACCAGGCCGCCGTGCGCGGCACGGATCTTCTCCCGGGCGCCGGCGTCCAGCTCACTGGCGGAGATGGCGACCACGGCCCGGTGCCGCCGGTCGCCGACCAGGTCGAGCTGTTTGCGCACGTACGCCTCGACCTTGCCCTCGGGGGTGTCCTGGCCGTCCATCGCCGCGCCGACCTCGGCGGCCCAGACCGGGAAGTCGACGGCGCACAGCTCCTCGACGACGGCCGCCCGCGACCGGAAGTACTCGTAGACGGAGGACCGGGCCAGGCCCGTCCGCTCGGCGAGGGCGGGGAAGGTCAGCGCCTCCGTCCCGCCTTCGGACAGCAGGGAGCGTGCCGCGTCCAGCAGGGCGGCACGCTGCATCGACCGGTGCTCGGCCACGGAGGCCGCTCGAATCCTTGGCACGTCAACCACTGTACGGACGCACTCGCGGCGACGGGAGTCACTCCACGCGGTTACGGTCGTCGCTGCCCGCTCCGGGGTGGCTCAGCGCCCGAATCCGGCCAGCTTGGCCCGCAGCTGCAGAACGGATTTGGTGTGGATCTGGCTGACCCTGCTCTCGGTGACGCCCAGCACATTGCCGATCTCGGCGAGGGTGAGCCCCTCGTAGTAGTACAGCGTGACGACGGTCTTCTCCCGGTCGGGGAGGGTGTTGATGGCCCGTGCCAGGAACCGTCGCAGCTCCCGGTCCTCGGCCACCTCGACGGGGTTGTCCGCGGCGGTGTCCTCCAGGGTGTCCATGACACTCAGACCGTCCCCGCCCTCTCCCCCGACGTGCAGCAGCTCCTCCAGCGCCACCACGTTGGCCAGGGACAGCTGGCTGAACACGGAGTGGAGTTCCTCCACCGGGATGCCCATTTCGGCGGCCACCTCGCTCTCCGAGGGGGTGCGCCGCAGCCGCGCCTCGAGCGTGGCGTAGGCCCGCTCCACGCTCCGCGCCTTCTGCCGGACGGAGCGCGGGATCCAGTCCAGCGCCCGCAGCTCGTCGATCATCGCGCCCCGGATCCGGGTGATCGCGTATGTCTCGAACTTGATCTCCCGGTCGATGTCGAACTTCTCGATCGCGTCGATCAGCCCGAACACCCCGGACGAGACGAAGTCGGCCTGCTCGACGTTGGGCGGCAGCCCCACGCTCACCCGGCCGGCCACGTACTTGACGAGGGGCGAGTAGTGCAGGATCAGCTGCTCCCGCAGCCGCTCGTCCCCCGTCGTCTTGTACGACCGCCAGAGCTCGTCGAGCGTCGAGGGGGCGGGCGGCCGCACGCTGCCACCGTCGCGGGCGGCTGGGGGGAAGGCCGCCCGGTCGGGCCCGGAGGTGTGCTGGGGCATTCGTCGCCTTGTGCCGTTCTGCCGTTCTGCCGTGATGGGGATGCCGTGCGTGCTGGTCGGGTGTCCGGATCGGTCCTGTCTGCGAGGGGCCTTCGTGAGCGTAGCGTGACTGGACCGTGGCGGTGAGCGAAGAGCGGGTCGGGGGCGGGCGCAGATACGTTCCGCGGGGCGGACCGCCCGGGTGACCCGATCGCTGTGAGTGATCACTCGAATCGCCCAACTGCGGGAATTCCCAAGGCCGTCGGGGGTTCCCCCGGACGGCCGAACACACTCGGTCAGCACGGGCTCGGTCCGCCGCGCGCCGACATCATGGCCTGGCGTGTCAACTTCCAGCCGTCGTCGTGTCGTTCGACGTAACCGAGTGCTCGAAGCTCGTACAGCCTCGCGACGGCGTCCTCCTCGGTGGTCTGTGCGCGGCGGGCGAGCTCGGGCGCGGCAGCGGTTCCGCGTGCCGGGAGTGCGGCCAGGACCTGCCGGGCGCGGGGTGCCAGCAGGTCGCTGGGGAGCACGGGGCCGCGCCGTTCCGGGGCGAGTTCGCCGATCGCGCCGACCAGTTCGACGACGTCGGCGGCGTCGGTGACGAGTTCGGCCTCGCCGCGCAGCAGCTCGTGCACGCCGGCCGAGCGCCCGCTGGTGGCCGGGCCGGGTACGCCCATGGTGTGCCGGCCCAGGCGTCGGGCGGCTCGTGCGGTGACGAGCGAGCCGCTGCGGTGGGCGGCCTCGACGACGACGGTGCCGCGGGTCAGTGCGGCGATCACTCGGTTGCGGAGGATGAATCTGCTGGGTGTGGGATGGTCACCGGGCGGCAGTTCACCGATCACGAGGCCCTGCTCGGCGATTCTGCCGATCAGCCGGGTGTGGCCGCGCGGGTAGGGCCGGTCGAGACCGCAGGCGAGGACGGCTACGGTCGCGCCGCCGGCACCGAGGGCGCCCCGGTGTGCGGCGCCGTCGATGCCGTAGGCGCCGCCGGAGACCACGACCCAGCCGCGCTCGGCGAGGCCGGCGGCAAGGGTGGTGGCCATGTGTGCGCCGTACTCGGTGCAGGCGCGGGCACCGACCACGGCGACCGACTGCAGGGCCCAGATCCGCAGGTCGGGCAGGCCGCACACCCAGAGTCCGAGGGGCCGGGCGTCGCCGAGGTCGTCGAGCTGGCCGGGCCATTCGGCGGCTCGCGGGGTCACGAAGCGTACGCCGGCAGCCTGCGCGACGGCGAGGTCGTGGCGGGGCCGGGCCTGCCGGGCACGGGCGCGGAGCCCGGCCCAGCGGCGCTCGCTCGCCCCCGGCAGGGCGGGCCCGCCCTCCCGGAGCCGCCGGATCACCTCCGGTAGGCCGAACTCGCGCAGCCATCGCCCGCCGGTCTCGTCACCGGGTTCCAGGACGCGGGTGAGGAAGATCCGGTCGAGCAGGGCGTCGCCGTCGGTGTGCGTGGTGCCGGTGGTGCCGGTGGCGGTCATGTCAGGGCTCCGATGGCCATGGGAACGCCTCGGGGCACGCCGGTGCGCAGTTGCAGGGCGAGGGCGACGTCTCCCGCGTCGGGCCGGTCGTGACCGGCGAGGTCGGCGACGGTCCAGGCGACACGGAGGACGCGGTCGAGACCGCGGGCGGTGAGCGCGCCCCGTTCGAGGTTGCGCTCCGCCTCGTCGAGGGCGCCGGGGGCGGCGTGCCAGCGGCTGCGCAGTTCGCGACCGGGGATGTCGCTGTTGCTGCGCCACGGGGTGCCGGTGAGACGGGCCGCGGACCGTTCCCGGGCGTCGCGCACCCGGTCGGCGACCGTGGCGGTGGACTCGCCGCGGCTGCCGCTCGCGGTGAGTTCGGTCCGGGTGACGCGGTCGACCTCGACGCGGAGGTCGACGCGGTCGAGCAGGGGGCCGGAGAGCCTGGCCTGGTAGCGGCGGATGGCGGAGGGCGGGCAGTCGCACAGGCCGTCGTTCGGGGAGAAGCGCCCGCAGGGGCAGGGGTTGGCGGCGAGCACCATCAGGAACCTGGCCGGGTAGCGGACGACGCCTGCGCTGCGTGCGACGACGACGTGGCCGTTCTCCAGGGGCTGGCGCAGGGCGTCCAGCGCCTGGCGGCTGAATTCTGGGGTTTCGTCCAGAAAGAGGATGCCGCGGTGTGCGAGGGAGACGGCTCCGGGCCGTGCCAGTCCGGGGCCGCCGCCGACGAGGGCCTGCATGGTGGCGGAGTGGTGCGGGGCGCAGTAGGGGGCCGTGTCGATCAGCGGTTTGCCGGGGGGCAGCAGTCCGGCCACCGAGTGCACGGCTGTGACTTCGAGTGACTCCTGCCGGGTGAGCGGGGGCAGGACGGCCGGAAGCCGTTCGGCCAGCATCGTCTTGCCGGCGCCGGGCGGTCCCTCCAGGAAGAGGTGGTGCCCGCCGGCCGCGGCGACCTCGGCGGCGGTGCGCGCCGAGAGCTGGCCGACGATGTCTGCGAGGTCATGGGCGGGGTCGTCCCGGGCAGCCGCCGTCGCGGTGCTGTGCAGTCCGGTGGCGGCACCGGAGCCGGGTACGCGCAGACCGGCCAGGAGGGGATCGGGGTGTCCGTGCCGGTCCGGGTCCTCGTCGGGTACGGGCTCGTCGGTGAGGATCGCGATCAGCTGGCGCAGGCTGCGGACGCCGAGGACGGAGACGCCGGGGACGAGGGAGGCCTCCGCGGCGGCGCTCTCGGGGACGACCACCTGTTCGTAGCCGGCGTCGGCCGCGGCGAGGACGGCGGGCAGGATGCCGCGTACCGGCCGCACCCGGCCGTCCAGGCCGAGTTCGCCGATCATCACGATGTCGGCCAGCACCCGTGGGTCGATCCGCTCGCCGGCGCCGAGGACGGCGCCGGCGACGGCGAGGTCGAATCCGCTGCCGCTCTTGGGCACCGAGGCGGGGCTCAGGCCGACGGTCAGTTTCTTCTGCGGCCATTCGGCCCCGGAGTTGACCACGGCGGCGCGGACCCGGTCCCGGCTCTCGGTCAGGCTCTTGTCCGGCAGTCCGACGAGGGTGAAGGCGGCCACGCCGGGCTCCAGGCCGGCCTGGACCTCGACGACCACCCCTTCGACGCCGGCCAGCGCCACCGAGCACGTTCGTGCGAATCCCATCACGCCACCCCCCGGACGTGTTCCACGACGGGCGCGCCGCGGCGGGGCAGCTGGACGCCGACGAGGTCGATGCGGATGCCGCCGGGTGGCGCTCCGCCGTGGGTCTGGGCCCAGCGTTCGGCGAGTCCGCGCAGGCGCTGGGCCTTGCCGTGGGTGACCGCGGCCATCGGGTGCTGGAAGGCCGCCGCGCGGCGGGTCTTCACCTCGCAGACGACCAGGACGTCGCCGTCGCGGGCGACGATGTCGATCTCACCGGTCCTGCCGCCGCGCCAGTTGCGCGCCAGCACGGTCATTCCGGCTTCGGTCAGCCGTCGTGCGGCCAGGCTCTCGCCGTACCTGCCGAGTGCGCTGCGTGCCCGTTGGGTGTTCATGTCGGCACCACCTCCGGTGCCAACGGTCGGGCATCCCGGACCATGGGTGTGATCTTGGTGGGCTACTCGTCGGTTGTGGAAAACCCCATCACTCGAACGGGCGTGCCGCTCACCCGCTCGGGAGCTCCAGGTCGCTCTTGTTCAGCTCCTCGATGTTCACGTCCTTGAACGTGAGGACGCGCACCTGCTTGACGAACCGAGCCGGCCGGTACATGTCCCACACCCATGCGTCGGCCATGGACACCTCGAAGAACACCTCACCCTGGACCGAGTGCACCTGCATCTCGTAGTCGTTGGTCAGGTAGAAGCGTCGCTCGGTCTCGATCACGTATTTGAACAGACCGACGACATCGCGGTACTCCCGGTAGAGCTTCAGCTCCATCTCGGTCTCGTACTTCTCGAGGTCCTCGGCGCTCATGGCATGTTCCCCTTCAGCCGTGCGATCCCCCCATTGTGCGCCAGTCCCGTGAGCCGCTAGACGATTTCGGTGTCCAGGGTCACCGGCCCGGCCGGGGGACCTTCGTCGAGCAGCGTGCGCAGCAGCCCGGCGAGTCTGGTCGGATACACCGTCTCATGTGCCCGGTCCAGTTCCCGGCACGTCCACCAGCGCGCTCCCGCCACACTGCGCCGCTCCAGCTCGGTCAGGCCGGCCGCGACGGTGGTGGTCTGCGCCGTTCGGGCCAGGTAGTACCACTCGTCCTGGTCCCAGCGGCGGCCCGCGAACGGGAAGGAGCACCGGCGCTGCCAGAGCACCGGGCCGAGCTCGACCTCGGTGATGCCGGTCTCCTCGGCGAGCTCCCGCAGGGCGGCCTGCTCACGGGTCTCGTCACCCTCCACGCCGCCGCCGGGCGTGAACCACCAGTCGTCGGCCGGGTCGTCCGGCTCGTGGCCGTGCAGCAGCAGGATGCGGTCGTCGGGGTCGAGCAGGACCACGCGGGCGACCCGGCGCATCCCGCCCTGGTAGGTGTCCTGCCCCGCCCGCCTCGCTTCAGCGGGCATCGGCGGGCTCCGTACGGGTCCGGGCACGGGCGGCGGCGCGCTTGGCGTACGGGCCGTAGGCGGCTCCACCGAGGATCAGCGCGGCGCCCGCGGCGATCAGCGCGGTGACCGTCCGCAGCGGGCCCGGCACGGAGAGGCCGCCGAGCGGCTCGAAGCCGGTGGGGCGGTCCAGCATGCCGTCCATGGGCCAGACCACGGCGTCCACCCGGGCCTGCACGGCGCCCCGCGCCACCGTGCCGCCGGCCGCGTCGGTGAGGTGGGCGCTGGAGTCCACGGAGCCGTGGCGCTCGTCGCCGAGCAGGAACAGCCGCCCCTCGGGGACGGTCACCTCCGGGAACGAGCTGCTCTCGGCGGAGCCGTCGGCGCCGAGGTAGGGCTCTTCGATCTTCTTGCCGTTGACCTTGAGCCCGCCGTCCTGGCAGCAGGAGACGGTGTCACCGCCGACGGCGACGACACGCTTGATCACCGGGGCGTCGGCCCAGGTGGTGTCCGTGAAGACGACGACATCGCCGCGGCGTACGTCGGAGCCGTCGATGCGCTCGGCCAGGACCCGGTCACCGGCCGCGATGGTCGGCGTCATCGACGTGGTGGGCACGGTGTACGGCCGGTAGACCACCGCTCCCCAGGCGAAACCCCCCAGGAACAGCACCAGCCCCAGTGCCACGGCCAGGTTGGACAGCCGCTGTCCGGTCCGGCCGCCCGCCCCGCCCGTGCGCGCCCTGCCGTGCGGGCCCGTACGCGTCGTACTCTCGCCACCCATGGGTCCGCACCCTACCCGGCGGTACCCGGCACGGTCAGCCCCGTCTGCCGCACGGTCGGCCCGGTCGGACGGGTCTCAGGGCCCGCTCAGTGCTGCCGGGCCGCCGTGGTCCGCCGCCGGCGCCAGAGGACCAGGGGTACCGCGGCAACCAGCGCCGCGCCCTGCGGTGCGGTCGAGAGCAGGCGGGCAGCCGCCGCCTGGTCGTTCAGTCCGGCCTGGTCGAAGGTGTCGGGCACGGGCAGCGTGTGCCAGCGGGTGACCGGCCAGGCGACGAAGATCGCGCGCCCGATGACCTCGTCCACCGGCACCATGCCGTTGTGCTTGTCGGCGGTGTTGTACCGCGAGTCGCGGGAGTTCTGCCGGTGGTCGCCCATGACCCAGATGTAGCCCTCGGGCACCGTCACGTTGAACTGGCCGCCCTGGTCGTCGACGCTGCACGGGGTGTTGCCGGGGTAGACGTACGGCTCGTTCAGCGCCTTGCCGTTGACCTTGACCGGGCCGGTTCCCTGGCACTCGACGGTGTCGCCGCCGACCCCGATGACCCGCTTGATCAGGTCCTTCTCC
Organism: Streptomyces poriticola; assembly: GCF_036689765.1. Lineage (NCBI taxonomy): Bacteria > Bacillati > Actinomycetota > Actinomycetes > Kitasatosporales > Streptomycetaceae > Streptomyces > Streptomyces poriticola. The sequence goes on from NZ_JBAGKH010000009.1 coordinate 25,979, forward strand.
TCGGCGGACGGCATCAGGCCGATCCAGCTCAGGAAGGTCTGCAGGGCGTTCGGGTCGGGGGTGGGCTCACCGGCCAGCCAGTTGTCCGGGTCGTGGAAGACGACGACCTCGCCGCGATCGGGCTCGGAGCCGAACCACGGCGTCAGCTTGTCGACCAGGACGCGGTCGCCCTCGGTGAGGGTGTTCTGCATCGAGGCGGACGGGATGGAGAAGGCCTGCACCAGGAAGGTCTTGATCAGCAGCGCGAGTACCAGCGCGATACCGATCAGGATCGGCAGCTCCTTCCAGAAGGAGCGCTGCTTCTTCGCCGGCCCGGGAGGCGGGGGTGTGCCGTCGCCCGCTCCGCCGCCGCTGCCGGGCCGCTGGTCGTCGTGCCGCTCGTCCGTCACCGCGCCGTCCTCGGTCGCCGCGTAGTCACTCTCTGAGGTCGAGGCGCCGTCCGCGGCCGGGGCAGCCGCCTCCACGGGGTGTCCGCGGTCCTCCTCGCCGCCGTGTCCGGACCGTGCGCCAACCGCCACATCCCCCACGCCAACTCCTTACTCTGTGCGACCGCCTGCTCCGTGCACGGTGCAGGCCCACCACTCCCATAACGAGCGGGAGTTCCGCAGGGGTCGGGAGCTGGATCATCTCGTTCGGATCGTAGGGGGCAACCCTATGCGACGGTGCGGAAGAGGCGGTCGTCCCGGAGCCCGCGTCGGGCAGGGAAGCAAATGTTTTCGGCTCTTCCAGTGTGGCCCAGTGGCTGAGCGGCCACGCGATGAGCATGGCCCGGCCCACCACCTCGTCCTCGGAGACCGTGCCGAAGTCGGTCTCCTGGTGGGAGCGGGAGTCGGCGGAGTTGGACCGGTGGTCGCCCATGACCCAGAGCCGCCCCTCGGGGACGGTGACGTCGAAAGCGTCCTTGGACGGGTCGTCGCCGGGGTACAGGTAGTCCTCGTCCAGAGGGACGCCGTTGACGGTGACGCGGCCCTGCTGGTCGCAGCAGCGGACTCGGTCGCCGCCGACCCCGACGACCCGCTTGATCAGGTCCTTCTCATCGTCGGAGGGCAGCAGGCCGATGAACGCGAGGCCCTCCTTGACCTGCTTGATGACGACCGGGTCGTCCTTGACGGGCGTCTGTTCCTCCTGGAGCCAGCCGCCCGGATCACGGAAGACGACGACGTCCCCGCGCTGCGGCTCGGAGCCGAACCACGGAGTGAGCTTGTCGACCAGGACGCGGTCGCCGATCTGGATCGTCTGCTCCATGGAGCCGGACGGAATCACGAAGGCCTGCACCAGGAAGGTCTTCAGCACCAGGGCTATCAGGACGGCGACGCCGACGAGGAGCGGTATCTCCTTGACCGCGCTGCGCCTGCGGCGCCGCTTGACCTTGCGCTGGAGCTTGCGCCGCTCCGCGCGGCTGCGGCCACCGGCACCCGGCCCGCCGGCCCGCCGGGTGCCGGTGGGCAGCAGGTTCTCCGCGGGGCTGCTGGGCGCTCCGCGGGGCTTGCCGCGGTTACCCATGGGCGGCCCCCGCGTCGCCTTGACCCACCGCCGCGTGGCCTCGGGTGCCCCACGCGTCCCCCTGAACCGCCCCCACGGGCCCGCGGGTGCCCGTCGCACCGCCGTGGGCGGCCCCCGCCTGCCCCGGGGAGTCCTCCGCATGCCCCTGGACGGCACCCTCGAGCTCCTGGGCGGCACCTGCGGCCCCCTGGGTGTCCTCGGCGGCGGGCACGCGCGCGTAGGCACCGGGGCGGTCGAGGTGGGTGGCGTGGCCGAGGGGCCACACGATCCAGTCGGCGCGGCCGATCACCTCGTCCTCGGGGATCATGCCGCCGCCCGGCGAGCCGAGGTGGGCGCGGGAGTCGCTGGAGTCGGCCCGGTGGTCGCCGAGGACGAACAGCCTGCCGTCGGGCACCACGACGTCGAAGCGCACCGCGGAGGGGCGGTCGCCGGGGTGGAGGAATGCCGACTCGTCGACGGACCGGCCGTTCACCCGGATCCTCCCCTCCTCGTCGCAGCAGACCACATGGTCACCGCTCACCCCGACAACGCGTTTGATGTAGGCGCCGTGCCCGAAGTACCCGGTGCCGTCGAACACGACGACGTCGCCCCGCTGCGGCCGGTCCCCGAAACGGTACGCCAACTTGTTTACGAGAACGCGGTCGCCGATCCTCAATCCGGGCTCCATCGATCCGCTGGGGATCCGGAAGGGCTGCAGCACGAACGTGGCGAGCAGCAGCAGGAACACCAGCACGGTCAGCAGCCCCAGGGTGCCCCGACCGCCCGGCACCGCGTCCGCGATCCGGGTCGGCAACGCGGAACGCGACCGTCCCTCCCGGTCCTCCGGACCCGAGGTCGTCTCGGTCCCGGCAGGGCGGGGGGAGCGGTCGCGCTCCGTGTGCTGCGTGTGGGTGTCCATCGGGGCCAGATGCTATCCGGCTCCGGTGGACGCGCCGGAGTGCGCTCAGTTCTCGCGCTTCTCCTTGATCTTCGCTGCCTTGCCGCGCAGGTCGCGCAGGTAGTACAGCTTGGCACGGCGGACGTCACCCTTGGTGACGAGCTCGATCTTCTCCACGATCGGGGTGTGCACCGGGAAGGTGCGCTCGACGCCGACGGAGAAGGAGACCTTGCGGACCGTGAAGGTCTCGCGCACGCCGGAACCCTGGCGGCGGATCACCACGCCCTTGAACTGCTGCACACGGGAGCGGTTGCCCTCGATGACGCGGACGTGCACGTTGACCGTGTCGCCCGGACGGAAGGCGGGGACGTCGGTGCGCAGCGACGCGGCGTCGACGGTGTCGAGCAGGTGAGACATTTCGTCTGCTTTCCTCGCTGATGCCACAGGTCATCAACGGAATCTCGGTGTTCTGGATCAGGGCTGTGCGGGTCGGGACGGGCGTCGTGTCCCCCTGTGGCAGGGGCGCACGCCGGACGGGCGCACAGCAGCGCCCTATTCTTCCACGCCGTCGGTCCTGCGCCAAAATCGGCCGTACGGCTCCCCCGCCGGGTCCGGTTCCCAGCCCAGGACGGAGAGCATCTCGCGGTCCTTCTTGTCGAAGGCCTTGGGGTCGCACCGCTCGATCAGGTCGGGCCGGTGGGCTGTCGTCCGCTTCAGGGCCTCGTCCCGGCGAAAGCGGGCGATCTTCCCGTGGTGGCCGCTGAGCAGCACGTCCGGGATGCCCCGGCCGCGCCACCGGGGCGGCTTGGTGTGGACGGGCCCCTCCAGGAGGTTGGCCATGGTGCCGGGGGCGAAGGAGTCGTCGCGGTGGGACTCGGCGTTGCCGAGCACGCCGGGCAGCAGCCGGGCCACGGCCTCGGTGACGACCAGGACCGCCGCCTCGCCGCCGGCCAGGACGTAGTCGCCGATGGACACCTCGTACACCGGCATCCGGGTGGCGTACTCGTCGACGACGCGGCGGTCGATGCCCTCGTAGCGGGCGGGGGTGAAGACCAGCCAGGGGCGCTCGGAGAGGTGGACGGCGAGCTCCTGGGTGAAGGGCCGGCCGCTGGGCGTGGGCACGATGAGGGCGGGCTCGTGCGAGCCGGTCTCGTAGCCGTCGGCCAGGACCGCGTCCAGGGCGTCGCCCCAGGGCTCGGTCTTCATGACCATGCCGGGGCCGCCGCCGTAGGGCGTGTCGTCGACCGTGTGGTGCCGGTCGTAGGTCCAGGACCGCAGGTCGTGGACGTGCACGTCGAGCTGTCCGCGCGCGCGTGCCTTGCCGACGAGGGAGACGTTCAGCGGCTCCAGGTACTCGGGGAAGATCGTGACGACGTCGAGCCGCATTACGCCTTTTCCTCACCCTCGCGGGAGGAGGCGATCTCGGCGCGGTCGTCGATCAGACCGGGCGGCGGGTCGATGACCGCGCGCTGCTCCTCCAGGTCGATCCCGGTGACGATCTCGGCGACGAACGGCACGTAGACCTCGCTGCCGTCGGCCCGCTCCACGACGAACAGGTCCTGGGTGGGCAGATGGGCGATCTCGGTGATCCGGCCGACGGGTGTGCCGTCGGCGGTGACCACGTCGAGGTCGATCAGCTGGTGGTCGTAGTACTCGTCCTCCTCCTCGGGCAGTTCGTCCGGGTCGACGTCGGCGATGAGGAGGGTGTTGCGCAGCGCCTCGGCGGCGTTGCGGTCGCGTACGCCCTCGAAGCGCAGCAGGAGGCGGCCGCTGTGCACGCGGCCGGTCTCGATGGTGAGCGGTCCGGCCGAGGCGGGGTCGGTGGCCAGGACGGCGCCGGGGGCGAGCCGCAGTTCCGGCTCGTCGGTGCGCACCTCGACGGTGACCTCGCCCTTGATGCCGTGGGCCCGGCCGATGCGAGCGACTACCAGCTGCACGGTGTGTGATCTCCTGTCATACGACTACGGGCCGGGGACGGCCATGGCCCTCCCCGGCCCGAGCCGGTGTTGCGAAGCGTCAGCGGACGTGGTCCACGTCGACGAGGTCGACGCGGACGCCCCGGCCGCCGATGGCGCCCACGACGGTGCGCAGTGCGCGTGCGGTGCGGCCGTTGCGGCCGATCACCTTGCCGAGGTCGTCCGGGTGGACCCGGACCTCGAGCACGCGACCGCGGCGCAGGTTGCGCGAGGCGACCTGCACATCGTCAGGGTTGTCGACGATGCCCTTCACGAGGTGCTCGAGAGCCTCCTCGAGCATGCTCAGGCCTCGGCGCCGGACTCGGCGGCAGCCTCGTCCTTCTTCTCAGCCTTCTTCTTCTGGGTGATCGCCTCACCCTTGCCCTCGTCGTCGCCGGCGAGCGCCTCGAAGGACGGGCGGGCCGACTTCTCGGCCGGCTGGAGCAGCGGCGCCGGGGCGGGCTCGCCCTTGAACTTCTGCCAGTCGCCGGTCTTCTTCAGGATGGCGAGCACGGGCTCGGTCGGCTGGGCACCGACGGAGAGCCAGTAGGCCACGCGCTCCGAGTCGACCTCCATCACCGACGGGTTGTACGTCGGGTGGTACTTGCCGATCTCCTCGATCGCCCGGCCGTCACGGCGGGTGCGGGAGTCGGCGACGACGATGCGGTAGTGAGGCGAACGGATCTTGCCCAGACGCTTCAGCTTGATCTTGACTGCCACGGGAGTGGGTTCTCCTGGATTTGACGTGGTTGGGCACGGCGGGAATGCCGCGTGGGGCTGCGGTACCCGAATGCCCGATGGACGCGTCAGCCGGAGGAGAGAGGGATCCTGTGCGACTGTCGAGTACAGCTAGACATTGTGCCACACCGTGCGGGCAGCCCCGGGCCGGGGAGCGTCGGTGTCCCGCTCCCCGGCCGGCGACCGGCAGCCACGAGATGCCGGTCGCGTGTCAGCCTGCCGCCGCGCCCACCGCCTCCGGGATGCGGAACGGCTTGCCGCAGCCGCCGCACACGATCGGGGCCTGGGCCAGGACGGACGGGACGACCCGCACATTGCGGCCGCAGTCGCAGACCGCCTTGACCCGCACCCCGCCGCCGGAGGAACCGTGGCGGGCGGCCGGACCGCGGAAGGTGCGGGCCGAGTCCGTCTCGGTCGCGGCGGTGTGGGCCTTCAGGGCTCGCTGGAGGCGTTCGATCGTCGGGCGGTACCGGCGCTTGGCCTCGGGGCTGAGCGTGACCAGTGAGAAGCCGCTGCTCGGGTGCGGCTCCTCGGGGTGGTCCAGGCCCAGCTCCTCGGCGATCGCGAGGAACCGGCGGTTGTGGTAGCGGCCGGCGCGGGAGGTGTCGCGGACTCCGCGCGCGGCGGCGATGCCGTGGACTGCCTCATGGAGCAGTCGCTCGAAGGAGAGCTCGTGCCCGCATGCGGACGACGACTCTCCGATCAGGGACTCGGGCGCGGCAAGATCGGGCAGCTCGGAGTGGTGCCGCTGAATGTCGGCCCACGCCTGCGCCAGCTCTGCGGCGAGAACAGGTGGTGTCGTGCTCACGTAATGAGAACGAGCAGGGGTGCCACTGTGTTCCTATTCCGGGGCATCCCAAATAATTTGCTCTTACCCGTCAGTTTTCGTTGATGCGTCCCGACGAGGGCGGGTGCGCTGATCTGCGGAGAAGCCTCGCACCTCGTACCAAGGTGGTGCGTAGTCCGCAGTACGCGCCCGCGCGTAGCGGCGGTGGGCGGGCCCGGATGGCGGGGGCCGCCGGTGCGCAAGAGGCGTTTCGGCCGTGTCCTGCGCCGGAAGGTCTCTTCTTCAGTAAGCGCGCGCCACGACCGCGACGTTACCCGGTGCGTCGTCGGCGTCCGGCACCGACCCGTCCTCGGCGACCAGACACCGTACGGTCACCGCGTGTTCGGCCAGTCGGGCCTCGCCCTCCTCGCCGAGCGCCGCCCACGGCAACCGCGCCCAGCCGCCCGCGGCCGCGGCCGCCGCGGCCTCCTCGGCGGAGGACACGTCGGACGTGAGGGCCTCGCGGCGCTCCCGGGACTGACGCAGCAGCAGTGCCTGGTCCTCCTCGAGCACCGTTGGGAGCAGTTCGGCGAGCGCCTGAAGGGGGACCGGCTGCTTGCCGCCCGGGATCCGGCGGACCAGGGTCGCGGTGCCGCTCTCCAGGTCGCGGGGGCCGACCTCGATCCGTACCGGCACACCCTTGAGCTCCCAGTCGACGGCGCGGCGCCCGAAGGGGGTGTCCGTGCGATCGTCGACACGGGCCCTCAGCCCGGCCGCCGTGAGCCGGTCGCCGAGCTCGCGGACCTTGGCCAGAACCTGTTCCTCGCCCTTGACCGCGAGCACGACCACCTGGACGGGGGCGAGCCGGGGCGGCACCCGCAACCCGCTGTCATCGCCGTGCGACATGATCAGGCCACCCACCATGCGGGTGGAGGAGCCCCAGGAGGTCTGCCAGACGTACTCCTCGCGGCCCTCCTTCGACAGGTACCGGGTGTCGAACGCCCTGGCGAAGTTCTGGCCGAGTTCATGGCTGGTGCCCAGCTGGAGCGCCTTGCCGTCGCCCATCATCCCTTCGAGGGTGAGGGTGTTGACGGCGCCGGCGAACCGTTCGCTCGCGGTCTTGCGGCCGGCGACGACGTCGATGGCGAGGATGTTCTCCATGAAGTCGGCGTACACCTCGCGGTGGATGTGCGCGGCGTAGTCCCGGGCGTCCTCGTAGGTGGCGTGGGCGGTGTGGCCCTCCTGCCAGAGGAATTCACTCGTACGGAGGAACACCCGGGGGCGCATCTCCCAGCGCACCACGTTGGCCCACTGGTTGATCAGCAGGGGCAGGTCGCGGTAGCTCTGCACCCACTTGGCGAAGTACTCGTTGACGATGGTCTCGGAGGTGGGCCGGACCACCACCGGTTCCTCCAGCTGTTTGCCGCCGCCGTGCGTGACGACGGCCAGCTCGGGGGCGAAGCCCTCGACGTGCTGGGCCTCCCGGGTCAGGTGGCCCTGCGGGATGAACAGCGGGAAGTAGGCGTTGTCGGCGCCCGCGGCCTTGATGCGGGTGTCCATCTCCTGCTGCATGCGCTCCCACAGCGCGTAGCCGTAGGGCCGGATGACCATGGTGCCGCGCACCGGTCCGCTGTCGGCCAGTTCGGCCTTGCCGATCAGGTCCTGGTACCAGCGCGGGTAGTCGTCCGCCCTGGGCGTGAGCACGGGTGCCTTGGCCATGGCGCGATGGTACGGGCGCAGGTTGCCGGAATGTGAAATCTCGCCATGTGGCCGCGGACCGGGCAAACCGGTCGCCGCTACCACTGGACGCCACGGCGAGCCCGGAGTTTCCTGGCTTACGGGGGGAGTGCGAGCGCACCGCACGGGGCCACGGCACCCGGGCACCGCGGCAACACCTTGCGAACTCTCGTCGATTGGGGCGCTTTCCTATGACACCTACGCTCGTGCGCCGGCATCTCACGCACGCGGGGGCCCCGCCCCGCGCGGACCGGCGTGCACGCGCGCGTGACTGGTCCGAGATCCAGGAGCGGATGCTCGTGCCGCTCTACGAGGCGGTCTACGAGCGACTGGACGTGGGACCCGGCACGAGACTGCTGGGGCTGGGCTGCGGTTCCGGGCTGGCCCTGCTGATGGCCGCCTCGCGGGGCGCCGAGGTCACCGGGGTCGACGACGGCGCGCCGGAGCGCGTGGCCCTGGCGCGGGAGCGGCTGCTGCCTCCGGCGTGGGACACCCGCGCGCGGGGCGGCGGGCGGATCGTCGAGGGCCCGCCGCGCCGCGCGGACGCCCCGCAGGCACCCCCGTTCACCCTGGTGACCGCCTTCGAGCCGATCGGCTGTCCGGTCGGCGACTCCGGGGGTCCGGCCGGGCTGCTGGCGGAGGCGGCGCCGCTCGCCGAGCGCGGGGCGCCGGTGGTGCTGGCCGGCTGGGGGCCGCCGGAGCGGTGTGCCACCACCTCCGTACTGCGGGTGGCGACCAAGCTCGCGGATCCGCTGCGCCGCGCGGGCAGCTGGCGTCCGGCTCTCCGCGACGATCTGGAGGAGGCTGCCCACCGGGCCGGTCTGCGGCCGGACGGCTCCGGCCGCGTCGCCTGCCCGTTCGGTTACGCCGACGCCGACAGCGCGGTGCGCGGGCTGCTGTCCACGGGCCTGTTCGACGCGGCGATCGCGGCGACGGACGGGGCGCAGGTCGACAAGGAACTCGCCGAGGCGCTGCATCCGTACCAGCGCGCGGACGGCACGGTGTGGATGCCGAACGTCTTCCGCTATCTGATCGCGCGCACGCCCTGACCGGCGGCGAAGCGGCTCCGGGTTCGCCTGCGGGGGTGGACGCCCCCTAGCCTGATCCACCGTTCGGGGACCGAACGCGTCTGCCCACAGGAGCTGTTGTGCCGCACCACAAGACCGCGCTGCGTCTCGCCGCGCCCGTCGCCGTCCTTGCGCTCGCCCTCACCGGCTGCGGGGGCGGTGAGGAGGACGACCCCGCCGACGCGAAGGGCGCTGCCGGGAGGACGGCGTCGGCGCGGGCCGGGGCCTCGCCGTCCGAGCCGGCCTCCGGCGGTGCCCTGGCCGCCGGTGAGAGTGCGACGGGCACGGTCGCGGAGGAGCCCGGCGAGGTCACGTACGAGATCGTGGCGGAGAAGGTCGAGGTCGGCACGGAGGAGGAGGCCGCCGAGGCGGTCGCCGACCCCGAGGACGCCAAGGGCAAGGTGCTGGCCGTCGCGCAGGTGAGGTACACCCACAGGGGCGGGCCCGCGCTGACCGGTACGGCCGACGTCGACGACGCCACCGCGGTCTTCGCCGGCGGCCGGCGCGGCGCGGTCCTCATCGGCGCCACCGAGTCGGCCCCGGGCTGCGAGAACCCTTATGAGGTGGAGAGCTGGAATCCGGGCGAGAGCCATGTCTTCTGCGAGACGTACGTGATCCCGGCGGACGCCACGAGTGTGGCGGTCCACTGGTCCGAGGAGGACGGCGAGCCCTACATCTGGACGTTCGAGCCGTCCTGACGCGCCGTCGGCCAGGTACGGACCGGGACCGCGCACCCGGGTTTCCGGGCCGCTGTCCCGGGCGGCCGCTGTCCCGGGCGGACTGGTTCCGGTTCCGGCGTGGCGGGTCCTCCGAGGGGTCCCCCGCGCCCGGCCGGGCGCATGGCCGGCACCGGTGTGCCCGCCGGGGAAGGGCATGCGGGCGGTGCCGAGCCGCTCGGCCGGTGACCCGGCCGCGGTACGCGCGTGTACGGCACCGGGGCGCCCCGTCGCGAGGGGAGGGCACCCCGGTGCCGTACACGTACCGGATCCGGCCGTCAGCCCATGAACTTCTTGAACTCGTCAGGCAGTTCGAAGTCCTTGGCGCCCTGCTGCGGCAGGCTGAAGGCACCGCCGCTCTCCGCAGCCGCGGCGCGCCGGGCGGCCTCCTCCTGCTCCTGCTGCTTGCGCTTCATCGGGTTGCCGGAGCGCTGCTTGCCCTTGGCCTTCTTCGGCTGCTTCTTCTGCCGGCCGGGACCGCCACCCATGCCCGGCATCCCCGGCATGCCCGGCATACCGCCGCCCTGGGCCATCCGCGACATCATCTTGCGAGCCTCGAAGAACCGCTCGACCAGCCCCTTGACCGCGCTGACCTCGACACCGGAACCGCGCGCGATCCGGGCGCGGCGCGAGCCGTTGATGATCGCCGGGTCCTGGCGCTCGGTCGGGGTCATCGACTTGATGATGGCGGCGGTGCGGTCCACGTCGCGCTCGTCGAGGTTGTTGATCTGGTCCTTCATCTGCCCCATGCCGGGCAGCATGCCGAGCAGCTTGCTGATGCTGCCCATCTTCCGGACCTGCTCCATCTGGGCCAGGAAGTCGTCCAGGGTGAAGTCCTGGCCCTTCTTGGACGCCAGCTTGGAGGCCATCTTCTCGGCCTCTTCCTGGCTGAACGTCTTCTCCGCCTGCTCGATCAGGGTGAGCAGGTCACCCATGTCGAGGATGCGGGAGGCCATCCGGTCCGGGTGGAAGGCGTCGAAGTCGTCGAGCTTCTCACCGTTCGACGCGAACATGATCGGCTTGCCGGTGATCTGCCGGATCGACAGCGCGGCACCACCGCGGGCGTCGCCGTCCAGCTTGGAGAGCACCACACCGTCGAATCCGACGCCGTCGCGGAAGGCCTCGGCGGTGTTGACGGCGTCCTGGCCGATCATCGCGTCGACGACGAACAGGATCTCGTCGGGCGAGACGGCGTCCCGGATGTCGGCCGCCTGCCGCATCATCTCCTGGTCGATGCCGAGACGGCCGGCGGTGTCCACGATCACGATGTCGTGGACCTTGGCCTTCGCATGCTCGATGGAGTCCTTGGCGACCTTCACCGGGTCGCCGACCCCGTTGCCCGGCTCCGGGGCGAACACGGCCACGCCGGCCCGCTCGGCCACCACGCTGAGCTGGTTCACGGCGTTCGGACGCTGCAGGTCGGCGGCGACCAGCAGCGGCGAGTGGCCCTGCTCCGCGAGCCACCGGCCGAGCTTGCCCGCGAGGGTGGTCTTACCGGCGCCCTGCAGACCGGCCAGCATGATCACCGTCGGCGGCTGCTTGGCGAAGCGCAGACGCCGGGTCTCGCCGCCGAGGATCTCTACGAGCTCCTCGTTGACGATCTTGAGGACCTGCTGGGCGGGATTCAGCGCCTTGGAGACCTCGGCGCCCAGGGCGCGCTCCTTGACGCTCTTGATGAACGTCCGCACGACCGGCAGGGCCACGTCCGCCTCGAGGAGCGCGATGCGGATCTCGCGGGCCGTGGCGTCGATGTCCGCTTCGCTGAGCCGACCTTTGCCCCGGAGGGTCTTGAAGGTCGCTTGCAGGCGGTCGGAGAGGGTATCGAACACGGCGGCGTCGGTCCTTGGAGTCGGCGACAGTTTGGGCTGCCCTCCAGAGTATCCGGCCCCGCAACCAAATCGTCCCTGCCCGCTGAGGTCAGCGCGCAGGGACCGTAGCCGCGCGTCGGCGGGGACCACGTCCGCGTCCCCGCCGGCCCGTGACAGACCGCCCGCCGGACCACGCCGGCGGTGGCCGGGGACGCCTTGGTCACCGCCCGGGCGCTTCGGCGTCATCCCCGCAGCATGTCCTCCAGCGTCCGCGCCACGGCCGCCGCCTCCTCGCCCGGAAGCGGAGCACCCGAGCCGTCGGTCACATAGAAGGCGTCCACGGCGTTCGCCCCCAGCGTGGAGACGTGGGCGCTGCGCACCCGCACCCCCGCGCCCTCCAGCGCCCGCCCGATGCGGAACAGCAGCCCGGGGGCGTCCTGGGCACGGACCTCGATCACCGTGGCGTGCCGGGAGGCCGCCGGGGCGACCGTCACCCGGGCCGGCGGTGCGACGACCCCCCTGCGCCGCGGATACGCGGCGTCCCGCTCGGCGAGCCGCCCGGCGATGTCCAGGGAGCCGTCAAGTGCCCGGACCAGGTCGGCGCGGAGCCGGGCGGCCTGCGGCAGCGAGCCGTACTCGGCGGCGACGCGCCAGTCGAGCAGCAGCACGGAGCCGTCGGCGGCATCGGATCCGGCTGAGCCGACGGAGGCAGCTGATGCGGCGGAGGCTGAGGTAACTGGTGCGGCTGAGGCGTCGGAATCCTCGACGCCGTCCGGCAGCGGCAGGGCGCGCAGCTCCGCCGTACGGACGGTCAGCCGGTGCATGGCCAGCACCCCGGCCACCGCGGGCAGCACGCCCGGCTGGTCCGGCACGGCGATCTGCAGCTCGACGCCGAGCGGCTCCGGGTCGGCGGCAAGCCCGGCCGCGGGGACGGCGGAGACGTCCTTCCCGGCTGCGGGCGGCTCGGCCTGCGCCCGCAGCGCCAGGACCGGGCCGCCGGTGCGGAAGGCCTCGACGGCGAGCCGTTCCTGCTCGGCGGTGGGCGCGGCGGCCTCTGGGTCCTCCAGCGGGTCGCCCGAGAGCACCGCCGAGACCCGTTTCACCAGGTCGGCCACGAGCGAGCCGCGCCAGGAAGACCAGGCTGCCGGTCCGGTGGCCAGGGCGTCGGCCTCGGTGAGCGCGTGCAGCAGCTCCAGGGTCCCCTGGGTGCCGACGGCCTCGGCGACCGCGCGCACGGTGGCGGGGTCGTCCAGGTCACGCCGGGTGGCGGTCTCGACGAGCAGCAGGTGGTGGCGGACGAGGGCGGCGACGACGCCCACGTCCGCGCCGTCGAAGCCGATGCGGGCGGCCACGTCCTTGGCGATGGTCTCGCCGGCCACGGAGTGGTCCCCGGGCCAGCCCTTGCCGATGTCGTGCAGCAGCGCGGCGACCAGCAGCAGGTCGGGGCGGTGTACCCGGCGGGCGAGCGCCGAGGCGGCCACCGCGGTCTCGATCAGATGCCGGTCCACGGTCCACACATGCACGGCGTTGCGCTGCGGGCGGCAGCGGACCCGCTCCCAGTCCGGCAGCAGGCGGGTGATCAGCCCTTCCGCCTCCAGCGCCTCCCACACCCCGACGGTGGGCCGGCCGGATCCCAGCAGCGTCACCAGCTGTTCGCGGGCCTCCGCGGGCCAGGGCGCGGGCAGCGGGCGCACCGTCGCGGCCAGGCGCCGTACGGCGTGCCGCGAGAGCGGGAGCCCGGCCTGGGCGGCGGCCGCGGCGGCCCGCAGCGGGAGGACGGGGTCGCGCTCGGGCCGTGCGGTGCGGGCGAGCACCACCTCGCCGTCCTGTTCCACCACGCCCTCGGCGAGCGGTGAGCGCTCGGGGCCGGACTTCCCGCCGCCCAGCATGGCGCGCAGCCGCGGGCGCACCGACCGCGACCGCAGCACTCGCCCCACCTCGCGCCAGGTGACGTCGCTGGCGTACGAGACGACCCGAGCCGCCTCGTAGACCTGGCGCAGCAGGGTGTCGGCGTCGAGCAGGCCCAGCTCGGCGGCGACCTGGTCCTGCTCCTGGAGGGCGAGCCGGTCGGTGGCGCGGCCGGTGGCCAGGTGCAGGGCGTCACGGACGTCGAGCAGCCGGCGCCGGGCGTCGGCAAGGCCCTCACGCGGGGCGTCGGCGAGCCAGGATGCGGCGACGGCGCGCAGCGCGGTGGCGTCGCGCAGTCCGCCGCGGGCCTCCTTGAGGTCGGGTTCCAGCAGGTACTGCAGTTCGCCCTGGCGGGCGGCGCGCTCGGCGCACAGCTCCTGCAGTTCGGGGAGGCGTTTGGGGGCCTGGTTGCGCCAGTCGGCGAGGACGGCGGAGCGCAGGCCGGCGGTGAGGCCGAGGTCGCCGGCGAGGTGCCGGGCGTCCAGCAGTCCGAGGTGGACCTTGAGGTCCTCCCCCGCTGTTCTCCGCGCCTCGGCCGGGGTGCGCACCGAGTGGTCGAGGGCGAGGCCGAGGTCCCAGACGGGGTACCAGAGGCGGTCGGCCAGGGCGGCGACCGCGGCGGGGTCGGCGCCGTCGTGCAGCAGGAGCAGGTCCAGGTCGCTGCGCGGGGAGAGCTCGCCGCGCCCGTAGCCGCCGACGGCGACCAGGGCCGTGCCGCGCACCCCGCCCGCGGCGGCGAAGAGCCCGGCGAGCCAGTCGTCGGTCAGACCGGCGAGGGCGCTGCGGCGCGGCGGCCCGGACTGCTCCCCCTCGGTGAGGAGGTGCAGCCGGGCCGCCGCGTAGCCGCCGGGTCCCGAGTCCTCTGCTCCGTTGGTCACATCCGTACTCGTCACCCGGCGACTCCTGTTCTGTCGTGTCAGAGCGCGTCCGGGCCGCGCTCGCCGGTCCGGACCCGCACCGCCGTGTCGACGGGGACGGACCAGACCTTTCCGTCACCGATCTTGCCCGTTCGGGCCGCCTTGACGACGACCTCGATGAGCTGTTCGGCGTCGTCGTCCTCGGCCAGCACCTCGATGCGGATCTTGGGCACCAGGTCGACCGTGTACTCGGCGCCCCGGTAGACCTCGGTGTGGCCGCGCTGCCGGCCGTATCCGCTGGCCTCGGTGACGGTGAGTCCGTGCACTCCGAAGGCCTGGAGCGCTTCCTTGATCTCGTCGAGCCGGTGCGGCTTCACGACGGCGGTGATGAGCTTCATGCGTCCACCTTCTTGCTCTCGGCCTGGGCTGCGGCACCCGGGGCGGCCGTGGCCGCCGCGGCGGTACGGGCGGCCCCGCCGCCGGCGCCGCTGAAGTCGTAGGCGGTCTCGGCGTGGGCGGCCTGGTCGATACCGCCGACCTCGTCCTCCTCGGAGGCCCGGAAGCCGATGGTCTTCTGCAGCGCGAAGGCGAGGATCAGGGTCACCACGAAGGTGTAGCCCATGACCGCGAAGGCACCGATGGCCTGCGAGACGAACTGGTCGAAGCCGCCGACGCCGCCGATGGCGAGGAAGCCGACCATGAGGGTGCCCAGGACACCGCCGACCAGGTGGACGCCGACCACGTCGAGGGAGTCGTCGTAGCCGAGCTTGTACTTGAGGCTGACGGCCCAGGAGCAGACGGCACCGGCGACGACGCCGATGAGCAGGGCGCCGAAGACGTTGACGCTGCCGCCGGAGGGGGTGATGGCGACCAGGCCGGCCACGGCACCGGAGCAGGCGCCGAGGGTGGTGAACGCCCCGTGACGGATGCGCTCGTAGATCAGCCAGCCGATGACGGCCGCGGCGGTCGCCACCTGGGTGTTGATCGCCATCTGGGCGGTGGTGCCGTCGACGCCGAGCTCGGAGCCGGCGTTGAAGCCGAACCAGCCGAACCAGAGCAGGGCGGTGCCGAGGAGGACCAGCGGCATGTTGTGCGGCCGCATCGGGTCCTTCTTGAAGCCGATGCGCTTGCCGACGACGAGCACGGCGGCGAGGCCGGCCACACCGGCGTTGATGTGGACCGCGGTACCGCCGGCGAAGTCGATCACGGCCGGGTCGAGGTTCGCGAGCCAGCCGCCGCCCCAGACCCAGTGCGCGACCGGGAAGTACACGACGGTGACCCACAGGGCGATGAAGACCATCCATGAGCCGAACTTGACGCGGTCGGCGAGGGCACCGCTGATCAGGGCGGCGGTGATCACCGCGAACAGCATCTGGAAGAGGGAGAACGCGAAGACGGAGATGTTCTCCCCGGCGAAGTTCTCCATCACGCTGTCGGCGTTGACGCCCTTCAGCCCGATCATGTCGAGGTTGCCGATGAATCCGCCGGAGTCACCGCTGAAGGCGAGGGAGTGTCCGTAGAGCACCCACAGGATGCTGACGATGCCCAGCGAGATGAAGGACATCATGAGCATGTTGAGGACGCTCTTGGAGCGGACCATGCCGCCGTAGAACAGGGCCAGCCCAGGCGTCATCAGCATGACGAGCGCTGCACTGATCAATACGAATCCGGTATCTGTGCCGTTCAATGCCGGTATCTCCTCGTCGTGGATACGGCCCCGTGCGGGAAGCCTGAGCGGGGTGAGGGGTGGGCCGGTTATGGGGCACGAGATTGGCGCAGCGCCGTTTCGGCGGAAGCCCCGCGTTGTTTCGCCGCCGTGACGAAGACGCGGTGTGTGTTACGCCTCGGTGAACTGCCGGATACCGGCCCCCGCGATCGTTATCGTGGCGCAACCTGGGGGGACGGGGCCGGCCGCGGCGGCCTTCCGATGACCTGGCATGGGGGAGCCGAGTCGGGCAGTTCGGGAGGGCCGGCCGCGGCCGGGGCTCGAGGTGGCGGCGGGTCTCAGACCGCCTCGGCGGCCTCGGGCAGTTCGCCGGAGAGGCGCTCGGTGAGATCGACGACCTCGGCGAGATCCCCGAAATCGCGTACGGCCGTGTCGACGGTCTTGCGGATGCGGGTGTTGACGCGCTCGGAGCGGACCTTCTTGGCGATGCCCATGGCCTCGGTGACGAGTGCCGTGCTCTGCTCGGGCTCTCTCCGCAGCAGGTGCACGGTGGCCATGCCGATCAGGTTCAGCGCGTAGGAGCGCTGGTGCTCGTCGTCCTCGCGGAACAGCTGCACGGCGCGGCCCATCAGCGGTTCGGCGAGAGAGGCGTAGGTGGGGCTGCGGCCCGCGACATAGGCGAGGTCGCGGAAGGAATGGGAGTTCTCGCCGTGGAGCTCGGCCTCGGAGAAGAAGCGGATCCAGTCGGGGTCCGGCTCGTCCCACTCGGCGGCGTCGGCGAAGGCGTCCTCGGCCATCCGCACGGCGCGCTTGCAGCGGCTGGGCTGACCCATGTTGGCGTAGGCGCGGGCCTCCATCGCATACAGCATGGACTGGGTGCGCGGGCTCGCACAGTCCCGGCTGCCGTACTGCGCGAGGTGGACCAGCTCCAGGGCGTCGTCGGGCCGGCCCAGGTGGATCATCTGGCGGCTCATGCTGGAGAGGATGTAGGAGCCGAGGGGGCGGTCGCCGGCCTCCTTGGCGGCGTGCAGGGCGAGGACGAAGTACTTCTGCGCCGTGGGCTGCAGCCCGATGTCGTACGACATCCAGCCGGCCAGCTCGGCCAGCTCGGCGGCGACCTTGAACAGCTTGGCCCGGGTGGGGCCGGGCTGCGGCTCCTGGAGGAGGTCGGTCACCTCGTGCAGCTGGCCGACGACGGCCTTGCGGCGCAGGCCGCCGCCGCACTGGGCGTCCCACCTCCGGAACATCACGGTGGTGGACTCCAGCAGCTCCAGCTCGGGCCGGGAGAGCCGGCCGCGGGCACGCGAGGCGGGCACCGGCTCGGGCTCCCCGGCCGGAGCCGCGGGGGCGGGGACGAGCCAGCGCTGCATGGGCTCGATGAGGGACGGGCCCGCGGAGAGGGCCAGCGAGGTCCCGAGGAAGCCACGCCGCGCCAGCATCAGGTCGCTGCGCGAGAACTCGCTGAGCAGGGCCACGGTCTGCGGGCCCGTCCAGGGGAGGTCCACGCCGGTCGCGGACGGTGACGGGCGGGAGGCGCGCAGGCCCAGTTCCTCGACGGAGACGACGGTGCCGAAGCGCTCGGAGAACAGCTCGGACAGGATCCGGGGGATCGGTTCCCGGGGGTTCTCGCCGTCGAGCCAGCGGCGGACCCGGGAGGTGTCGGTGGAGATGTGGCCGGCACCGAGCCGGCGTGCACGGCGGTTGACCTGGCGGGCCAGCTCGCCCTTGGACCAGCCGCTGCGCACGAACCACGAGGTGAGCAGCTCGTTGGGGCGCTTGTCAGCGTGCGTGGCGCTGCCGGCGCCCGAACCGCTTCCGCCGTTGCCGCTCACTGGAACGCCCCCATTCCCTGCCGACCGCCTGTCGCCGAGTGCGCCAAGCCCTATCAGAATGCCGGTGTCGTAGCCCTCCGTCCGGCGATTCTCACTCTTCGAACAGAGAGCCGAGTTGCCTTTGGCATACCCACACGTGCATGTGCCCCGAGGCCCTGCACACACAAAGTAATCCTACGATCACCCGCTCAGCCACGACGATCGCGGAAACGCCACCATTCGCCACCCCTTCGAATGAACCCGCGACGACGTCCTCGCGATTCACTTGACATAGGCCAGCGGGGAGTGGGTGCGGCGATGCACACCGGGGCGCGCATCCCCGACCACACCACCCGGGGCGCTTCCGGGCGCTGCCTGAACCGCGCGGCGCTGGGGAGGGGAAACAGAGTCGGAAACAGAGCGTCACGTCACGCGTCCGCTGCGTAACCGTCCGTGCGTCGGACCCGTTGGAGGGGGTATGGGCTTCACGATCGGCAGCAGTCGGGGCATCCGCGACCTCAGGACCGGCGGGCGCCGCCGTGGCCGCTCGTCGGAGTGCACCGCGGTGGCCGAGTTCACGGGACTGTGGGGCTGGGACGTGGTGCCGGGGGCGCGGGCCGCTGACGGCGCCTGCTCCTGCGGCCGGCGCGGCTGCCGGGTGCCGGGGGCGCACCCGCTGGACTTCGCGCCCGAGATCCCCGCCGGGTCGACGCTGGACGAGGTGACCCGGGCGTGGGCCGAGGTGCCGGGCGCCTCGGTGATGCTGCCGGTCGGGCGGACCTTCGACGCGGTCGAGGTGGCCGAGGCCGCAGGGCGGCTGGCCGTGACCCGGCTGGAGCGCATGGGCCTCCCGCTCGGCCCAGTCATCGTCACCCCGAGGGGCCGCGCCCAGTTCCTCGTCGCCCCCGGCGCCGCCGCGGAGCTGCCCAAGCTGCTGTACCGCATGGGCTGGGACACCCCGGCCGCCCTCGACCTCACCGGCCTCGGCCCCGGTACGTACCTCACGGCCCCGCCCTCCGACCGCGGCGGCCACGGCCCGGCGCGCTGGCTCCGTCCCCCGGCCCTCGACTCGGCGACCAGGCCCCCGGAGGCCCGCCTCCTCCTGGGCACACTGGCGTACGTGGCTCACCGTTCCCGGGCGTAGCCCCCGGCGCCGGTCGCGGGCGATCGCGCCTCCCCCCTCCCGGGGCCCCGCCGTCACCGGGCTGCGCACCCCCCCCGGCCCCGCGCAACCGCACCCGGCGTGCGAGCTCCCGCCACCGCGAAGCGCCCGTCCCCCGACATGCGGGGGGGGCGGGCGCTTCGCGGTGGCGGGCGTACTCGCAGGACAGCCCGCGGGCGACCTCAGTCCCCGATCAGCGCATCGACGAACGCCTCCGGTTCGAACGGCGCCAGATCGTCCGCGCCCTCGCCGAGCCCGATCAGCTTGACCGGCACTCCCAGCTCGCGCTGGACGGCCACCACGATGCCGCCCTTGGCGGTGCCGTCCAGCTTGGTGAGCACGATGCCGGTGATGTCGACGACCTCGGCGAAGACCCGGGCCTGGATCAGCCCGTTCTGGCCGGTGGTGGCATCCAGTACCAGCAGCACCTCGTCCAGCGGCGCGTGCTTCTCCACCACGCGCTTGACCTTGCCCAGCTCGTCCATGAGCCCGGTCTTGGTGTGCAGCCGGCCGGCGGTGTCGATGAGCACCACATCGGAGCCGATCTCCTTGCCCTCCTTGACCGCGTCGAAGGCGACGGAGGCCGGGTCACCGCCCTCCGGGCCGCGCACGGTGTGGGCGCCGACCCGCTCGCCCCAGGTCTGCAGCTGGTCGGCGGCGGCGGCCCGGAAGGTGTCGGCCGCGCCCAGCACGACGCTGCGGCCGTCGGCGACCAGCACCCGGGCCAGCTTGCCGGTGGTGGTGGTCTTGCCGGTGCCGTTGACACCCACGACCATCACGATGCCGGGCCTGCTGGCTTCCGGCTCGGTCCTGACGGTGCGATCGAGGTCGGCGCCGACCAGCGTGATCAGCTCCTCGCGGAGCAGGCCCCGCAGCTCCTCGGGGGTGCGCGTGCCGAGCACCTTCACACGCTCGCGCAACCGCTCCACCAGCTCCTGGGTGGGCTGCACGCCGACGTCGGCGGTGAGCAGCGTGTCCTCGATCTCCTCCCAGGTGTCCTCGTCCAGGTGCTCGCGCGACAGCAGCGCGAGCAGCCCCTTGCCGAGCACGTTCTGGGAGCGGGACAGACGGGAACGGAGCCGGACCAGACGGCCGGCGGTGGGCTCGGGGACCTCCAGCTGGGGGACCTCGAGCTCTTCGACGACAGGCGGTTCCGCGACGGTGGCGGTACCCCCGTCGGGGAGGTCGACCTCCTCGATCGTGCGGCGCGGCTCGTCGCGCGGCGTCTCGGCCTCGTCGCCGACGTGCGGCTCGGCCGGAGGGGCGGTGAGGTCGGGGGCGGCCGGCGGCGGCGGGGGCACCTGCTTCTTGCGGCGACTGCCCACCACCAGCCCGCCGAGCGCGCCGATCACGACCACGGCGATGACTACAGCAAGGATGACGATGTCCATAACGCGTCCAGTATCGGCCATGGCCGCCGGACTCACGCCGACCCCGGGCGGACGCCGCTCATGACTTCCGCCCAGGGACAAAGACCCCTTCAGGCCAGAAGTCAGATCAAAGTACGATGGCGCAACGTGCATCAACGCGCGTAGAGTTCCGTCCGGCCCTTCTCCACACCCCTGAGGCACGGTCCCCCCACATGAGCAGAACCGCCGAGTCCGAAGGCGCACTCGAAACCCGCGGCATCGAGCAGGTAC
Organism: Streptomyces poriticola; assembly: GCF_036689765.1. Classification (NCBI taxonomy): domain Bacteria; kingdom Bacillati; phylum Actinomycetota; class Actinomycetes; order Kitasatosporales; family Streptomycetaceae; genus Streptomyces; species Streptomyces poriticola. Next base: position 46,190 of record NZ_JBAGKH010000009.1, read on the forward strand.
CCGACGCCGAGCGCACGGCCCGGGTGCGGGAGCTGTTCCCGACCTGGGTCGGCGCCAACATCAGCGTGCTGCTGCTCACCATGGGCGCCGGCCTGGTGGTCGCCTACCAGCTCAACTTCTGGCAGGCGCTGGTCGTGTCCGGCGCGGCGCCCGTCGTCTCGTACGGCCTGGTGGGCCTGATCGGCATCGCGGGCAAGCGCGGCGGGGCGCCCGGCATGGCGCTGTCCCGCGCGGTGTTCGGCCAGCGCGGCAATCTGCTGCCCGGTTCGCTGATCTGGGTCGCGCGCTGGGGCTGGGAGACGATCAACGCGGTCGTCGGCGCCTACGCGATGCTCACGGTGCTGGACATCGTGTTCGGCATCCGCTCCAACAGCGTGCTGGACATGGTGATGCTGCTCGCCTTCGTCGTGGCGACCTTCGCGATCTCGGGCCTGGGCATCAACGCCGTGCAGAAGTGCAACAAGTACGCGACCTACCTGTTCGGCACGTTCTCGGTGCTGGTGCTGGGCCATCTGGTCGTGGACACCGACTGGTCGGCGGTCTTCGACCGGTCCGCCGGACCGGTGGCCGCGATGATCACCGGTGTGGGACTGATCGCGGCGGGCGGGGTCAGCTGGATCCCGTCCGCCCCGGACTTCACCCGGTACCTGCCGCGCACGGCCTCCTCCAAGGGCATCGTGGGCGTGACCGTGGGCGGTGCCGGAGTCGTCGTCCTTCCGATGGTGCTGATGGGCATGGTGATGGCGGTCTCGACGCCGGATCTGGCGTCGGCCGCCGACCCGGTCTCCTTCCTCGGCGAGATCCTGCCGACCTGGCTCGCGGTGCCGTATCTGCTGATCGCGCTGATCGGCATGCTGTTGATCAACTCGATGTCGATGTACTCGGCGGGCTTCACCGCGCAGACCCTGGGCTTCACCGTGCCGCGCCACTGGGCGGTGTCGGTCAACGCGCTGATCTCACTGGTCTTCGGTGGTGTGCTGATGCTGGTGGCGACCAGCTTCATGGGCTCGTTCATCGCCTTCCTGTCACTGCTGGCGGTCGCCTTCTCCGCGTGGGTCGGCGTCTTCGGCGCGGACATGCTGCGCCGCACGGAGTACGACGGCGCGGCCATGGCCGACACCGGACGTACCAGCGCGTACTGGTACCGCGGCGGCTTCTCCCCCGCGGCGTGCGCCGCCTGGGCGGTGGGGCTGGCCGCGGGCCTGATGTTCAGCACGTCGGACTGGTTCACCGGTCCGCTGGCCACGAACAACGTCGTCGGCGAGTACGGCCTGGGCTGGGTGGCGACGGTGGTGATCTCCGGTCTGCTGTACCTGGTACTGCCCAAGCCGCCCGTGGCCGTCCCGGCCCCGTCCGCCACACCGGCCGGGCGGGCCGAACAGACCGAGGAGCCCGCAACCCTGGCTGTCTGACGCTCTGGCTGTCTGACGCTCCGTCAGCTAACGTCACTCCACCACCCGCCGGTGAAGGGGGACGTTCGCCATGCCTGTCACGGTCGTACGGTTCAACCTGGTGGAGCCCTCGGCGACCCGGGCTTCGCTGAGCGCCCGCTACCGGGCCGCCCTGGAGATGGCCGCCTACGCCGATGCCCGCGGGGTGACCACCGTCCAGACCGAGGAGCACCACGGCGCGGCGGACAACTGGCTGCCCTCGCCGTTCGTCCTCGCCGGCGCGGTGCTGGGCGCGACCCGGCGGCTGACGGTGACGGTGTCGGCGGCCATCGGCCCGCTGCACGACCCGCTGCGGCTGGCCGAGGACATCGCGGTGCTGGATCTGCTCAGCGGCGGCCGGCTGGTGACCGTCGTCGGCATCGGCTACCGCCCCGAGGAGTACGCCCAGTTCGGGGTGGACTTCGCGCGGCGCGGCCGGCTCCAGGACGAGCTGCTGGAATCGCTTCTGGCGGCGTGGACCGGCGAGGAGTTCACCCACCGCGGCCGCAGGGTGCGGATCACGCCGCGCCCGTACTCCGATCCGCACCCCCCGCTGCTGGTCGGCGGCGCCTCGCAGGCCGCCGCGCGCCGGGCCGCCCGGTTCGGCCTGCCGTTCTTCCCCAGCGCGCATCTGCCCGGGCTGCGCACGTACTACGAGGAGCGGCTCGCCGAGTACGGCACCGAGGGCTGGGTGATGATGCCCGAGCCCGAGACGCCGCTGCTGCATGTCGCCGAGGACCCGGACCGGGTGTGGGCGGAGCACGGCGGGCACCTCCTGCACGAGGCGCGGACGTACGCGGGGTGGCAGTCCGGCGGGAACCGGTCGGCGGTGGGGTCGGCTGCGACGACGGTGGACGAGCTGCGCGCGGAGGGCGTGTACCGGGTGGTCACGGCGGAGGAGTGCGTGGCACTGGGGCTGGACAGCCTGGTGCTGCATCCGCTGGCCGGCGGGATGCCGGTGGAGGAGGGGTGGCGCAGTCTGCGGCTGTTCTGCGACGGCGTGCTGCCCCGGCTCGGGAAGTGAGCCGGGGCAGCACGCCGGGGATACGGGGAGAGGGGCAGCGGGGACTTGGCTCCTCTCCCCGGGCCGGTGGACGGGCTCAGCCCATCTCCTCCAGGGACTTGCCCTTGGTCTCCTTCACGAACTTCAGGACGAACGGGATGGAGAGCGCCGCGAAGCCCGTGTAGACCAGGTAGGTCGCCGAGAGGTTCCAGTCGGCCAGCGACGGGAAGGTCGCGGTGATGGCCCAGTTGGCGACCCACTGCGCGGAGGCGGCGACGCCGAGGGCGGCGGCCCGGATCCGGTTCGGGAACATCTCGCCGAGCATGACCCAGACGACCACGCCCCACGAGAGCGCGAAGAACAGCACGAACAGGTGGGCGGCGATCAGCGCGACCCAGCCCTGGGTGGCCGGGAGCTGGCCGTCGGCCAGGGAGGAGAAGGCCCAGGCCTCCAGCGCCAGGCCGATCACCATGCCGACCGAGCCGATGATCGCGAGCGGCTTGCGTCCGATGCGGTCGACGAAGATCATCGCGATCACGGTGCCGACGATGTTGATGATCGACGTGGTGAAGGAGTAGAAGAACGAGTCCGAAGGGTCGACGCCGACCGACTGCCACAGCGTCGCGGAGTAGTAGAACGCGACGTTGATGCCGACGAACTGCTGGAAGACCGACAGGCCGATGCCGATCCAGACGATCGGCTTGAAGAAGAAGCTGCCGCCGAGCAGGTCCTTGAAGCGGGACTTCTCCTCGCTGTGCATGGCGGTCTCGATCTCGGCGACCCGGGCGTCCAGGTCGATGTCCCGGCCCTCGACCTCGGTGAGGATCTCGCGGGCGCGCTCGCGCTTGCCGACGGAGATCAGGAAGCGGGGGGACTCGGGGATGGCGAAGGACAGCAGGCCGTAGAGGACGGCCGGTACGACCTCCACTCCGAGCATGACCTGCCAGGCCTCCAGCCCCATCAGCTCACCGCGCTGGTCGCCGTCGGCGGCGTTCAGCAGACCCCAGTTGACCAACTGGGAGACGGCGATGCCGATGACGATCGCGGCCTGCTGGAAGGAGCCGAGCCGGCCCCGGTAGGCGGGCGGGGCGACCTCGGCGATGTAGGCGGGGCCGATCACGGAGGCCATGCCGATGGCGAAGCCGCCGACGACCCGCCAGAAGGCGAGGTCGTACAGGGAGAAGGGCAGGGCGGAGCCGACCGCGCTGACGGTGAACAGGATCGCGGCGATCTGCATGCAGCGGATGCGGCCGATCCGGTCGGCTATGCGTCCGGCGGTCGCGGCGCCTATCGCGCAGCCGATCAGGGCGACGGCGATGACCTGGGCCAGCGCAGCGGAGCCGACGTCGTAGCGGTCCCGGACGGCTTCGACGGCACCGTTGATGACGGAGCTGTCGTAGCCGAAGAGGAAGCCGCCCATCGCGGCCGCCGCCGCGATGAAGATGACATGCCCGAGATGATCGGGGTGAGCCGTTCGGGCTCCTGTGGGGGGTGCCTGCGTGGTGCTGGTCACGTGTACTCCTCGGGCATCCGGCAACGCTGCCGGGGTGGTTCGCCCTTCGAGGTCCACCTGAAGGTACCTGAAGGTAAAAGCAACGTCGGAGAGACTATGGCTTCAAGTTTCGAAGTCAATAGCGGGAACCGTGTGAGTTGACCGACCACAGGGAGAGAAGTTGTGTTCACTTCTTGAATGACTGGAGGTGAGACGGTGCGAGACGGGTGTTGGAAGGCCCACGGCTCAGCGCAGGCGCTGGCTGATGACCTTCGACACACCGTCGCCCTGCATGGAGACGCCGTACAGCGCGTCGGCGACCTCCATCGTGCGCTTCTGGTGGGTGATCACGATCAGCTGCGAGGCCTCCTGCAGCTCCTGCATGATCCGGATCAGCCGCTGCAGGTTGGTGTCGTCGAGCGCGGCCTCGACCTCGTCCATCACATAGAACGGGCTGGGCCGTGCCTTGAAGATGGACACCAGCATGGCCACCGCGGTCAGCGACCGCTCCCCGCCGGACAGCAGGGACAGCCGCTTGACCTTCTTGCCCGGCGGCCTGGCCTCGACGTCCACACCGGTGGTGAGCATGTTGTCGGGATCGGTCAGCACCAGCCGGCCCTCGCCACCGGGGAAGAGCCTGCCGAACACGCCCTCGAACTCACGGGCCGTGTCGCGGAAGGCCTCGGTGAACACCTGCTCGACCCGCTCGTCGACCTCCTTGACCACCTGGAGCAGGTCGGCGCGGGTCTTCTTGAGGTCCTCCAGCTGCTCGCTGAGGAACTTGTGCCGTTCCTCCAGCGCCGCGAACTCCTCCAGGGCCAGCGGATTGACCTTGCCGAGCTGCTGGTAGGCCCGCTCGGCGGCCTTCAGCCGCTTCTCCTGCTCGGCACGGACGAACGGCCGGGGGAGGTTGCGCGGATGCGCCGGGTCCTCCGGGAGCTCCTCGCCCTCGGCGGGCGGGGAGGGCGGCACCGGCTGCCACGGACCGTAGTCGGCCACCAGCCCCTCCGGCTCCACCCCGAGCTCCTCCAGCGCCCGGGTCTCCAGCTGCTCGATCCGCAGCCGCTTCTCCGCGCCGAGCACCTCGCCCCGGTGGACCGAGTCCGTCAGTTTGTCCAGCTCCGCCTTGAGATCGCGCCCCTCGGTGCGGGCTGCGGTCAGCTCCTGCTCCCGCCGGTCCTTGGCGGCCTCGGCAGCGGTGCGCTCCTCGTCCGCGCGGGTCAGGGAGACCTCGACGTGCGCAAGCAGCTGGCGGGCTCCGGAGGCTACGGCCCCGGCGACGGCCGCCTCGTGGCGCAGCCGCGCCTGCCGCCGTTCGGCACGCGCGCGTGCCTCGCGTTCGGCGCGGGCGGCCCGGTCCAGGGAGTCGGCCCGTCCGGCCAGTCCCTTGACCCGTTCCTCGTGGGTACGGGCCTGGAGGCGGGCCTCCATCTCGGTCTGCCGGGCGTTGGCCCCGTCGGCGGCGAGCCGGTCGCGCCGCGCGGTGTCGGGCTCCTCCTCGACCGGCATCTCCTCGGCGACGGCCAGCCGCTCGGCGAGCTCCTCGACGTCCATGAGCGCCTTGTCCAGCGCCTCCTGTGCCCGGTCCGCGGCGGCCGCGGAGCGCTCGGCCTCCCCTGCGGCGCCGCGTGCCTGGCCGGCGAGCCGGCCGAGCTGCTGGGAGACGGCGGCCTTCTCCCGGTCGGCGGCCCGGCGGCGCTCTCCGAGCTCCTCGACGAGGGCGGCACATTCCGTGCGCCGCTCGGCCGCCGCGCGCTGGGCGTCCGTCAGCTCGGCGCAGCGTACGGCCAGCTCCTCCAGCTCGGCGGCGGCCTCGTCGACGGAGGCCTGCACCTCCAGCAGGCTGGGCGCCGCGGCGGAGCCGCCGTGCGCGAAGTGCGCGCCGAGGAGGTCGCCCTCGGCGGTCACGGCGGTGAGCTGCGGGTGGGCGTAGACCAGCTCCTCGGCGTCCTCCAGGGTGTCCACGACCACGATGCCGCGCAGGAGGCGGTGGACGGCGGGGATCAGGTCGGCGGGGCCGCGGACGAACTGCTCCGCGGGTCGTGCGTCGCAGGAGCCGGTCCGGGGAGGCCGCCCGTCGTCAGCGGGTGCGCCGAGGCAGGACGCGCCCGTGCGGTGCCGGCCGCATGACGGACACGGCCCTGCGCCCTCTCGGGGCGCTTCCGTCCCGGCCGACAGCAACGAGGCCCTCCCTGCGTCCTGCTTCCGCAGCAGACGGATCGCCTCGGCCGCCGCGGACGGCGAGGCGACCGCGAGCGCGTCCGCCGCCGCGCCGAAGGCCGCCGCCAGCGGCACCTCGTAGCCGGGTGTCACCGTCAGCAGTTCCGCTGCCGGGCCCAGCAGCCCGGTGAGCCGGTCCTTCGCCCCGAGCAGCGCCCCCGTCCCGTCCTTGCGGCGCAGTCCCAGGGCGAGGGTCTCGTGCCGGGCCTGGGTGGCGGCGCGCCGTCGCTCGGCCTCGGTCAGCGCTTCCCGGGCGGCGCCCAGTGCGGCCTCCGCCTCGGCGAGCCGTGCCCTGGCGGCCTCGTGCTGCTCGGCCAGTGCGGTGTCGCCGGCGTCGAGGCCGTCGACCTCGGCCTTGAGCGCCTCGTACTCCTCCTGGGCGGCGACGGCCCGCTCCTGGGACTCGTCGCGGGCGGCGGCGAGCCGTTCGATCTCGGCCTGGGCCGCCGCGGCACGCGAACGGGCGGCGCCCACCTGGCCGCTGAGCCGGGCCAGGCCCTCGCGGCGGTCGGCGATGGCGCGCGCGGCGTCCTTCAGCCGGCGTTCCTCGCGGGCCAGTTCGGACTCCAGCTCGGCGCGGTGGGCGACGGTGTCCTCCAGGGCGCGCTGGGCGGCCTCCAGCGCGGCCTCCAGCTCGGCCTCCTGCTCGCGGACGCGGGCGGCCTCGCGCTCCAGGTCCTCCGGATCGCGGCCCCGGCGCTCCTCGGGCGGCGCGGAGGTGGCGCTCTTCACCCGGGCGTCGGCCAGCGAGACCGTGCCGCGCACGCGCTCGGCGAGCTGGGAGAGCTCGTACCAGGTCTGCTGGGCGCGCTGCAGCCGCGGGGTGAGCCGGCGCACCTCGTCCTCCAGGTGCGCCTCCCGCCGCAGGGCCTTGCCCAGCTCCTGCTCGGCGGCCTCCTTGCGTTCCTTCAGGGCGGCCTCGTCGGCGATCTCGGCCTGGAGCGCCTCCCGCAGCCGGACCAGGTCGTCGGCGAGGAGCCGCAGCCGGGCGTCGCGCAGGTCGGCCTGGATGACGGCGGCCCGGCGGGCGACCGCGGCCTGCCGGCCGAGCGGCTTGAGCTGGCGGCGCAGCTCGTCGGTGAGGTCCTGGACGCGCGCGAGGTTGGCCTGCATCGCGTCCAGCTTGCGGAGCGCCTTCTCCTTACGCTTGCGGTGTTTGAGGACGCCGGCCGCCTCCTCGATGAACGCGCGGCGGCCCATGGGGTCGGCGTGCAGCACGGAGTCGAGCTGGCCCTGGCCGACGATGACGTGCATCTCGCGGCCGATGCCGGAGTCGGAGAGCAGTTCCTGGATGTCGAGCAGTCGGCAGGTGTCGCCGTTGATCTGGTACTCGCTGCCGCCGTTGCGGAACATGATCCGCGTGATGGTGACCTCGGCGTACTCGATGGGCAGCGCGCCGTCGGAGTTGTCGATGGTCAGCGACACCTCGGCGCGGCCGAGGGGCGGGCGGCCGGTGGTGCCGGCGAAGATGACGTCCTCCATCTTGCCGCCGCGCAGCGACTTGGCGCCCTGCTCGCCCATGACCCAGCTGAGCGCGTCCACGACATTGGACTTGCCCGAGCCGTTCGGGCCGACGACGCAGGTGATCCCCGGCTCGAACCGGAGCGTGGTCGCGGAGGCGAACGACTTGAACCCGCGGAGGGTCAGGGCCTTCAGGTGCACGCCGCCGGACTCTACCCGCCGGGGTTGTCTCACTCCATGAACCCTTGGATCCCCGCGGTTTCACCGGTGAACGCGCAGGGCACATCAGACGTTAAAGAAGCTGAAAGGATGCGTGGGGAAAGGAACGCGTCGCGGCGGGGCGGGCGAGGCCGCGGCACGGGCACCGGGCAGCGGGCAAGAAAGAAGGGACGCCGAAGCGTCCCTTGCAACTCTGACAACTGAGCGGTTGTACGGGCAGCCCAACCACTGCTCGTGCCGTCGTGGAGCGATGCAGTGATCAGGTCAGCGCAGGCTCCGCCTGGTGTGCGTCAACGCTCTCCATGATCCTGTCGTGAGAAGCGGCAGCCGTCAGCGCGTCGTTCTCGGCCTGGATGCGTCCGAGCTCGGATTCCAGGTCCTGGACGCGCTGCTGGAGCCGTCGCATCTCGGCGAGGAGTCGCGGGTCGGAGCCGCCGACGTAACCGAGAAGCGCCTTTGCCATGATGGATGGTCCTCCACAATGAGTGACCGACCGATGCGGTGTGGGTCGTGAGGGATTCGCACCCGCGGTGCTTGGCACTCTTGAGTTCTTGCTGCCGTTCAACCATGCCAAACAGCTAAGGTGCGCGGGGCTTTCAGCGTCTCACCAAAAAGTTTGACGGTCAACACGATCACGCCCCGTATTGACGGGTCACCCGGGGGCGCGCGGCCGGACTCGGCGGCGCTGCGGCTCCTGCGGGCCCCTCGGGGCGTGGCGATCATCCTGTCGTGCGGAGCCCTGCATGGCAAGCCTTTCTCGGCAACCACCTGCTCGTTCTCCCGTCCGGCACCCCGGGCTGGCGGGCCCGCCGAGGGCCGCCGGGGCGCCGGGACGCGGGTGATCAGCGGACGGCGAAGCCGTCGTAACCGCCGCGAGGTGTGTCCCAGATCTCGGTGACGCCGTCCACGCGCCCGGGCGTGTCGTCACCCTGGAGCCAGTCGAGCAGGCCCTCGCAGCGCTCCCGCGGGCCCTCCGCCACCACCTGGACGCGCCCGTCGTCCAGATTGAGAGCAAAGCCACTCAGACCTCCGAGCTCCAGGGCCCGTGCCCGCGTGAACCAGCGGAAACCCACACCCTGGACGCGTCCGCGCACCCAGGCGACCAGCCGTACATCCTCGCTCATGAGTGCAACCTAACGGGCGGATGTCACTCAGAACACTTCCGCCCCCGGCGCCATGCGGTAGCGTCCCGACCCAATGAATCTCATATGAAACTCACTCGATCGTGTGAGTTCGGTGATGATCGCGAGGACGATTTCGACCGCAGGTCGGCCGCAGGGAGATCACGGAAAGCTCCCGGGAAGATCGCGGGGACGATTCGGCCGAGGGGCCGTCGCCGGGACGATCGACCGCAAGGGACGAGGAAGGCCAGGACATGGGACGCCACCGACGCTCCGCCGCCGGCCGCGCCGCCAAGGGCCGCGCCACGGGGGTCGACCACACCGAGGGCTCCGGGGCACGGGGCCACGACCCGCTGGACCCGGCCGCGGGGGACGACGCCTCGATGGGGATCGCCCCGTACCTGAACCCCGAGGCCTACGCCGAGGTCCAGGCGCGGAGCGACGCCTACCTGTTCGGCCCGGACGGCACCAGGGGCCAGGGCGCACCGCAGGCCGGGCACACCGTCGCCTTCACCGGTGAGGGGTTCACCCCCGACGCCGGGACGGGGCACGGCGGGTCCCACCGGCGCCGCAGGCGGAGGACCACGGCACCGGTGCGCACGGGGCTGCTCGGCGCCACCGCCGCCGTCGCGCTCGGCACCGTCGCGGTGGCCACGGGCGTGGTGCCCGGCCTGGAGAACTACCGGCTCGGCTCGGGCGGCGGCAGCGACGACCGGGTGCAGTCGGCGGACCGGCCGACCAACACCGCCACCGAGCAGGGCGGCGCCTCCGGCAGCGTCGACGGCGGACGCGGCGCCGACGCGGGCACCAGCCGCGGCACCGACCGCTCCATCTCCCCCTCGGCCTCGCCCTCCCCGTCGGCCTCGCCGTCCTCGCCCTCCTCGTCTCCGTCGGACGCCTCCTCCGAGGCGCCGTCGGCGTCCTCCGCATCGAGCGAGGCCCCGGTGAGGACCCAGGAACCGGCCGAGCCCAAGGTGCCTGCCCAGCCCCGGACGCCCCCCGCCGAGAAGCCGCAGCAGGAGTCCACACCCTCGCCGTCCCGTACGGCCACGCAGCAGCCGGTACAGCCGAGCGCCCCGGTGACCGTGTCCCGGGAGGCCGCGGCCGAGGCGCAGGTGCTCAAGCTCGTCAACGACGAGCGGGCCAAGGCCGGCTGCAGCCCGCTGGCCGCGAACAGCGCCCTCGCCGGCCTGGCCGGCGACTTCAGCCGGGCCATGGCCCAGCAGGGCTTCTTCGACCACACCGATCCCAGCGGGGCGACCCCGTGGGACCGCGCCGAGAAGGCCGGGATATCGAACCTCGGCGGCGAGAACATAGCCCGCGGCCAGGCCGACGCACAGGCCGTCATGGACGCCTGGATGAACAGCGCCGGCCACCGGGACAACATCCTCGACTGCGAGTTCCGGACCCTGGGTGTGGGCGTGCACTTCGGGTCGGGCGGCCCGTGGTGGACGCAGAACTTCGGCTACTGACGTCTGCGAACGGACGACGGCGGTGCTAGGCCGTGCTGCGCGGCGGGCGCTGGCACTTCGGGCAGTAGTAGCTCGAGCGGTTCATCCAGGGGCGGCGGCGCAGCGGGGTGGCGCAGCGGCGGCAGGGCAGGCCCTCGCGGCCGTAGGCGTCGAGCGACCGCTCGAAGTAGCCGGACTCGCCGTTGACGTTGACGTACAGGCTGTCGAAGCTGGTGCCGCCGACCGCGAGGGCGGCGTTCATCACGTCCCGCACATGGCCGAGGAGTTCGAGGCTGCGGGGGCGGGTGAGTGTCGCGGTGGGGCGCTCGTAGTGCAGCCGGGCGCGCCAGAGCGCCTCGTCCGCGTAGATGTTGCCGACGCCGCTGATCAGTGACTGGTCGAGCAGCGCCCGTTTGATCGTGGTGCGCCTGCCGCGCAGCGCCCGGTGGAAGGCCTCGTCGTCGAAGAGCGGGTCCAGCGGGTCGCGGGCGATGTGCGCGATGACGTCGGGCAGCCCGTCGGGGGTGGTGTCGTGCAGCGAGAGACCGCCGAAGGTGCGCTGGTCGACGAAGCGGAGCTCGGTGCCGAGGGTGTCGGCGAAGCGGACCCGGACGCGCAGGTGTCTCTCGGCGGGGGCCTCGTGCGGCTGGACCAGCAGCTGGCCGCTCATGCCGAGATGGGCCAGGACCGCCTGGCCGGTGTCCGCCAGCGGCAGCCACAGGTACTTGCCGCGGCGGCGGGGGATGCCGACGCGACGGCCCTTCAGGCGGTGTGCGAAGTCGTCGGGGCCGGCGAGATGCCGGCGCACCGCGCGTGAGTGCAGCACATCGGCGTCGGCGACGGTCCGGTGGGCGACCCACCGCTCCAGGCCCCGCCGTACGACCTCGACCTCGGGCAACTCGGGCATGCGCTCCCCCACGGGCGGTACGGGCACGTCCCGAGCGCCCGCCCCAGGGCGGGGCGGGCGCTCGGGACGCGTGTGGTGCGGAGTGTCAGGCGGAGGCGGACGGTGCGTCGGCACCGTTCGACCGGGCGGCCTCGGCCGCCGCCTCGGCGCGCTCGTCCGCCGCGGCCCGGATGGACCGCCATGCGGACTCGGCGGCCTGCTGCTCCGCCTCCTTCTTGCTGCGGCCGGTGCCGGTGCCGTACGAGACGCCTCCGACGCGGGCGGCAGCAGTGAAGGTCTTCTCGTGGTCGGGGCCGGTCTCCGTGACCAGGTACTCGGGGACGCCGAGCCCTTCGGTCGCGGTGAGCTCCTGCAGGGAGGTCTTCCAGTCCAGGCCGGCGCCGAGGTTGGAGGACTTCTCGATCAGCGGGTCGAACAGGCGGTGCACCAGTTCGGAGGCCGCGTCGAGGCCCTGGTCGAGATAGACCGCGCCGATCACCGCTTCCAGGGTGTCGGCGAGGATGGACGCCTTGTCCCGGCCGCCCGTGCCCTCTTCACCGCGGCCGAGCCGGATGAAGGAGCCCAGGTCGAGCCCACGGCCGACCTCCGCCAGCGCACGCGAGTTGACCACCGCGGCCCGCAGCTTGGCCAGCTGGCCCTCGGGCAGGTCGGGGTGGGTGCGGTACAGCGTGTCCGTGACGACGAGGCCGAGCACGGAGTCCCCGAGGAACTCCAGCCGCTCGTTCGTCGGCAGACCGCCGTTCTCGTACGCGTAGGAACGGTGGGTCAGCGCTCGCACCAGAAGGGCGGACTCGACCTGGTAGCCGAGCCGCCCTTCCAGAAGCGTGTGGGACGAGGCCTGGTTGTCCGCCGGAGCACCCCCACTCGCGCGGGGAGTCTTGTTCTTTGGCGTGGACACAGTGCCTCTCACCAGCCGCTCAGACGTCGAGGACCTGGCGCTTGTTGTAGGTGCCGCACGACGGGCACGCGATGTGCTGCTGCTTGGGCTCGTGGCAGCGCTCGCACGCAACCAGGGTGGGGACCGCAGCCTTCCACTGCGACCGGCGGTGGCGCGTGTTGCTGCGCGACATCTTCCGCTTCGGAACAGCCACGGCTACTTCTCCTGCTTCTCGTCGACGCCCCGTTCGGCGCCGCTCTTCTCGTCCTTCTCGCCGTCCCTGATGGTGTCGGCGAGTCCCTGCAATGCCGCCCAACGCATGTCGACGGCGTCATGGTGGTGCTCCGGGTCGTCCGCGAGCCGTGCTCCGCACTCGGCGCACAACCCGGGGCAGTCCTCCCGGCACACCGGCTGCATCGGCAGTGCGAGCACCACCGCGTCACGCAGCACGGGTTCGAGGTCGATCAGGCCGTCCTCGACGAAGAGCCTGTCCTCGTCGTCCTCGGCGTCGTCGCCCGGTTCCGCGATCACGCGGCCCCGGTCGTCGGCGTCAGGGTACGAGAACATCTCCTGGAAGTCCGCTTCGAGCTCCAGCCCGACCGGCTCCAGACACCTTACGCACTCCCCCTCGGCGCGCGCACGGCCGGTGCCTGTGACAAGCACACCGTCCATGACCGACTCCAGCCGGAGCTCGAGCTCCACCGGAGCACCTTCCGGCACTCCGACGACCGACTTGATGCCGAAGTCCTTGGGAGCGTCGACCGTGCGGGTCAGGCGCTGCAGCGCACCAGGCCGCCGACCCAGCTCGTGTGTGTCGATCACGAGGGGGTTGCGGTGGTCGAGGCGGGCGTTCAGAGCCATTCCTGCTTTCGGTCTTCCGGGCTCAGGGGGCGCCGCCCACGGTGTCCCGGGCAGCGTTGATCGCGGATGTACGCGCGACCGAAGAGCCAGGATACTGGACCTTTCGCTCTCGGCCCAATCCGGCCTCAGCGGCCCTGCTCGTAGCGCTGCTGCTCGTACTGGCGCAGCTGCTCGGCGCTGATCATGCTGGTGTCGAAGAGGCTGGTCTCGTCGAGGGCCGGCTGCTGCGCCGGAGCGTGGCCCTGGGGCTCCGGCTGGGCGTAGCCCTGCTGGGCGTCGTAGCCCTGGTAGGCGGCGTACGGGTCGGCCTGCTGGTAGCCGTACGGGTCCTGCGGGGCGTAGCCCTGCTGGTAGCCGTAGGGGTCGGTGGCCGGCTGCGGCGGGTAGGCCTGGGCGGCCGCGTAGGTCTCCTGGGTGTCGTACGGCTGCTGGGCGGGCACCGCGGGGCGCTGCTGCGGCTCGGCCGGGGTGCCGGCGAGCGCCGCGAGGTCGGCGAGGTAGTCGGCGTCGCTGGCGTGCTGGACGGTGGTGGCGTCGTCGGCGAGGGCGCCGAGGTCGTCGGTGGCGATCCGGCCGTGCAGCTTCTCGCGGCCCCGGCCCACCGCCTCCAGGGTCTTGGCGAGGACCGCCTCGAAGGCGCCCAGTTTGGTGTCGACATAGGCGTCGGCGTCGCGGCGCAGGGTCTCCGGGTCGTGGCTGCGCTCGGGGGCGTCGTCGTCCTCGTAGCCCCGCTCGTCCAGGCCCGGACCGGTGCCGAGGAGCTTCTCGCGGCCGCGGCCGACGGAGCCGAGGGTCTTGGTGAGGACGACCTCGAAGTTGGCGAGCTTGGAGTCGACGTAGTCGTCGGCCTCGGCACGGACCTCCTCGGCCTCCCGGCGGGCTTCGGTGAGGATGCGGTCGGCCTCCGCCCGGGACCTGCGGGCCACCTCGGTGTCGGAGATCAGCGAGCCGCGCTCGGCGTGCGCGGCCCCGATGATCCGCTCGGCCTCGGCGCGGGCCTGGGTGACCATGTGGTCCCGGTCGCCGATCAGCTCCTGGGCCTGGGCGAGGGAGTCGGGCAGCGCGGCCCGTACCTCGTCGAGCATCGAGAGCAGTTCGGCGCGGTTGACCACGCACGAGGCCGACATGGGCATGGCGCGGGCGCCGGAGATCATGGTGACGATCTCGTCGAGCTTCTTCTGCACGTCCACCGTGTGCTCGCCACTCTCCACAGCTGTGTTGTCAGACGGACGCCACGACTGTACGGCCCGTGGGTGGCCGCGGGACACCGAGTGACGGATCGTCACCTTCCGCGGGTCCGCCGAGCGGTGTGTCAGTCCTTCCTCAGCCGCTCGCCGAGGGCGGTCAGGACGGCCGGGGGCACCAGGTGCGAGACGTCGCCACCCCAGGTCGCGACCTCCTTGACCAGGGAGGACGACAGGAAGCTGTAGGTCGGGTTGGTGGGGATGAAGAGGGTCTCTACACCGGAGAGGCCGTTGTTCATCTGGGCCATCTGCAGTTCGTAGTCGAAGTCGCTGACCGCGCGCAGGCCCTTGACGATGGCCGGGATGTCGCGCTGCTTGCAGAAGTCGACGAGGAGCCCGTGGAAGGCCTCCACGCGCACATTGCCGTACTCGGCGGTGACCTCGCGGATGAGCTCGATCCGCTCCTCGATCTCGAACAGGCCCCGCTTGGCCTGATTGATCATCACCGCGACATAGACCTCGTCGTAGAGCCTGGAGGCACGGGCGATGATGTCGAGGTGTCCGTTGGTGATCGGGTCGAACGACCCGGGACAGACGGCGCGGCGCACTTGTGATCCCTCGCTCTCCGGTCCGGTCATCGTGCGTCTTCGCACGTAGAGGCGGCGCGACCGTACCAAAACGTTCCCTCGCCGTAGCGCCGGGCCCGGATCGCCTCGAAGCCGTCCGGCCACCGGAATTCGCCGCCTCTGGTGCTGCGCTCCACGGTGACGAGAGCTTCGTCCGCGAGCCACCCCTGGGAGCGGAGTGTGAGCAGAATCTCCCGAAGATCGTCGTCGGTGACGGCGTACGGCGGATCCAGGAAGACGAGGTCGTAGGGGCTCTGCGGCGGGGCGGCGCGGATGATCTGCTCCGCCTTGCCGGCCCGGACCTCGGCGCCGGGCAGGCCGAGCGCCTTCACGTTCTCCCGGACGGTGCGGGAGGCCCGCGCGTCGGCCTCGACGAGCAGGGTGTGGCTCGCGCCCCGCGAGAGGGCCTCCAGGCCGACGGCCCCGGAACCGGCGTACAGGTCGAGGACCCGCTCACCGTCCAGGGGGCGGCCGAGCAGGGACTGCCAGGTGGAGAACAGGCCCTCGCGGGCCCGGTCGGAGGTGGGGCGGGTGCCTGTCCCCGGTGGGACTTGCAGGCGGCGTCCGCCGGCTTCGCCGGCGATCACGCGGGTCATGTCGGGTCCTTGTCGTGGGCGGTTCTCAGGTTCAGTGTGGCCGGTCGCCCGCGCGCGGCGGTAGCCGCATACGGATTCACGGGCCCGCGTCCCCGGTCGGTCTCCCCCAGCCTCTCTCACTCCTTGTCACCTCTTCTCGCCCCTTCTCGCCCCTTCTCACCCTTTCTCCAAGTACTGCTCCCTCTCGTCGTCCAGGAGCGCTTCCAGGGCCGTCCGCAGGCCGGGCAGGCTGCTCAGCTCCGGATCGGCGGCCACCACTGCCGCCGCCTCCTGTCTCGCCTCCGCGATGATCTCCTCGTCCTCGATGACCGCGAGGACCTTCAGGGACGTACGGGCGCCGGACTGGGCCTGGCCCAGCACATCGCCCTCGCGACGCTGTTCGAGGTCGATGCGGGAGAGCTCGAAGCCGTCCAGGGTGGAGGCGACCGCGTCGAGCCGGCGGCGGGCGTCGGCGGCCTCCGGCATCTCGGTGACCAGCAGGCACAGCCCGGGGGCGGAGCCGCGGCCGACCCGGCCGCGCAGCTGGTGGAGCTGGGAGACGCCGAAGCGGTCCGCGTCCATGATCACCATCGCGGTGGCGTTGGGCACGTTGACCCCCACCTCGATGACGGTCGTGGCGACCAGTACGTCGGTCTCACCGGCGGCGAACCGGCGCATCACGGCGTCCTTGTCGTCGGGCTGCATCCTGCCGTGCAGCACCTCGACGGACAGGCCCTGCAGGGGGCCCTCGGCGAGTTGCTCGGCGATGTCGCGGACGGCGAGCGGCGGGCGCTTCTCCGCCTCGTCCTCCGGGGACTTCCGCTTCCCCGGAGCATCCTCCTCGTCGCCGATCCGGGGGCAGACCACGTACGCCTGGTGGCCGCCCGCCACCTCCTCGCGCACCCGCTCCCAGGCGCGGGCCAGGAAGTGCGGCTTGTCCGCGGCCGGGACGACATGGCTGGCGATCGGCGAGCGGCCGGCCGGGAGCTGGTCGAGGACGGAGGTCTCCAGGTCACCGAAGACCGTCATGGCGACCGTGCGCGGGATGGGTGTGGCGGTCATGACCAGCAGGTGCGGTGACCGCCTCGCCCCCTGGGAGTGGGCCTTGCCGCGCAGGGCGTCGCGCTGCTCCACGCCGAAGCGGTGCTGCTCGTCCACCACCACCAGGCCCAGGTCGTGGAACCGCACCGTGTCCTCGATCAGCGCGTGGGTGCCGATGACGATGCCGGCCTCGCCGGTGGCCAGGTCGAGCAGTGCCCGACGCCGGGCGGCGGCACCCATCGACCCGGTGAGCAGCACCACCCTGGTGGAGTGCTCGGCGGCGCCGAGCATCCCCGCCTCGGCCAGCTCGCCCATCATCTCGGCCACCGAGCGGTGGTGCTGCTGGGCGAGCACCTCGGTGGGGGCGAGCATCGCGGCCTGCCCGCCGGCGTCGACGACGGCGAGCATGGCCCGCAGGGCGACCAGGGTCTTGCCGGAGCCGACCTCGCCCTGGAGGAGGCGATGCATCGGGTGGTCGGTCGCGAGGTCGTCGAAGATCTCGCGGGAGACCTTCTGCTGGCCGTCGGTGAGGGTGAACGGCAGGCGGTCGTCGAAAGCGGCCAGCAGTCCGTCCGGCGCGGGCCTGCGGGGGACGGCGGGAAGCAAGGTCTCGGCGTGCCGGCGGCGGGCCAGGGCGACCTGCAGGACGAAGGCCTCGTCCCACTTCAGCCGGGCGCGGGCGGTGGCGATGTCCGCCTTGGTGTGCGGGCGGTGGATCTTGAGCAGGGCCTCGGGGAGGGGGTCCAGGCCACGGCCCTCGCGCAGGGAACCGGGGAGCGGGTCCACGGCGTCCCGGGCGGCGGGCAGCACGGTCTGGACGGCCTTGGCGATCTTCCAGGACTCCAGCCTGGCCGTGGCCGGGTAGATGGGGATCAGGGCACCCGCCCAGCCCTCCACCGTCTCCGCCGTCTCCGCGGCGCTGTCGCCGTCACCGGCGCCGTCCGGATCGCCGCGCAGCAGCTCGTACGCCGGGTGGGCCAGCTGGAGGCGGCGGTTGAAGACCGAGACCTTGCCCGCGAACATCGCGCGCGTGCCCGGCAGCAGCTCCTTGTGAGGCTTGTGCACGCCGCTGCCGAAGAAGACCAGCTGGAGCCGGCCGCTGCCGTCCGTGATGGTCACCTCCAGCCGCTGGCCCCGGCCACGCGGGGCCTTGGCGGAGGCGAAGCTGTGCAGCCGGGCGTCGGCGACCTGGGCGACCACGGTGACGTGCTCGTCCATCGGGAGGTCGGCGAGGTGGGTGAGCTGGCCACGCTCCTCGTACCGCCGCGGGTAGTGGTGGAGGAGGTCGCCCACGGAGTGCAGGCCGAGGTGCTCGGCCATCACCTTCGCGGTGGCGGGGCCGAGCACCGACTTCAGGGGTCGGTCCAGTGGTTCTCGCAGTGCTGGCACGAGATCCATTCCACACCACGCCACTGACAACCGGCAGACGGCGAGCTCCCCGCCGGGCGCGCGTCGCCGCCGCCCGAGCCGAAACCGCTGCTACTCCACCCCGATGAGGAGCAGCGCCCCCTGCCGGCCGCCCCGGTACACCACGGTGTCCACGGCGAGGTAGGCCTCCCGGACCCGGGCCTGGAGCCGGTCGGCGGCGGCGGTGGGGGCACCGTCGCCGAGGACCAGGGTGACCAGCTCGCCGCCGGCCGAGAGCATCCGGTCCAGAACGGTCTCGGCGGTGGCGGTGACGTCCGGGCCGATCACGGCCACGTCGCCGTCGATGAGCCCGAGGACGTCCCCGGCCTGGCAGATGCCGGCCGTGGTCCACGACTGCCGTTCGGCGACGGTGACCTCGCCGTACCGGGTGGCGCCGGCCGCCGACGTCATCGAGACCACGTCCTCGTCGAACCGCCGGTCGGGTTCGTGCACGGCGAGGGCCGCGATGCCCTGGACCGCGGAGCGGGTCGGGATGAGGGCCACCCGGACGCCCTCCGTCCTGACCTGCTCGGCCGCCGCGGCGGCCGTGTGGCGCAGTTCGGCGTCGTTCGGCAGCAGCACGACCTCGCGCGCGTGGGCGCGCCGTACGGCCTCGACGAGCTCTCCGCTGGCGGGCGGCTCGCCGGGCCGGGCGAGCACCGTGGTCGCACCGGCCTCGGCGTACAGCCCGGCCAGGCCCTCGCCGGGCACCACGGCGACCACGGCCCGCCGGGCGCGCTCGGCCGGCTCCCGGGGCGGGCGCCCGGCGCCGGTGGTGTGCGCGTCGTCCTGCCCGAAGTGGGTGATCCGGATCCGGTACGGCCGCCCGGCCTCGACGCCGGCCTCCACGGCGGCGCCCGCGTCGTCGACGTGCACATGGACGTTCCACAGCCCGTCGCCGCCGACCACGACCAGGGAGTCGCCGAGGGCGTCGAGCCGCTCGCGCAGCCGGGCGACGGCCGGGTCCTCCGCCTCCAGGAGGTAGATCACCTCGAACGCCGGCCCGCCCGCGCCGCCGCAGGCACCCGCGTCGTCCGGGCCGAGCGCGGCGGGGGCGCCGTGCAGCGTGCCGCGCCCCACGCGCGCGTGGGGCGCGATTGCCGGCGCCTCACCCGTGAACGTCTCCAGCAGCGCCGCGAGCACGGTCACCAGGCCCTGCCCGCCCGCGTCGACCACGCCCGCACGCTCCAGGACGGGCAGCCGTCCGGGGGTCTCGGCGAGCGCTGCGCAGGCGCCCCGGTAGGCGGCACGGGCCACGGCTCCGCAGTCCTCCGCGGTGCCCTCACCGGTGTGGGCCGCGTCGGCGGCGGCCGAGGCGACCGTCAGGACGGTGCCCTCGACCGGGTGCGCCACCGCCTGCCTGGCGGAGTCGGCGGCGCGCCGCAGCGCCCGCCGCAGCCCTGCTCCGTCGGTGTGAGCGCCCTCGCCGTCGGCGGCCAGCACCTCGGCCATGCCGCGCAGCAGCTGCGCCAGGATCGTGCCGGAGTTGCCGCGGGCTCCGATCAGCGCCCCGTGCGCCATCGCCCGCGCGGCGTCGGCGAGGGAGGGACCGGACCGGGCGGGCGCCTGCTCCGCGCCGGGTCCGCCGGCCCTCGCCGACGGCTCCTCCGGCCCGTCCACCCCGTCGACCCCGTCCACCTCGTACGCGGCGAACACCGCCTCGACGGCGGCGGCCGCCGACTCCACGGTCAGGTAGAGGTTGGTGCCGGTGTCCCCGTCGGCGACCGGGTAGACGTTGATCGCGTCGATCTCCTCGCGCGCACGGCCGAGCGCCGCCAGCGCCAGGCCGCACCAGGTGCGCACCGCCAGAGCGTCGAGGAATCTCTGCGGCACCTGCGCCACCTGCGCCTCCCTGAGCTGCTGGACGTGCCACGCAGCGTAGACCGTGGGGCGGTGCCTGCCGGAAGAGGGCCGGGGCGGGCCCCGGTCCGCCATGGTAGTTTCGTTGTACGGACGCAGCCGTTGTATGCTGCTCCGGTTGCCCGATCCTGATCGGGCTTTCCCCTGGCACCGCCACTCAGGTCTCGAACCGTCCGCATGGACCGCAGATCTTGATCCCGGCATGCCGGGATCAACCGTAAGTGCATCTGAAGTCTTTGGAGTGACCCGTGGCTGCCAACTGCGACGTCTGCGGCAAGGGGCCGGGCTTCGGCAACAACATCTCGCACTCGCACCGCCGTACGTCCCGCCGCTGGAACCCGAACATCCAGCGTGTGCGTACCGTGGTCGGCGGGACGCCGAAGCGCGTGAACGCTTGCACCTCGTGCATCAAGGCCGGCAAGGTCTCGCGCTGACGCTCAGGAACAGCGCGCGGCCACTGCTGGTTCGCTGCGAAAGCCGGTCCACCTCGGGTGGGCCGGCTCTTTGCTGTGCCCGCCCGGTCCGTGGACCGGGCGGGCGTCGTCGGCACCGGGCGGACGTCCGCGGCACCGGGCACCCCGGCGCTGCGGAGTCAGCGGCTCCGCCCGAGCGCCCAGCCGTGATCGACCGGGCCGATGCCCGCGCCGAGCGGGAACCCGGACGCGATGGCCCCGGTGACGTACTCCTTGGCCGCCGCCACCGCCTCCGGCACGGGCCGCCCCTTCGCCAGGTGGGCGGCGATCGCGGAGGCCAGGGTGCAGCCGGTGCCATGGGTGTGCCGGTTGTCATGGCGCGGCGCCCGCAGCCAGTGCTCCTCGGCACCGTCGGTGAGCAGGTCGACGGCCTCGCCGGGCAGATGACCGCCCTTGATCAGCGCCCAGCGCGGACCGTACGCCAGCACTGCCGCGGCGGCGCGGCGCATCCCGTCCTCCGACTCGATCCGCACCCCGGCGAGTTGGGCCACCTCGTCCAGGTTCGGGGTGGCCACGGTGGCCAGCGGCAGCAGCTTCGTCCGCATCGAGTCCAGGGCGGAGGCCGCCAGCAGCGCGTCGCCGTGCTTGGAGACGCCGACCGGGTCGACGACGACCGGTGCGCCGGTGCCCGCGAGCAGTTCGGCGACCGCCTCCACCAGCTCCGCGGAGGCGAGCATGCCGGTCTTGACCGCCTGCACACCGATGTCGTCGACGACGCTGCGGTACTGGGCGCGGACCGCTTCCACCGGCAGCTCCCAGGCGCCCTGCACGCCCAGTGAGTTCTGCGCGGTCACCGCGGTGAGCACGCTCATCCCGTGCACACCGAGCGCCAGCATGGTCTTGAGGTCGGCCTGGATCCCGGCGCCCCCGCCGGAGTCGGACCCGGCCACCGTCAGCACCCTCGGCGGCGCGCTCACGACTCGATCTCCCCGCCGAAGTGGTCCCAGCCGCCCTTGCTGGTCCACGGCGCCCCGTCGACGGTCACCTGGGGCAGCGCCGACGGGTTGAGGACCTCGCCGATCACCTTCCAGCGGGCGGGCAGCTTCACGTCCGGCGGGAAGGTCGCGACGATGGCGTGGTCCTCTCCCCCGGTCAGCACCCATTGCATCGGGTCGACGCCGACGGCCTGGCCGATGTCGTTCATCTGGGACGGGATGTCGATCGCGCCGGAGCGGATGTCGATCCGGACCTTGCTGGCCTCGGCGATGTGGCCCAGGTCTGCGATCAGCCCGTCGCTCACGTCGCACATCGCGGTGGCCCCGAGCCCGGCGGCGGCTGGACCCGCGTGGTACGGCGGCTCCGGGCGGCGGTGCGCCTCGACGAAGGCGCGCGGCGAGCGGAAGCCGCGGGACAGCACCGCGAACCCGGCGGCGGACCAGCCCAGCCAGCCGGTCACCGCGACGAGATCGCCGGGCTGGGCGCCGGCCCGGGTCACCGGCTCCTGGTTGCGCAGATCGCCGAGGGCGGTGATGGACACGGTGATGGTGTCGCCGCGGACCACGTCGCCGCCGACCACGGAGGCGCCGGCGACCTGGCACTCGTCGCGCAGCCCGTCCATCAGCTCGGTCGGCCAGGTCACCGGCAGTTCGGCGGGCACCACCAGGCCGAGCAGCAGTGCGGTCGGCACGGCGCCCATGGCGGCGATGTCGGCGAGGTTCTGGGCCGCCGCCTTGCGGCCCACGTCGTAGGCGGTGGACCAGTCGCGGCGGAAGTGCCGGCCCTCCACCAGGATGTCGGTGCTGGCCACCACCCGGCGGTCGGGGGCGGCGACCACTGCGGCGTCGTCGCCGGGGCCCACCCGGACCGCCGGGGTGGCCGTGAGACGGGAGGTGAGCTCCCTGATGAGCCCGAACTCCCCGAGCTCACCAACCGTGCCCTTCATTGCCCTACTCCCCTTCCGGCCCGGTCCGTGCCCGGTCGCGCGTCATGTGTGTCCTCGCTACGGTCGAAGTGACCGCTGTGGTCGATGCGACCATCACCGCAGTCGCCCCGGCCGTCAACTCCCGTCGTCCTCGCACCCCGGCGCGCGAGTCGCGCACCCCACGGGTCTCCCCGCGGCACGCGGCGACGCGATACCGTGGCGTTCCTTCTCCCCCCATGATCCTTGTGGCCGCCCTGGAGGTTCCGTGGTACAGGCGTACATCCTGATCCAGACGGAGGTCGGCAAGGCGTCGACCGTCGCAGAGACGATCAGCAAGATCCCCGGGGTGATCCAGGCCGAGGACGTCACCGGACCCTACGACGTCATCGTGCGCGCCCAGTCCGACACCGTCGACGACCTGGGTCGCATGGTGGTTGCCAAGGTCCAGCAGGTGGACGGCATCACCCGCACCCTGACCTGCCCGGTCGTCCATCTCTGACCCCCGTCTGCCCGTTCGGCGGTGGCTGTCCGCGTCACCGCAGACGACGGTGCGGCGGCCGCGGTTCCCGGCCCTGGCACACCCGGTGCGAAGGTCACGAAGCTGTGGCGGAACCCGGACCCGGCGGTCTCGGAACCCGCTGATCATACTGCGGCCGCGGCGGAGCGGCGGGCGCGCGAAGAAGGCGGTCCCCGAGGGGACCGCCTTCCTTGCTCCGCGAGGGTCAGCGCAGGCCTGTCGACCGGCGCAGTGCGGCCTGCACCAGCCGGTCCACCAGCTCCGGGTAGCTCACCCCGCTGGCCTGCCACATCTGCGGGTACATCGAGATCGGGGTGAAGCCGGGCAGCGTGTTGATCTCGTTGATCACGAACTCGCCGTCCTCGGTGAGGAAGAAGTCCGCGCGGACCAGGCCCTCGCAGGAGGCCGCGTCGAACGCCTCGACCGCGAGCCGCTGCACCTCGGCGGTCTCCTCGGGCGTGAGCGGCGCGGGCACCACGCCGGGCGTGGAGTCGATGTACTTGGCCTCGAAGTCGTAGTACGCGTGCGCCTCGGGCGGCGGGATCTCGGCGGGTACGGAGGCCCGCGGGCCGTCCTCGAACTCCAGCACCCCGCACTCGATCTCGCGACCGCGCAGCGCCGCCTCCACGAGGATCTTCGGGTCGTGACGCTGTGCCTCGGCGACCGCCTCGTCGAGGCCGGCGAGATCGTCGACCTTGGTGATGCCGATCGAGGATCCCGCGCGCGCGGGCTTCACGAACAGCGGCAGGCCGTGCTCACCGGCGAAGTCGACGATCTTCCTGCGGGCGGCGGAACGGTCCTGCTCCCACTCGCGGGGCCGGATCACCACGTACGGGCCGACCTTGAGCCCGAAGGAGGTGAAGACCCGCTTCATGTACTCCTTGTCCTGGCCGACGGCGGAGGCGAGCACGCCCGAACCCACGTAGGGCACGCCGGACAGCTCCAGCAGGCCCTGCAGGGTGCCGTCCTCGCCGTACGGGCCGTGCAGCACCGGGAAGACCACGTCGACCTCGCCGAGCGCCTTGGGCACCGATCCGGGCTCGCTGTAGACGACTTCGCGGTCGGCCGGGTCGACGGGGAGCACCACGCCGCCCTCGGTGGACTCGGCGAGCTGGTCGACGCTGGGGGTGCGCCGGTCGGTGATCGCCATCCGTTCCGGTTCGTCGGCGGTGAGGGCCCAGCGGCCGTCCTGGGTGATGCCGATCGGCAGGACGTCGTACCGGGTCCGGTCGATGGCCGCGAGGACGGCGCCGGCGGTGACCACGGAGATCCCGTGTTCGGAGCTGCGCCCGCCGAACACGACGGCCACACGCGGCTTGCGAGGCGGCGGCTCGGGGCTCTGGGGGAGGTTCTCGGTGCTCATATCGCGATGAGCGTACCCGCCCGTAGGGCCCCTAGACAGCGTCGGCACGGCGGAAGCACCCCGCAGGCCCAATGGCCGGCCGGGGCGGGGTCGCTCAGCGTCGTTCGGGCTTCGCGCTGCGCGACATCAGCTCCTTGAGCGCCACCACCGGGGGCTTGCTCTCGTGCACGATGCCGACGACCGTCTCGGTGATCGGCATGTCCACACCGTGCCGCCGGGCCAGGTCCAGCACCGACTCGCAGGACTTGACCCCCTCGGCGGTCTGCCTGGTGACCGCGATGGTCTCGTCCAGGGTCATGCCCTTGCCGAGGTTGGTGCCGAAGGTGTGGTTGCGGGACAGCGGCGAGGAGCAGGTCGCCACCAGGTCGCCCAGACCCGCGAGTCCGGAGAAGGTCAGCGGGTCGGCGCCGAGCGCGACTCCGAGGCGGGTCGTCTCGGCCAGGCCGCGGGTGATGAGGGAGCCCTTGGCGTTGTCGCCGAGGCCCATGCCGTCCGCGATGCCGACGGCGAGGCCGATCACGTTCTTCACCGCGCCGCCCAGCTCGCAGCCGATGACGTCGGTGTTGGTGTAGGGGCGGAAGTACGGGGTGTGGCAGGCGGTCTGCAGCCGGCGGGCGACGGTCTCGTCGGGGCAGGCGACCACGGCGGCGGCGGGCATCCGCGCGGCGATCTCCCGGGCCAGGTTGGGGCCGGTGACCACGGCGATGCGGTCGGGGCCGACCTTGGCAGCGTCCTCGATCACCTCGCTCATCCGCATCGCGGAGCCGAGCTCGACGCCCTTCATCAGCGAGACCAGGACGGTGCGGGGGGCCAGCAGCGGCGCCCAGTCGGCGAGGTTGCCGCGCAGCGTCTGGGAGGGCACGGCGAGGACGGTGAAGTCGGCGCCGGCCGCGGCCTCGGCGGCGTCGGTGGTGGCCCGGAGGTTCTCGGGCAGTTCGACGCCGGGCAGGTAGTCCGGGTTGGTGCGGGTGGAGTTGACGGCGTCGGCCAGTTCGGGGCGGCGTCCCCACAGGGTGACCTCGCACCCCGCGTCGGCGAGGACCATGCCGAAGGCGGTGCCCCACGATCCGGTGCCGAAGACGGCCGCCTTGACGGGGTTGCTCACGTGCCCTGCCCTTCTGCCTGTTTCCCGTGCATCTGCGTCCGGTCCTGCTCCCCGGCCCGGGTCCGTTCGTGGGTCTGCGTCTGCGCCTGGGTGCGGCGCCGCTGCTCGATGCGCTCCCGGCGCGGGTCGTAGGGGGTGTCCGGCGCCTTCTCGCCGCGGATCTCCTCCAGCTGGCGGGTGATGGCGGCCATGATCACCTCGGTGGCCTCCTTCAGCACCTCCGCAGTCATCTCCTGGCCATAGAACCGGGAGAGGTCGACCGGCGGACCGGCCTGCACACGGTGGGTCTTGCGCGGCAGCAGGTTCGGCTTCTTCGCGTAGGGCGGCAGCAGTTCGTTGCAGCCCCACTGGGCGACCGGGA
This sequence comes from Streptomyces poriticola, assembly GCF_036689765.1. Classification (NCBI taxonomy): domain Bacteria; kingdom Bacillati; phylum Actinomycetota; class Actinomycetes; order Kitasatosporales; family Streptomycetaceae; genus Streptomyces; species Streptomyces poriticola. The sequence goes on from NZ_JBAGKH010000009.1 coordinate 71,605, forward strand.
TGACCGGGCACCTGGTCTGCAGGGCGACGCGCGCGGCCCCCGTCTTGGCGGTCATGGGCCAGCCGTCCGGGTCGCGGGTGAGGGTGCCCTCGGGGTAGAAGGCGACGCACTCGCCGCGCTCCACGGCGTCGATGGCGGCCCGGAAGGCGCTGAGCGCGTCCGTGCTCTCCCGGTAGACGGGGATCTGCCCGGTGCCCCGCATCGCGGCGCCCACGAACCCCTTCCTGAAAAGGCCGCTCTTCGCCAGGAATCGCGGCACCCGTCCGGTGTTGTACTGGAAGTGCGCGTACGCGAAGGGGTCGATGTGCGAATTGTGGTTCACGGCGGTGATAAATCCGCCGTCGGCCGGAATGTTTTCCACTCCCCGCCAGTCCCGCTTGATCAGAACCACCAGCGGCGGTTTGCAGATCACCGCGGCGAAGCGGTACCAGAAGCCGATTCTGCGGCGGGGCACGCGGACACCTTCCTCTAGGGCCTGGACGGGGCCGGGGGGCCGCACAAGTGTCGCCCCGAGCCGCCGGTCTGTCGAGAACACGGTACGCCCCGGCCGCGCGGTTGCCGGATGCCCCGGGGGACAATGGCCGCGACAAGGGAGGGACGGAACACTCGTGCAGTGGACCCTGGTCGTGCCGGTGAAGCCCTTGGCCCGGGCCAAGAGCAGACTGGCGGACACGGCGGACGACGGGGTGCGGCCGAGTCTCGCGCTGGCGTTCGCCCTGGACACGGTGGCGGCGGCGCTGGCCTGCCCGGCGGTCGCGGATGTGGCGGTCGTCACGGGCGACGGCCGGGCCGGCCGGGCACTGGCCGCGCTGGGCGCCGGTCTCGTCACGGACGAACCGGCCGCCGGAGGTCTGAACGCGGCGCTCGCCCACGCGGCCCGCGCCGTCCGCGGATCGCACCCGAAAAGTCCCGTGGCGGCGCTGAACGCCGACCTTCCGGCACTTCGCCCGACGGAATTGGCACGGGTACTCGAGGCGGCCGGAAAATTCCCGCGCGCATTTCTCGCGGACGCCGCCGGGATCGGCACGACTTTGCTGACCGCCGCCCCGGGGCACGATCTGGGCCCGGCTTTCGGTGCGGACTCCCGGGACCGCCACCGCACCGGCGGGGCGGTGGAACTGGCCCTCGACTCGGTGGATTCGGTTCGGCAGGACGTCGACACCGGTGCGGATCTGCGGGCGGCGCTGGCTCTGGGGGTGGGGGCGCATACGGCCGCTGCCGCCGCGCGGTTGCTGATCCCCGAGCAGTAGGCTGCCGTCATGCAGGCGACCGCATACACGTACGACCCGGACAGCCGCAGCGGGCAGGTGCTGCTCGACGACGGCACTCCCGTGCCCTTCGACGCGGCGGCGTTCGACGCGGGCGGCCTGCGGCTGCTGCGGCCGGGGCAGCGGGTGCGCATCGAGACCGAGGGGGAGGGCGAGGGGCGCCGGATCACGCTGGTGACCCTGCAGACGCTCTGACCGGCCGGCGGCGGCCGTGACCGGCCCGCGGGGGCCGCGGTCGTCCCGGGCCGGAGGGTGTCCGGACAGGCCGCGGGCCGGGCTCCGTGCGGGAGTCCGGCCCGGCGTGTGAGTGCCCCTGTGCGCTGCCGCCTGCTACTTCTTGCGGGCGGTGGCCTTCTTGGCGGTGGTCTTGCGCGCCGTCGACTTCTTGGCGGGCGCCTTCTTGGCCGTGGCCTTCTTGGCCGGGGCCTTCTTCGCGGTGGCCTTCTTGGCCGTGGTGGCCTTCTTCGCCGCCGCGGTCTTCTTGGTGGCGGCCTTCTTGGCCGTGGTGGCCTTCTTCGCCGCCGTCTTCTTCGCGGCGGTGGTCTTCTTCGCCACGGCCTTCTTCGCCGCCGTGGTCTTCTTGGCGGCGGCCTTCTTGGCCGTGGTCTTCTTGGCGGCGGCCTTCTTGCCCGCGGCCTTGGCGATCGTGGGCGTCGGGCCGGAGAGGCTGCCCTTGGGTGCCTTCTTCACCGCGATGTCGTGCTTCGGGAGCTTCTTCGAGCCGCTGACCAGGTCCTTGAAGCCCTGCCCCGCGCGGAAGCGCGGTACCGAGGTCTTCTTGACCCGAACCCGCTCGCCCGTCTGAGGGTTGCGGGCGTAGCGGGCGGGGCGGTCCACCTTCTCGAAGGAACCGAAGCCGGTGACCGAGACCCGGTCGCCGCCGACCACCGCGCGGACGATGGCGTCCAGTACCGCGTCGACGGCGTCGGCGGCCTGCTGCCGCCCGCCCATCTTGTCGGCAATCGCTTCTACGAGCTGCGCCTTGTTCACGTCTTCCCCTTCGGAGACCTTGCCAGAACGAGAATGTTCAAGCTTTTTCGCACGTTAGGCAGATATATACCGCAAATCAAACACGAAACGGGCTAATCACCCTTGTGCCGCAACGGACTCGACCGTCTTCGCGCGCTCAGCGCTCCTCGTCAGGGAGCCGACCCGCGTCGAGATCGGCCGTGAACCGCTCCAGCCGCCTTGCCGCATCGGCGAGATCGTGCTTGGCCGCGGCCGTAATGACCAGCAGCTTCCGGGTCAGCGCCATCCGTACGCCCTCCGGGACTTGCAGTGCGCGCACCTTCGCGTGCGCTTCCTTGAGCCGGACCGCGACCGCCTCATAGAGCTCGAGTTGGCCGTCGTGTTCCATGCACAGATTGTGCCATCTGGGGCGAGTTGTCGCCTGCGCAGGGGGCAACTGGCGGCCCGGACAGCCCGCCGGGCCACCGTCGCGGGCCGCCGCACCGGCCGCGGCCACCGGCGCAACCACCACTGTGACATGGGAAGTTGGCGTCTTGCCGGGCCACCCGCGCGAGCGACGGGACGCAAAGAAGGCTGTACCCCCGATCGGGCCGATCGGGGGTACAGCCGGGGTGTTGGGGTGGCCGAAACTCGACCGTGCGCGAGGTCTGCGGTCAGGCCTGGACCGTCCGGGGCTTGAAGGAGGGGCGGCGTGCCTCGTACGCGGCGATGTCGGCCTCGTTCTGCAGCGTGATCGAGATGTCGTCGAGGCCGTTCAGCAGCCGCCAGCGGGAGTTCTCGTCCAGCTCGAAGGAGGCGGTGATGCCCTCGGCGCGCACCTCGCGAGCCTGCAGGTCGACGGTGATCCCCACCTGCGGGTCGGCTTCGGTGAGCTCCCACAGCGCGTCCACGGTCCGCTGCTCCAGCACCACCGTGAGCAGGCCGTTCTTCAGCGAGTTGCCGCGGAAGATGTCGGCGAAGCGGGAGGAGATCACGGCCTGGAAGCCGTAGTTCTGCAGCGCCCAGACGGCGTGCTCACGGGAGGAGCCGGTGCCGAAGTCGGGGCCGGCCACCAGGACGGTGGCGCCCTCCCGCTCGGGCCGGTTGAGCACGAACTCCGGATCCTTGCGCCAGGCCTCGAACAGCCCGTCCTCGAACCCGTCCCGGGTCACCTTCTTGAGCCAGTGGGCGGGGATGATCTGGTCGGTGTCGACGTTGCTGCGGCGCAGCGGGACGGCCCGGCCGGTGTGCGTGGTGAATGCTTCCATGGCTGTTCAGACTCCAGCGGGCGTCGGGGCGTCGGCGGCGGTGAGGTCGGCCGGGGCGGCCAGGTGACCCAGGACCGCGGTGGCGGCGGCGACCTGCGGGGACACCAGGTGGGTGCGTCCGCCCTTGCCCTGCCGGCCCTCGAAGTTGCGGTTGGACGTGGAGGCGGAGCGCTCGCCCGGGGCCAGCTGGTCGGGGTTCATGCCCAGGCACATGGAGCAGCCCGCGTGCCGCCATTCGGCGCCGGCCTCCTTGAAGACCACGTCCAGGCCCTCGGAGACGGCCTGCAGACCGACCCGCGCGGAGCCGGGGACGACCAGCATCCGTACGCCGTCGGCGACTTTGCGGGACCTGAGGATGTCGGCGGCGGCGCGCAGGTCCTCGATGCGCCCGTTGGTGCAGGAACCTACGAAGACGGTGTCCACCTTGATGGAGCGCAGCGGCTGCCCGGCCGCCAAGCCCATGTACTCCAGGGCCTTTTCGGCGGCGAAGCGCTCCGAAGCGTCTTCGTACGAAGCGGGGTCGGGGACGGCGGCCGAAAGCGGTGCCCCCTGCCCCGGGTTGGTGCCCCAGGTGACGAACGGTGCCAGCTCGGTGGCGTCGATGACGACCTCGGCGTCGAACTCGGCGTCGTCGTCCGTGCGCAGCGTCTTCCAGTACGCGACCGCGGCGTCCCACTCCTCGCCCTGCGGGGCGTGCGGGCGGCCCTTGAGGTAGGCGAACGTGGTCTCGTCGGGGGCGATCATGCCCGCGCGGGCACCGGCCTCGATCGACATGTTGCAGATGGTCATCCGCGCCTCCATCGAGAGCTTCTCGATGGCCTCGCCGCGGTACTCCAGGACGTAGCCCTGGCCGCCGCCGGTGCCGATCCGCGCGATGATCGCCAGGATCAGGTCCTTGGCGGTGACGCCGTCGGGCAGCTCGCCGTCGACCGTGATCGCCATGGTCCTCGGGCGGGTCATGGGCAGCGTCTGGGTGGCCAGCACATGCTCGACCTGCGAGGTGCCGATGCCGAAGGCCAGCGCGCCGAAGGCACCGTGCGTGGAGGTGTGCGAGTCGCCGCAGACCACGGTGGTGCCGGGCTGGGTCAGGCCCAGCTGCGGGCCGACGACGTGCACGACGCCCTGCTCGACGTCGCCCAGCGGGTGCAGCCGGACGCCGAACTCGGCGCAGTTCTTGCGCAGCGTCTCCAGCTGGGCCCGGGAGACCGGGTCCGCGATGGGCTTGTCGATGTCGAGCGTCGGGGTGTTGTGGTCCTCGGTGGCGATGGTGAGGTCGAGCCGGCGCACGCTCCGGCCGCTCTTGCGGAGGCCGTCGAAGGCCTGCGGGCTGGTCACCTCGTGCAGCAGGTGCAGATCGATGAAGAGGAGATCGGGCTCGCCCTCGGCGCGCCGGACGACATGGTCGTCCCAGACCTTCTCCGCGAGTGTCCTACCCATCGCTTTCCCTCCGGCCGGCGAACGTGCGCCGACCCAACTAGAGATCTTGATCAGGCGTCGCCGGCGCCCCGGGATCCGGGCGTCCGCCGCCAGGCCCTCACGTCCACGGGCCGTTGTGACTTCGTGACACCAAGGGTGGCGCGTTCCACGGAAAATTGAACTTGCGTTTCACAGAGTGAGACGCAAGTATCGTTGCATGGACAACAGTAGCGGCGTCGGCGTTCTGGACAAGGCGGCACTCGTCCTCAGCGCTCTGGAGTCCGGTCCGGCCACCCTCGCGGGTCTGGTCGGTGCCACCGGACTGGCACGACCCACGGCCCACCGCCTGGCCGTGGCACTGGAGCACCACCGCATGGTGGCGCGCGACATGCAGGGCCGGTTCATCCTCGGCCCGCGCCTGTCCGAGCTCGCGGCGGCAGCGGGCGAGGACCGGCTGCTGGCCACGGCCGGCCCGGTGCTCACCCACCTCCGCGATGTCACGGGCGAGAGCGCACAGCTCTACCGCCGCCAGGGCGACATGCGCATCTGTGTCGCCGCGGCGGAGCGGCTGTCCGGCCTGCGGGACACGGTCCCGGTCGGTTCGACGCTCACCATGAAGGCAGGTTCCTCGGCGCAGATCCTCATGGCCTGGGAGGAGCCGGAGCGCCTGCACCGCGGTCTGCAGGGTGCCCGCTTCACGGCGACGGCCCTGTCGGGCGTACGGCGCCGGGGCTGGGCCCAGTCCATCGGCGAGCGGGAGCCCGGTGTGGCCTCCGTCTCCGCGCCGGTGCGCGGCCCGTCCAACCGCGTGGTGGCGGCGGTCTCGGTCTCGGGCCCCATCGAGCGGCTGACCCGGCACCCGGGGCGGATGCACGCCCAGGCGGTCATCGACGCCGCCGGCCGTCTCTCCGAGGCGCTGCGCCGCTCGGGCTGACGCCGTGCACCGGGACGGGCCGCCTCAACGCCGCGGCGGGCCCTCCCCCGGCCGGCCCGGGGACGCCCTGGGCCCCCGCTCCGGCCTCCGCGCCCCCGCCCCGCATCTCCTGCCTCACGACCCCTCGGACACCGCAGCCTTCGCCGACCGGTACCCGAACCGGTCCCGCGCCCGCCGTCCGCGGCGCTCGACCGGCACCTGCCCGTGCGCCGCAGCCAGGCCGAAGGCGGGCATGTCCGCATAGATCGCCTCGTACGACCCCTCGGGCACCACGTACGCCTCGTGCCACAGCCCGACGTGCCCGCGCACCTTTCCCGCCCGCTCCTTGCGGTTGATGACCGCCCAGGCCCGGTGGTGGAACATGTCGGGCGAGTGGGCGTACCGGTAGAGCTTCTCCTTCGACTCCCAGTACTGGACGACGTAGTACGTCCGCGGCGAGGCGGTGAGCAGCACATGTCCGAGCAGGCCGCGCTCGGGGTCCCGGGCCAGCTCGCGCAGCATCCGCGGCATGGCCCAGAACACCGGCAGCCAGTGGTGCACCGCCCAGAAGCGGTTGATGCGCATGCCGATCAGCAGGACGACCACGTCTCCCTCGGCGTCGGCGGTGGTACGGCCGGTGATGACGGTTCTGCGCGGCATGACATCCCCTCTTGTTGGTGAGCGGCACTCTCCAAGTGCGCCATGCTTGGATAGTGCCGTTGTCCGAGAAGGGGCGCAAGGGATGCGGCTGGCCGAGCTGAGCAAGCGCAGCGGTGTGTCCACCGCGACGATCAAGTACTACCTGCGCGAGGGCCTGTTGGCTCCGGGCCGGCGGGTCAACGCGACGACGGCCGAGTACGACGCGGGGCATCTGCGGCGGCTGCGGCTGGTGCGGGCGCTGATCCAGGTGGGCGGGGTGCCGGTGGCGACGGCGCGGCAGGTGCTGGCGCACGTGGACGACGAGTCGCTGGGCCGCACGATGCGGCTGGGCGCGGCACTGTGGGCGCTGCCGCAGGATCCGGAGCCGGACCAGGCGGATCCGGCGGTGGCCGCTGCGCGCGCAGAGGTGGACCGGCTGCTGGGGACGGTGGGCTGGGAGCGTGCACGGGAGCTCGCCCCGCTCTCCCCCGTGCACCGGTCGCTGGTGACGGCGGTGGCCGCGCTGCGCCGGCTGGGCTACCCGGTGGACGCCGAACTGATGGCGCCGTACGCGGAGTTGATGCAGCGGGTGGCCCGGCAGGATCTGGATCTGCTGCAGTCGTACGCCTCGGAGGCGGAGCGGGTGGAGGCGGCGGTGGCCGCGGCGGTGCTGTTCGAGCCGGTGCTGCGGGCGTTGCACCGGCTGGCTCAGGAGGAGGAGTCGGCGCGGCGGTTCGGCATCGAGTGAGCGGCACGGCACCCGGCGGGCCGTCGGTGGAAGCCGAACGCGGAAAGCCCCCCGCTTGAGGCGGGGGGCTTTCCGATCGCGTACCCCCGACCGGATTCGAACCGGCGCTACCGCCTTGAGAGGGCGGCGTGCTAGGCCGCTACACAACGGGGGCGTGGACACTGCGTTTCCGCAGGTCCGAGCTGGTCTACCTGGACTCGAACCAAGACTAACTGAACCAGAATCAGCCGTGCTGCCAATTACACCATAGACCAATGTGGTTTAGACCAGTCAGTACCCCCGACCGGATTCGAACCGGCGCTACCGCCTTGAGAGGGCGGCGTGCTAGGCCGCTACACAACGGGGGCCCTAGCGATCACCTCGTGAGAGATCACCGTACCCCCGACCGGATTCGAACCGGCGCTACCGCCTTGAGAGGGCGGCGTGCTAGGCCGCTACACAACGGGGGCTTTGCAGATAAGCTCTGCGAGCTGGCCTACCTGGACTCGAACCAAGACTAACTGAACCAGAATCAGTCGTGCTGCCAATTACACCATAGGCCACTGGAACGCAAGCCCCGGAGGGGATCTTGTTCTAGTAGTGCGCTCCCGGTTACCGGCCTTCCGGCCCGCTCCCCGGCGGCGCAGGAAGAACATTACCCGAAGGTGGACGGGGCTCCAAAACGGGTATCGCCACCGAGGAGCGCGGGGAGTTCGGCGAGCGACGCGATCCGCCGCGGCCCGGCCGTCGGCCTTCGGACGGCCCTCGGCGCGGGCGACCTCCCGCGGGACGGGGCGGAGGGCGTCGCAGGCGGCGGGGAAGGGACCCGCCCCGGGCCTGGAGACGGGCCGCCTCGGCGGCGCCCAGCACGCTCTCGAACCGGTCGCGGGCGCCGAGGGACGCGCGGCTCGCGTTCCTGGACGGTGCGGCCGGAGCCGCACGGCACCGCGCGCCGGCGGGTGACGGTGAGGCCGTCCGGTACGGGCAGGAGGCCCGGACGGCGGCGTGGCGCTGCTGGCACACTGGGGCCATGAGCGAGTACCGCGTCCAGTTCACCGTCGAGGCCCGCGCGACGTACGACGCCCTGCCCGACGAGCGCCGGGCCCAGCTGGACACGGCCGTGCGCATACTGGCGCGCGACCCGTTCCGGAAGACCTCGACCGCGCAGCTCGGCCCGGACGAGCACCTGCGCAAGGCGTACGTCGCCCCCGGCGTGATGCTGGAGTACATGGTGGCCGGCGCGATCATGGTCGTCGTGGTACTGGAGATCTTCGACGAGAGCGCCTACCTGGTCGACGAAGCCGACGCACAGTGACCGACACACCGAGGGGCGGCACCCGGAGTTCCGGGTGCCGCCCCTCGGTTGTGCGTCAGGTCACGCAGCCAGTCTCCCCAGCGCCACGTCGATGCGGGCCAGCGCCCTCTCCTTGCCCAGGACCTCCAGGGACTCGAAGAGGGGCAGGCCGACCGTGCGGCCGGTGACGGCGACACGGACGGGGGCCTGTGCCTTGCCGAGCTTGAGGCCGTGTGCCTCGCCGGCGGCCAGGACGGCCTCCTTCAGGGACTCGGAGGACGACCAGTCGGCGGCGTCCAGCTTCTCCCGCGCCGTGCGCAGGAGCGCGTCCGAGCCCTCCTTCATCGCCTTGTTCCAGGACGCCTCGTCCTCGACCGGCTCCGGCAGGAACAGGAAGTCGACGTTGTCGGTGATCTCGGAGAGCGCCTTCAGGCGGGTCTGCGCATGCGGGGCGATCGCCTGCCACTTGGTCTCGTCGAAGTCCTCCGGCGCCCAGGGGGCGAAGGGGGCCTTCAGCCACGGGCGGCAGCGCTCGGTGAAGTCCTTGACGTCCAGCAGGCGGATGTGATCGCCGTTGATCGCCTCGCACTTCTTCAGGTCGAAGCGGGCCGGGTTGGGGTTGACATCGGAGATGTCGAAGGCCGCGACCATCTCGTCCATGGTGAAGATGTCCTGGTCGGCCGAGAGCGACCAGCCGAGCAGGGAGAGGTAGTTGAGCAGGCCCTCGGGGAGGAAGCCGCGCTCCCGGTAGAGGTTGAGGCTGGACTGCGGGTCGCGCTTGGAGAGCTTCTTGTTGCCCTCGCCCATCACATAGGGCAGATGGCCGAAGGCCGGGATCCCCTTGGCGATGCCCAGCTCGATCAGCGCCTTGTACAGCGCGATCTGGCGCGGGGTGGAGGAGAGCAGGTCCTCGCCGCGCAGGATGTGGGTGATCTCCATCAGGGCGTCGTCGACGGGGTTGACCAGCGTGTACAGCGGGGCGCCGTTGGCGCGGACGATGCCGTAGTCGGGAACGTTCTCCGGGGTGAAGGTCAGTTCGCCGCGGACCAGGTCGGCGAAGGTGATCGTCTCGTCGGGCATCCGGAAGCGGACGATCGGCTCACGGCCCTGGGCCCGGTACTCCTCGACCCGGGCGGCGGTGAGCTCACGGCAGTGGCCGTCGTAGCCGGACGGGCGACCGGCGGCGCGGGCGGCCTCGCGGCGGCTGTCCAGCTCCTCCTGGGAGCAGTAGCAGTGGTAGGCGTGGCCGGCATCGAGGAGCCTGGCCGCGACGTCCTTGTAGAGGTCCATGCGCTGCGACTGGCGGTACGGCGCGTGCGGGCCGCCGACCTCGGGGCCCTCGTCCCAGTCGAAGCCCAGCCAGCGCATCGAGTCGAGCAGCTGCCGGTACGACTCCTCGGAGTCGCGGGCCGCGTCGGTGTCCTCGATACGGAAGACCAGGGTGCCGCCGTGGTGCCGGGCGAACGCCCAGTTGAACAGGGCGGTGCGGACCAGGCCCACATGGGGGTTGCCGGTCGGCGACGGGCAGAAACGGACGCGGACGGGAGAGGCGGGTGCGCTAGCCACGCTTGACAACCTTGTTGGTGAGAGTGCCGATGCCTTCGATGGTGACGGCGACCTCGTCGCCGACGTTGAGGGGGCCGACCCCTGCCGGGGTGCCGGTGAGGATCACGTCGCCCGGGAGCAGCGTCATGGCCTCGGAGATGTTGACGACCAGGTCCTCGATGGAGTGGATCATCTCGCTGGTGCGGCCGAGCTGGCGCTGCTGTCCGTTGACGGTGAGCTGGATCGTCAGGTCGGACGCGGCGGTCAGGCCGAGGTCCGTCTGCACCCAGGGGCCGAGCGGGCATGCGGTGTCGAAGCCCTTGGCCCGGGCCCACTGCTTCTCGCGCCTCTGGATGTCGCGGGCGGTGACGTCGTTGGCGCAGGTGTAGCCGAGGATCACGTCGCCGACGCGGTCGCGCGGGACCTCGCGGCACATCCGGCCGATCACGACGGCGAGCTCGGCCTCGTGGTGCAGTTCCTCGGAGAAGGAGGGGTACTGGATCTCGTCACCGGGGCCGATGACCGAGGTCGACGGCTTGAGGAAGGCGAACGGGGCGTCGGGCACCTCGTTGCCGAGTTCGCGGGCGTGCTCGGCGTAGTTGCGGCCGAAGGCGACCACCTTGTTCGGGAGAACCGGCGGCAGCAGCCGCACCTTGCTGAGCGGGACCTTGGTGCCGGAGAGCTCGAAGTCCGCGAACGGGATGCCCTTGATGATGTCGAGGACGAGCTCGTCCGGCTGGTCGCCCTCGACCGCGCCGAAGGCGACGTTGCCGTCGATGGAGAACCTGGCGATGCGCACGGGTTGCTTGGCCCCTTGACTGAAGCGGCTGGAGTCTGACGCTCCAGGCTAACGCGGCAGGAGACGGGCGCCTCGCTGAACACCTGGCGGGTGGCGGACGTACTACCGGTCGGAGGATGCAGGGGGTCTACCGGCAGCGGCAGTACGCGGCCAGGAGGGCGTACTACTCTGCGGCGAGGGCCGCGACGGGGATCTCCATCAGGACGGTGCGCCGGGGGTTGGCGGTCTGGGCGGGGAGCTCGACGGGGTGCTCCGGGTGCTCCGGGTGCTCCGGGGTCCACAGGTCGTCGGCGTCGTCCAGGTGGGCCAGCGTCGTGCGGCGCGGATTCGCGATCTGGTGGAACATCATCGTCGTCTTCACGGTTGTACGAGACCTTTGGTCAGAGTGGCGCTTCCTGTAAAGCGTCAGGCTAAACACGCGCTTCCCCGCCGATCGCGGCAGGTCCCGCGTTCTGGGTGTGAGTTTGCTCACTCCCCGAGGATCAAATCGGTCAATTCAGACCTGCAGTGCACCGCAACGAAACGGACATTGGACCACTGAAGCCCGCATTCCGCTCCTGATCATGGCGACTGGGACACCGCGCGCCCGGCGACGACTCGCGGAATTACGTCCGGTTTGCGGGAGATCACTTTCTACGGCCGGTGACTCGCTCCTCACGTCGTGTCACGGATGTCACGGCCTGGCTCGCGGGCCTTGTTGGAGATCCGGCACTGTGCTGGAATTCCACGGACCGCCGCAGGATCGAGCCGGCGCACAGGGGGCGCAGAGAAGCGCCGAGAGTGGCGGCACGAAGGGGGAAGCCAGCGCCGGTCACCTACGACCACCACGGGGGCGAATTCAGGGCGCCCCTATGACGCCGACACCGTGTCTTGCCGTTCGCGCGGCGAGGCGCCTGGTCCAGAGGTTGCGACGCTAGTGCAGGGACGTTTCAAGAGGGATGGCAGCGCTTCGGCGGAGCCGGAGCACGGCGGGACCGGCCCCATGGCCGTCAGCTCCTCGCCCCAGCACGCCCAGAACCAGGGCCCGGCCACGGCCGGTGACAGCGGCGAGCGGTCCGGCAGCGGGTCGGCATCGGACCCGGCGGGGCCCGCGGCGCCCTCGGTGAGGCCGCCGAAGGGACCGGCCGGACCCGGCCCGCGAATAGCCCTGCGCAACTGGCGCATCTCCACCCGTCTGGTGTCACTGCTCGCGCTCCCGGTGGTCGCGGCCACCTCGCTGGGCGCGCTGCGCATCAACGAGTCCATGGAGGACATCCAGCAGCTCGACAACATGAGGCTGCTGACGGAGATGACCCAGCAGGCCACCGAACTGGCCGCCGCCCTCCAGGAGGAGCGCGACCAGTCCGCCGGCCCGCTGGCCCACGACTCCAGCGCCAGCGCGATCGCCATCAAGGGCGACCGGGAGAAGACCGACCGGGCCCGCGACAACTTCCTCGCCAGCTCCGAGGCGATCGACGAGGCGAGCAAGGAGGGCAACCTCGACGGCGTCCGCGAGACGGTCGTCGGCCTCGCGCGCGACCTCAACGGCCTCAACAAGATCCGCAGCACCGCCTACGACGCCAAGGGCAACTCGACCCAGACCGTCGAGGCGTACCACCGCCTGATCACCAACCTGCTCGACCTCTCGCAGGACATGGCGGAGGCCACCAGCAACCCGGAGATGATCCAGCGCACGCGCGCCCTGGCCGCCTTCTCCTCGGCCAAGGAGTACGCCTCCGTCCAGCGCGCGGTGATCGCGGCGGCGCTGCCCGCCAGCAACTCCACCTACGGCGAGCTCTCCGAGAACGACCGTCTCTACGCCGAGGCCGCCCTGCAGGGTCAGCGGTCCGACATCCGCAGCTTCACCAGCATCTACGGCGAAGGCGCCGAGGAGCTGCTGCGGCCCATCGACCAGGGCAACCCGACCATCGAGGCCACCGACCAGTACGCCAGCCGGGCCCTCGCCGACGCCAGCGGTCTGAAGTCGCAGGACAAGCGGTCGTACCAGGACTGGCTGGACGACAGCTCCACCAAGATCCAGCAGATGTCGAACATCGAGCGCTCGCTGCTGGAGGACATGGAGCAGAAGGCCCGCGAGCTGCGCAGCACCTCCGAGCGCGAGGCGATCATCTCCGGTGCGCTGATCCTCATCGTGCTCGGTGTCTCGCTGGTCGGCGCGTTCGTCGTGGCACGGTCCATGATCCGCTCGCTGCGCCGGCTGGAGGACACCGCCACCAAGGTCGCCTCCGACCGGCTGCCCGAGCTGGTCAAGCAGCTGTCCGAGTCCGACCCGCAGGACGTCGACACCTCGGTGGAGTCGGTCGGTGTGCACTCCCGGGACGAGATCGGCCGGGTGGCCGCCGCCTTCGACGACGTGCACCGCGAGGCGGTCCGCCTCGCCGCCGAGCAGGCGCTGCTGCGGGGCAACGTCAACGCGATGTTCACCAACCTCTCGCGCCGCTCCCAGGGTCTGATCCAGCGCCAGCTGTCGCTGATCTCCGAACTGGAGTCCCGCGAGGCCGACCCGGACCAGCTGTCCTCGCTGTTCAAGCTGGACCACCTCGCGACCCGCATGCGCCGGAACGGCGAGAACCTCCTCGTCCTCGCCGGTGAGGAGCCGGGGCGCCGCTGGACCCGGCCGGTTCCACTGGTCGACGTGCTGCGCGCTGCGGCCTCCGAGGTGGAGCAGTACGAGCGGATCGAGCTGGCCGCGGTGCCGACCACCCAGGTGGCCGGCCGGGTCGTCAACGACCTCGTGCACCTGCTCGCCGAGCTGCTGGAGAACGCCACCTCGTTCTCCTCGCCGCAGACCAAGGTCAAGGTCACCGGCCACGCGCTGCCCGACGGCCGGGTGCTGATCGAGATCCACGACACCGGTATCGGCCTGTCGCCCGAGGACCTCGCGGCGATCAACGAGCGGCTCGCCTCGCCGCCCACCGTGGACGTCTCCGTCTCCCGCCGCATGGGTCTGTTCGTGGTCGGCCGGCTGTCGCAACGGCACGGCATCCGTATCCAGCTGCGCCCGTCCGACTCCGGTGGCACGACCGCGCTGGTCATGCTGCCCGTCGATGTCGCCCAGGGCGGCAAGAAGCCGCAGGGCAAGCCCGGTCAGCAGAGCTCCGGCGGTCCGGCCGCCGCGCAGGCCGCGGCCGGTGCCGCGGCGGCCCGGCGCAACGCGGGCGGCCAGGGCGGCGGTTCGCTGGGCGCCGGTGCGCCCGGGAACGGCGGTGCCCTCGGCGCCGGTGCGTCCGGCGGTGGCCGGCTCGGCGCCGGTCAGGGTCCGCGTGCCGCTCTGCCCGGCCGGGACGGTCCGGGCCGTCCGGGCGCCCCGGGCGGTGCCCGTGGACCGCAGGCCCCGGCAGCGCCCCCGCAGCAGCAGAACCGCCCGTCCCCGGCCGGCGCGGGCGCCGGTGCCGGTCAGGCGCCGGCCGCCCCACAGGGCCTGCAGGCCGCCGGCCTGAACGAGTCCCAGGGTCAGGACGCCTTCGGCGGCGGCCGTGGCCCGGCCGCCCCGCAGCGTCGCCACCGCAAGGACCGCTCCGGTGGCGACGCCGAGCAGGGCCGCCGCCCGCAGCTGCCGCCGCACGGTGCGCCGCGGGCCGAGCTGCCCGGCGGCGGGAACACCCAGCCCCGCGTGCCCAGCTGGAGCGACGAGAACGCGCAGCCGCCGGTGCCGCGCGGCTCGCTGGACGCCCCGCGCGGCCACGAGGAGCCGGACGTCTCCCGCACCTCCCGCATCCCGCGCGTCGACGACCGGCAGGGTCCGGGCGCGACCGCGGAGCTCCCGGCGGTCCCGGGCTTCGACCGGCAGCAGGGCCCCGGCTCACCGGCCGGTCACCCCCGGCCGGACGCCGATACCCGTGCCAACTCCAACGGGGCCGCGTACAGGGACCAGTTCGGGCGCGACGGCGCGGGCGGTCCCGGGGACGGCGACCGGTTCGGGCGTCAGGACGCCGACTCCGCTCAGGGCACCGGCCCGTTCGTCCGCCCGGACGTCTTCGGCACGCCCGGCGGCCAGAGCGGTCCGTCCGGGCACGGCTCGCCCGCTCCGGGCGGTCCCGGGCAGTTCAGCGCTCCGCAGGCGTACGACAACGGCTCCACGGGCCAGTTCGAGCGCCCGCAGGCCCCCCAGGCCCCCCAGCAGCGTCCCGCCCGGCACGAGCCGGAGGCGCTGCCCCCGGCGTCCGGTCCCGGCGACGGGCGTACGCCGCTGTACGACACGCTGGAGACCAACTGGTTCCACGGCGAGCGCCGGGCGCGGATGCAGGGCAACGGCCCGGCACCCGCCCCGGAGCAGCAGCCGCAGCCCCCTGCGGCCGCACCGTCGCCCTCCGCTCCCCAGCAGACCGCCGCCTCCTCCTGGCGCAGCTCGCCGAACGACGATCTCGTCCGGCAGGCCGAGCGGGTGCGGCAGCCCTCCGCGGGCGGGGTCACCACCTCCGGTCTGCCGCGCCGGGTGCCCCGGGCCAACCTCGTCCCGGGCACGGCCGAGCAGCAGGCGCACAACAGCGGTCCGCAGGTTTCGCGCGCGCCCGACGACGTGCGCGGCCGACTGACCAATCTCCGTCGGGGTATCGCACAGGGGCGTCAGGCCGGTCCCCACCAGACCGGCAGCTTCCCGCACCCCTCTCACCAGCAGGAGCGATAGTTGAGCCCGATGAGCCAGGCGGCACAGAACCTCAACTGGTTGATCACGAATTTCGTGGAGAACACCCCGGGGGTGTCCCACACCGTCGTCGTGTCGGCGGACGGACTCCTTCTGGCGATGTCCGAGGGGTTCCCGCGGGATCGCGCCGACCAGCTCGCGGCCGTCGCCTCCGGGCTGACCTCGCTGACCGCCGGGGCGTCCCGGATCTTCGACGGCGGCAACGTCGCGCAGACGGTCGTCGAGATGGAACGCGGGTTCCTCTTCCTCATGTCCGTCTCGGACGGCTCGTCCCTGGCCGTCCTCGCCCACCCGGAGTGCGACATCGGCCTCGTCGGCTATGAAATGGCACTCCTCGTCGACCGCGCGGGCGCGGTGCTCACGCCCGACCTCCGTGCGGAACTACAGGGAAGTCTGCTCCACTGATCGGCCCCGGCACCACCCGTCTCACCAAATCACCGTCCGGCCGCCACAATCCCCCCACCGGCCCCCCTAGACGGCACGACTGACCGACTTGCTGTCCCGCCCGGAGGATTCATGACCCCGCCCACCGCCTCTCATGATCCGTACGCGGAGCCGTACGAGGACGAGGGCGACCAGCCGCTGGTACGTCCGTACGCGATGACCGGCGGCCGGACACGGCCGCGCTATCAGCTCGCCATAGAGGCACTGATCAGTACGACGGCCGACCCGGCAGCGCTCATGGGGCTGCTTCCCGAGCACCAGCGCATCTGCCATCTGTGCCGGGAGGTGAAGTCGGTCGCCGAGGTCTCGGCGCTGCTGGCGATGCCTCTCGGCGTCGCCCGGATCCTGGTCGCGGACCTCGCCGAGGCCGGCCTGGTCGCCATCCACCAGCCGGGCGGCGACGAGAACAACGGCGGTGCGCCGGACGTGACTCTGCTCGAAAGGGTGCTCAGTGGACTTCGCAAGCTCTGACGGAGGCCGGGCGACCACCTCCGCCAAAATCGTGGTGGCCGGCGGTTTCGGCGTCGGCAAGACCACGTTCGTCGGCGCCGTCTCGGAGATCAACCCGCTGCGCACAGAGGCGGTCATGACGTCCGCCAGCGCCGGCATCGACGACCTCACGCACGCCGGGGACAAGACGACCACCACGGTCGCCATGGACTTCGGCCGCATCACGCTCGACCAGGACCTGATCCTGTACCTGTTCGGCACGCCCGGCCAGGACCGCTTCTGGTTCATGTGGGACGACCTGGTGCGCGGCGCCATCGGCGCGGTCGTGCTGGTCGACACGAGGAGGCTCGCCGACTGCTTCCCCGCCGTCGACTACTTCGAGAACAGCAGCCTGCCGTTCGTCGTGGCGCTCAACGGCTTCGACGGCCAGCAGCCCTACACCCCGGACGAGGTGCGCGAGGCGCTGCAGATCGGCCCGGACACCCCGATCATCACCACCGACGCCCGTCACCGCGCGGACGCGAAGTCGGCGCTGATCACCCTCGTCGAGCACGCGCTGATGGCCCGGCTGCGGTAGCCGACCGGGAAATCGATCAAGAGCCGACCAAGTGGGAAGCGGCGTACGGCAGTTGTCGGCACCGGCACCGGGGCCGAGCTGTGTCCTTTGACACGGCCGGCTCCGGTGTTCATAACGTTTCGGCAGAGGAATCCGGTGGTACCGCCACGCGTCGCGCACATCCGGTCTCACTGCGCTCACGAACGCCCCGCCATTTGACGGCCCTCGCTCTTTATGACCGTTTTATCTGGGCCCTGCGCGGCCTTGTTGCGCCCGATCCCACTGTTTGGAAGAGCGCAGGTCGTCGTGCTGGAATGCCAGAACTGCCCCATGGCCGAAGACGTACTCAGCGGTAGCTCGTACTCGATGGCGCAGGGGGCTCTGAGACACTGCGGCACGACGTAGGTGCCGAGCGCCGAGAGGTTGTTGGTCGAGTGAGGCGAAGCACGAACGGTCCCGAGCCGTCGGCCCGGGGCAACTTCACCCCGCCGCCGCGCACAGCGGCGCCCGCCCCCGTGTCCGGCTCGGAACCCGCGGCCGAACCGGAGCCGAGCGGCGGCCGGTTCACCCCCCGCAACTGGCGGGTGGCCACCAGGCTGAACGCGATCCTGCTCATACCCGTGCTGGTCGGCCTCGTCATGGGCGGCTTCCAGGTGAAGAGCTCGATCGACACCTGGCAGGACGC
Source organism: Streptomyces poriticola (assembly GCF_036689765.1). Lineage (NCBI taxonomy): Bacteria > Bacillati > Actinomycetota > Actinomycetes > Kitasatosporales > Streptomycetaceae > Streptomyces > Streptomyces poriticola. Next base: position 89,202 of record NZ_JBAGKH010000009.1, read on the forward strand.
CGAGGACGCCGAGAACACCGCACGCCTGGTGCGGGCCTCCCTCACCTACGCCAACGCCCTCTACGTCGAGCGTGACGCGTCCGCCGCCCCGCTGCTGCAGGGCAAGAAGGACGACCAGACCGTCACCCAGGTGCGGCAGGCGACGGACGAGGCCGCCGACGCCTTCGACGAGGCCGCGCAGAGCATGCCGGACAAGCCCGGCCTGGAGCGCCGGCTGAAGCTCTTCCGCGAGCAGGAGCCCAAGCTCCAGTCGCTGCGCGCCGCCGCCTACACCACCAACCTCAAGGGCGTGGAGACCCAGGAGGGCTACGTCCAGGTCGCCCACCCGCTGATGGAGTTCGCCAACGAGCTCGGTCTGGGCACCGGAAACATCACCTCCTACGGCCGCACCGTCTACGCCATCTCGCTGACCAAGGCCGCGCTCTCCCTGCAGCGGTCCATCGGTATGCAGCTGCTGGTCAAGCCGGGCCCCGACCCCAGCCACCTGGCCAGCCAGCGGGTCGCCCTCTCCTCGTACGCCTATCTGGAGCGCATCGCCATCGAGGAGTACATCGGCGGTGGCACCGAGGCGGACGCGAAGAAGCTCGAGGACGCCGAGCAGCAGCTCAAGGACGACGGCGCGGCCATGGCCAAGGAGGCCAAGGCCGCCGATCCGGACTACGTGCCGCCGCCCACCAATCCGACGACGATGATCTCGGAGGTGGCCCGGCTGGAGTCCACCGAGGAGAGCGCGCGGGCGGACCTCGCGAAGCAGGGCATCACACCGGACAACTGGTGGGCCGTCAACACCCTCAAGTTCGACGCCTACCGCACCATCGAGGCCGACCTGGCCGACCGGGCGGTGACCGAGGCCGCCCAGATCGCCGACGACGCCGAGCAGGACACCTACGTCACCAGCGCCATCGTCGTGGTCGCGCTGCTGGCCGCGTTCATCCTGGCCGGCATGGTGGCCCGGCAGATGAGCCGCGCCATGCGCCAGCTGCGCAACGCCGCGTTCGGAATCGCCGAGCAGCGGCTGCCGATGCTGGTCGACCAGCTCTCCCGCACCGACCCCGGCCGGGTCGACACCCGGGTGGCGCCGATCCCGATCACCTCGACCGACGAGATCGGCGAAGTCGCCCGCGCCTTCGACCAGGTCCACCGCGAGGCGGTGCGGCTCGCCTCCGAGCAGGCCCTGCTGCGGGGCAACATCAACGCGATCTTCACCAACCTCTCGCGCCGCAACCAGTCGCTGATCGAGGGCCAGCTGACCCTGATCACCGACCTGGAGAACAACGAGGCCGACCCGGACCAGCTGGAGAACCTCTTCAAGCTGGACCACCTCGCCACCCGTATGCGCCGCAACGGCGAGAACCTCCTGGTCCTCGCCGGCGAGGAGCCCGGCCGCCGCTGGGACCAGCCGGTCCCGCTGGTCGACGTGCTGCGCGCGGCCTCCTCCGAGGTGGAGCAGTACGAGCGCATCGAGCTGTCCGGCGTGCCGGAGGCCGACATCCACGGCCGTGCCGTGACCGACCTCGTGCACCTGCTGGCCGAGCTCCTGGAGAACGCCACCACGTTCTCCTCACCCCAGACCAAGGTCCGCGTCACCGCGACCCGTCTCCCCGACGGCCGGGTGATGGTCGAGATCCACGACAAGGGCATCGGCCTGACCGCCGAGGACTTCGCGGACATCAACCACAAGCTCGCCAACCCGCCGACCGTGGACGCCGCGATCTCCCAGCGCATGGGCCTGTTCGTGGTCGGCCGGCTGTCCGACCGGCACGGCATCCGGGTCCAGCTGCGCCCCTCCGGTGAGCAGGCCGGCACCACCTCGCTGGTCATGCTCCCGGACGCGATCACCCACGGCGGTGGCGGCGAGGCGCCCATGGAGCGCGACGAGTTCACCGTCTCGCAGATCATCCCGGAGCAGAACTTCCACGGCGGCGAGGACTACAGCCAGCCGATGCGGACCGCCGCGGAGCTGGGCTTCGACGACAGCCGCTACTCCGAGGTCCCCGACGACATCCGCGAACTGGACCCGGTCGGCCGCTCCCTGATGCGCGGGGGACGCCGCGCCGCGCTGGAGGCCCAGACGCACGGCGGACCGACCGACGGTCCGGAGACCGACGAGACGCAGGGCGGCCAGGACCGGTTCACCGCACAGCAGCCCTACGACGACGGCGGCTACCCGGAGCAGTCCGGCGCGTACGACCGCTCGGTGCCGTACGAGGAGCAGCAGCAGGCGGCGTACGACGAGCCGCAGCAGCAGGCCTACGGGGAGCAGACGTACGACGAGCGGTACTACGCTCCCGACGGCGGTATGCCGCAGGGCGGGTCCTACGCCCCCAACGGCGGCTACCCCGAGCCCTCGTACCGGGACCCGGCGCAGGAGGCGCACACCGCGCACACCGCGGCGGACGGCTTCCCGGGCTTCGGTCAGCGCCGCCAGCAGGACGACTGGCCGCAGCAGAACGGCTACCCGAACGGCTACCCGGCCCAGTACCCTGCGGATGCTCCGGAAACGGAGTCCGCGCAGGCCGCTGACGTGAACGAGGCGGACCGCGTAGGCTTCGACCGCCGTCCGGGACCGGACCCCTCCGCCGGACACGCGCTGACCGACGCCGGGCTGCCGCGCCGCGGATCCCCCGCGAGCGGCCCGGGCGACGCACGGCACGTGGACCGCGAGGCGCCGGCCTCCGCTCCGGAGAGCAACGGCGACAGCGGCTGGCGTTCGGCGAACGACGACCGCTGGCAGCAGGCCTCGTCGTTGCGGAAGCCGAAGGCGGGCGGGGTGACCTCCTCCGGACTGCCGCGGCGGGTGCCCAAGGCCAATCTGGTCGAGGGTTCCGCCGAAACCACCCCCCAGGGAGGCCCCCAGGTCTCCCGCGCCCCGGAGGACGTCCGGGGCAGGCTGAGCAACCTGCGGCGCGGTGTCCAACGGGGCCGCAGCGCAGGCAGTGAAACGAACGGCCAGGGCTTCGGCCCTGACAGCACCTACAACCAGGAGCGTTAGTGTGAGCCCGATGAGCCAGGCGGCACAGAACCTGAACTGGTTGATCACCAACTTCGTGGACAACACCCCGGGGGTGTCCCACACGGTGGTGGTCTCCGCCGACGGACTCCTTCTGGCGATGTCCGAAGGCTTCCCGCGCGACCGCGCAGATCAGCTCGCGGCCGTCGCCTCTGGTCTGACCTCGCTGACCGCCGGTGCCTCGCGCATCTTCGAGGGCGGCAGCGTGAACCAGACGGTTGTGGAGATGGAGCGGGGATTCCTCTTCATCATGTCCATCTCCGACGGTTCCTCGCTCGCGGTTCTGGCACACCCGGAGGCGGACATCGGCCTCATCGGGTACGAAATGGCCCTTCTGGTGGACCGTGCCGGTACGGTCCTGACGCCCGACCTGCGTGCGGAGCTCCAGGGGAGCCTTCTCAACTAACGAGCGGGCGGTGCGTTTCGGCGTCCCGTGGCCGTAAGGTTTCGGGACGCGGCTCCACAGCGATGGATGCCAGGCACAGTCGGAGGAGGAGAAAGTGGCAACACCCCCAGGCGGTTCGTCTTCGGGCAACTGGTCGTACGGCCCTGGCCAGGGCCAGAACGACGGCTCGTCGAACCCGTACGGTTTCCCCTCCACGCCCGGCCACCGGCAGCCGTACGCCCCGCAGGGCCCCGGCCCTTCACCGTACGACCAGCCGCATGCACCTCGCATCCAGCCGGTGCAGCCGCAGCGCCGCACCCCCGAGCCGGCGCCCGCCGGGGCGGCGAACAACCCCCTGGTACGTCCGTACGCCATGACGGGCGGCCGAACCAAGCCGCGGTACCAGCTCGCCATCGAGGCGCTGGTGCACACCACCGCGCAGCCGCACCAGATGCAGGGCCAGTTGCCCGAGCATCAGCGGATCTGCAACCTCTGCCGTGAGATCAAGTCGGTGGCCGAGATCTCGGCGCTGCTGACCATCCCTCTCGGCGTGGCCAGGATCCTCGTCGCCGACTTGGCGGAGGCGGGACTGGTCGCCATCCATCAGCCCGGCGGCGACGAGAGCGCCGGCGGCCAGCCAGACGTGACACTGCTCGAAAGGGTGCTCAGTGGACTTCGCAAGCTCTAGCGGCGGTCCTTCCCGCTCCACCACCTCCGCGAAGATCGTGGTGGCGGGCGGCTTCGGCGTGGGCAAGACCACGTTCGTCGGCGCCGTCTCGGAGATCAACCCGCTGCGCACAGAGGCCGTCATGACGTCTGCTTCGGCGGGCATCGACGACCTCACCCACACCGGGGACAAGACGACCACCACGGTCGCCATGGACTTCGGCCGCATCACGCTCGACCAGGACCTGATCCTGTACCTGTTCGGCACGCCCGGCCAGGACCGCTTCTGGTTCATGTGGGACGACCTGGTGCGCGGCGCCATCGGCGCGGTCGTGCTGGTCGACACGAGGAGGCTCGCCGACTGCTTCCCCGCCGTCGACTACTTCGAGAACTCCGGGCTGCCGTTCGTGATCGCCCTGAACGGGTTCGACGGGAATCAGCCGTACAACCCCGACGAGGTGCGCGAGGCGCTGCAGATCGGTCCCGACACGCCGATCATCACGACGGATGCGCGGCACCGGGCCGACGCGAAGTCGACGCTGATCACCCTCGTCGAGCACGCGCTGATGGCGCGCCTGCGCTGAGCGCTCCGCCGGCAGTGCCGCGCCCGTGCCGTCGCCCGTCTGCGGCGCCGTCGTGGCCGGTCGCACAGTTCCCCGCGCCCCTTCACGGCGCTGCCGAACCGCAGCGGACTTCGCCCGACCTGCTTGGCCCCCACCTGCGGACAGCCGTGCCTGAACGGCCTGGGCGGTGCCTCCAGGGCGGCACAGGTGGGCGCTGGAGGTACCCCCTCCGGGGCAGGCGCCTCGTAGCGCAGGGTTGCGCAAGCCCCCGCGGCCGCTGGGCTGCCGGGGGCGGTTTGCATGATGGGTGCAGCCCGTGTGTGGCTGGTCGCGCGGTTCCCCGCGCCCCTTCGGAACGCGAAGAGGGGCCCCTCCTTGACGGAGGGGCCCCTCTTCGCGTCGTGGGGTCAGCGCCAGCTGTGCGGGGCGCGGAAGCCCGGCTCGCGCTCGAGGCGGCGCCAGCCCGCGCGGACCCGGCCGCGGTGGGCCGGAGCGGTCTCGGCGGGACGGGCGGCCGCACGGGCCAGGAGGACGGCCGTGATGGCGGCGACTTCCTCGGGCTCGGCGTGCCCCTTCTCGACCCGGATGTCAGCAGGGAGGTTCATGGGTGTCAGTCTCCGTGAGAGAGGAGTCCGCGGGGTTGCCGCGGCGGGTCCGCTGCGTTACTGCGGGGGGTTGCCGTGCTTGCGGGACGGCAGGTCGGCGTGCTTGGTCTGCAGCATCGTCAGCGACGAGATCAGCACCTCGCGGGTCTCCGCGGGGTCGATCACGTCGTCGACCAGTCCGCGCTCGGCCGCGTAGTACGGGTGCATCAGCTCCGCCTTGTACTCCTTGACCATCGTCTGGCGCATCGCCTCGGGGTCCTCGGCCTCGGCGATCTGGCGGCGGAAGATGACGTTTGCGGCGCCCTCCGCGCCCATCACGGCGATCTCGTTGGTCGGCCAGGCGAAGGTGAGGTCGGCGCCGATGGACTGGCTGTCCATCACGATGTAGGCGCCGCCGTAGGCCTTGCGCAGGATCAGCGAGATCCGCGGCACGGTGGCGTTGCAGTAGGCGTACAGCAGTTTCGCGCCGTGCCGGATGATCCCGCCGTGTTCCTGGTCGACGCCGGGGAGGAAGCCGGGCACGTCGAGGAGGGTGATGATCGGGATGTTGAAGGCGTCGCACATCTGGACGAAGCGCGCGGCCTTCTCGCTCGCCTCGATGTCCAGGACACCGGCCAGGGACTGCGGCTGGTTGGCGATGATGCCGACGACCTGGCCGTCCAGCCGGCCCAGCGCGCAGATGATGTTGCGGGCCCAGCGCTCGTGGACCTCCAGGTACTCGCCGTCGTCGACGATCTCCTCGATGACCTTGGCCATGTCGTAGGGGCGGTTGCCGTCGGCGGGAACCAGGTCGAGCAGGACGTCGGAGCGGCGGTCGGCGGGGTCGGTGCACTCCGCCCGCGGCGGGTTCTCCCGGTTGTTCTGCGGGAGCAGCGACAGGAGGTAGCGGACCTCGGCGATGCAGGTCTCCTCGTCGTCGTAGGCGAAGTGGCAGACGCCGCTGGTCTCGGCGTGCACGTCCGCGCCGCCCAGGCCGTTCTGGGTGATCTCCTCGCCGGTGACCGCCTTGACCACGTCCGGGCCGGTGATGAACATCTGGGAGGTCTCGCGGACCATGAACACGAAGTCGGTCAGTGCGGGACTGTAGGCGGCGCCGCCGGCGCAGGGGCCGAGCATGACGCTGATCTGCGGGATGACCCCGGACGCCTTGGTGTTGCGCTGGAAGATGCCGCCGTAGCCGGCGAGAGCCGAGACGCCCTCCTGGATCCGGGCGCCCGCACCGTCGTTGAGGGAGACCAGCGGGGCGCCCGCCGCGATGGCCATGTCCATGATCTTGTGGATCTTGGTGGCGTGGGCCTCGCCCAGGGCGCCGCCGAAGATCCGGAAGTCGTGGGCGTAGACGAAGACCGTCCGCCCCTCCACCGTGCCCCAGCCGGTGACCACACCGTCGGTGTGGGGCTTCTTCTCCTCCAGGCCGAAGCCCGTCGCCCGGTGCCGGCGCAGCTGCTCGACCTCGCGGAAGGATCCCGCATCGAGGAGGAGTCCGATGCGCTCACGCGCGGTCAGCTTGCCCTTGGCATGCTGCGCCTGCGTCGCCCTCTCGCTCGGCCCCGCCAGCGCCTGCGCACGGATCTCGTGCAGTTCGGCCACTCGTCCGCGCGCGTCCGAAGGCTCGCCCGGCGCCTCATCCAAAAAGGTCATGTAGTGACCTTACGAAGTCGACCAAGGAATGCCAGCCGTCGACTCCGTACAGTCTCCGGAGTGTTTTCCTGGTACCCCTGAACAGAACCATTGGGGCGTGCAGCCGTTTCGACTGCTCACAGGGCCTGCCCGTTGTAGGGGTTACACAAAGATGCCACCTGAGAGTCACCTCACATTCGTAGGTGCTCATACCGTCACCGGAGTGACGGGCGGCGCGGCCGGCGACGCGCGGCGCCGTCGGGCAGAGCGTAGCGGTACGGCCCGCACTCACCCGAACCGGTGCAGCAGTCGGCGGTACAGACCGGGTGCGATGCCGCGGACCCGGGCGGGCAGCGCCAGCCAGGCGGGGACATGGACGTCGTGGCGGCCCCGCGCGACCGCGCGCCAGACGGCGTCGGCGACCCGCTCGGGCGGGGTGGGGCGGGGCCGGGACCGCTGGTAGGGGGTGCCGCGCCGCTCGAAGAAGGCGGTGTCCACCGGCCCCGGCACCACGTGGGTGACCCGGATGCCGGTCCCGCGCAGCTCCTGGCGCAGCGCCTCGGCGAACGCGGCGACGCCGGCCTTGCTGGCGGAGTACACCGCCTCCTCGCGCACTCCCACCACCCCGGCGACGGAACCGACGAGGACCACGTGGCCGCGCCCGGCCGCCACCATGGCGGGCAGCACCTCGTGCACGAGGCGGAGCGTGGCGGTCAGGTTCACGGTCAGCACCTCGTCCAGGGCGGCGCCGGGCATCTCCGTGAAGGGGCCGGCCCAGCCGATGCCGGCGCCCGCCACCAGGAGATCGATCCGGCCTGCCGAGGCCAGCGCGGACTCCGCGAGCCGGTGCGGGCCGTCGGGGGCGGCCAGGTCCACCGGCAGGGCGGTACCGGAGGTGTCGGCGGCGGTGCGCTCCAGGCGGGGCCGATCGCGTCCGCTGAGCAGCAGCCGCCAGCCGCCGGCGGCGAAGCGGCGGGCCGTGGCGGCGCCGATGCCGGAGGAGGCGCCGGTGACCAGCGCGATCGGCCGGTCGCCGGTTCCGGTGCGGCGCGCGGAGGGGGACGGGGCGGTGGACAGCGAGGCTGACTGGGTCACGAGACGGTCTCCCGGGCGGGGTGCTCGGATGCCTGGACCCAATCACATCGGCCGGTGTCCGGCGCGCCGAGTCCACCGTGAGGGGCGGGCGGGTGCGCCAGGCGGCGGTATGGGCGGTGCGCTGTCCTGGTTTGCCGGGATAGGTAGGGGATACCTCCTCTTCGTTCCGGTTCTCCGTCGTTCCGGTGCGTCGCCGACCCGTGACGAGGTGACCCCATGCGTGTGCTGCTCGTCCATCCCAGTGCCCTGATGTACTCCGAGATCTTCCTCCGGCTGGAACCCCTGGGCCTCGAACGGGTGGCGGGGGCCGCGCGGGACGCGGGACACGAGGTGCGGGTGGTGGACCTTCAGGTGCTCAGCCTCGCGCGGCTCCGCTCCGAGGTGCGGTCGTTCCGGCCGGAGGCACTGGGCATCTCGCTGAACTACCTGGCGAACATCCCCGAGGCGATCGCGCTCGCCGCGGCGGTGAAGCGGGAGGTCCCGGGCTGTTTCGTCTTCTTCGGCGGGCACAGCGTCTCCTTCGTCGCCGAGGATGTGCTGCGGCAGGCGGCGGGCGCGGTCGACGCGGTGGTCCGGGGCGAGGGGGAACCGGCGATCGCGCCGCTGCTGCAGGCGGTGCGGGACGGCGGGGCGGACGGGGTGCCGGGCATCATCACCGCAGCCGGCCGGGGGCCGGCGCCGCTGATGCTGCACAGCATCGACGACCCGCTCCCGGCACGGGACCTGATGCGCAACCGCCGCCGCTATTTCATCGGCGAGCTGGATCCCTGCGCCTCGATCGAGTTCACCCGGGGCTGTCCCTGGGACTGCTCGTTCTGCTCCGCGTGGACCTTCTACGGCCGCAGCTACCGCAAGGCCTCCCCCGAGGCGGCGGCCGAGGACCTGTCCCGGATCCGGGAGCCGAACGTCTTCATCGTCGACGACGTGGCCTTCATCCGGCCCGAGCACGGCGACGCCATCGCGGCGGAGGTGGAGCGGCGCGGTATCCGCAAGCGGTACTACCTGGAGACCCGCAGCGATGTGCTGCTGCGCCATCCGGAGGTGTTCGAGCGGTGGGCACGGCTGGGACTGCGCTACATGTTCCTCGGGATGGAGGCGATCGACGCCGAGGGGCTCGACCTGTTCCGCAAGCGGATCAGCCCGGACGAGAACTTCAAGGCGCTGGAGACTGCTCGGCGTATCGGCATCCAGGTCGCGATCAACCTGATCGTGGATCCGGCCTGGGACGAGGAGCGCTTCCGCGTCGTCCGTGAGTTCGCGCTGTCGGTTCCGGAGATCGTCCACTTCACGGTGATGACGCCGTACCCGGGCACGGAGATCTGGCACACCGAGTCCCGCCGGCTCACCACCCGGGACTACCGGCTGTTCGACATCCAGCACGCCGTGGTCCCCACCACGCTGCCGCTGGAGCGCTTCTACGAGGAGCTGGTCCGTACCCAGGCGGTGATCAACCGCAAGCACCTGGGGCTGCGGACGGCGTTCGGGGCGGCCCGGGTGCTGGGCCGCAACCTGCTGCACGGGCAGACCAACTTCGCCCGCATGCTGTGGAAGTTCAACACCGTCTACAACCCGCGGCGGCAGCTCGCCGACCACGCGATGCCGGTCCGCTACGAGCTGCCGCTGCCGCAGCGCGTCGACGTCGGCGACCGGCGCCGGCTGTACGTCCACACCCGCGGGGGGACGCAGGCCAGGAGCCGCGGGGCGAACGAGTGAGCACACGGCGCCGATGACCGTCGCGGTGCTCGCCTCGCTCGCGGCGGGCGTGTGCTTCGCGGTCGCGGGCGTGCTGCAGCAGCGGGCCGCCGGGGCGCGGCCGGACGAGGAGTCGCTGTCCCCGCGACTGCTGGGCCATCTGGTCCGGGACCGGATGTGGCGGTGCGGGATCGGGCTGGCGGTGCTGGCGTACGGCTTCCAGTCGCTTGCGCTGGCGTTCGGGCCGCTGAGCCTGGTGCAGCCGCTGATCGTGACGGAGCTGGTGTTCGCGGTGCCGCTGTCGGCGCGGCTGTACCGGATGCGGCTGGGCGTGCGCGAGTGGTTCGGCACGCTGGCGGTGGCCTCGGGGCTGGCCCTGGCGCTGGCGTCGGCCCGCCCGCACGGCGGGCACCCGACGTCGGCGGGCTGGCTGTCCTGGGTGCTGGTGGTGGGGGCGACCGCGGCCCTGGTCGGGGCCGCGCTGGCGGTCGCGCGGCTGCTCCCGTCCGGTCCCTGGCGCGCGTCGGCGGTGGCGCTGGCGGCGGGCGCGCTCATGGGCACCCAGTCGGTGCTGCTCGCGGTGACGGTCGAGCATCTGCGGGACGGGGTACCCGCGGCGCTGGCCGCCTGGCAGACCTACGCGCTGGTGGTCGCCAGCGTGGGCGGGCTGCTGCTGATCCAGAGCGCCTTCCAGCAGGGTCCGCTGGCCGCGAGCATGACGGTGATCGACGCGACCGAGCCGGTGGTGGCGGTGACCGTGGGCGTCCTGGTCTTCGGCGAGGCGGTGCACAGCGGCTGGCCGGTCACCGCGGTGACGGTGACCGGCCTCGCCCTGGTCGCCGCAGGGATCGCGAGCCTGGACTCGTCCCCCCTGGTGGCGGCGCTGCACGGGGACCAGCGGGCGCGGGCGGCGGGGACACCATGAGGGACCTGCGCCGGCACCGGCGGAACGGCTACGGCGCCACCGTCCCGCAGCGACCGCCCGCCCGCACGGCACGGGCGCGCGGCACCGGCGCGCGGGTGGCACCGTCGTGCGGCGCCGCCGAGAGCGCCGGGGCGGGGCCGGATCCTCGGGCGTGGGGGGGGAGGGAAGGGTCCGGGAGCGGGGGGCGTCCGCACGGGCCGGCGAGGCCCGCAGGAGCCGTCACGCCACGATCGGGGTGCCGCTGGGGTGGCCTGCGGCGGTCGGGAGCCAGGCGGGGAGGAGGTCCTCCGCCAGGACGCGGTCCCAGGTCGGGTGGTGGTCGCGGGACGTGGCCGCGGCTCGGCGGCGTACCGCTGCGAGCCGCGTGGGCTGGTCGACCAGCGCGCACAGGGCGTCGGCCCAGACACGGGCGTCGTCGCCCGGGACGAGGACGCCGTCGTGGCCGGGTTCGGCCAGCCAGGTGGTGGTAGCGGCGCCCTCCGGCAGGACGACCGCGAGACCGCTCGCCATGGCCTCCGCTACGACGTTGCCGACGGTCTCGGTGCGGGAGGGGAAGGCGAAGACGTCGCAGCCCGCGTACACCTCGGCGAGCCGTTCCTGCGGGAGCGGGCCGAGCAGGGTGACGTCGGGCCCGAGGGTCCGGCGTACCGCGCCCGCCTCGGTGCCCGCTCCCGCGGTCACCAGGTGTGCGCCGCGGCCCCGCTCGCGCAGCAGCCGCATGCTCTCGGTCAGCAGCGGCACCCCCTTGGAGGCGTCCAGGCGGCCGGCGAACAGCACCAGGGGCCGGTCGGCCGGGACGCCGTGGTCGCGGACGAGCCGGGCCCGGGCGCCGGGGTCGGGGCGGAACCGCTGACGGTCGAGCCCACGGCGCAGTGGCCGGATCCGGTCGGCACCGACAGTGCCGGCAAGATCCTCGCGTCCGGCCGCGGTCGGCGCCAGCACCTGCTCGCAGTCGCGCAGCAGCCGGTCGCGCCGCCGCCGCATCCGGCTCTCCGCCTGCCGGGCGGCCCGGTCGGCGATCAGCCGCGCGGGCGCCCGGTCGGCGGCGGGCAGCCACCGGCCGGCGAGGTACCGGGCGTACACGGCGACCAGCGCGGGCACATCGGTGTGCACCGAGGCGACCAGCCGCGGTCTGCGGGGCAGGCGTCGGGCGAGCCGGGTGGCGGTGGCGGCGTAGGCGAAGCTGTGGGTGAGGTGCCAGACGTCGTGCCGGGGCAGCAGTGCGGCCAGCCGGGGATGGTACGGAGCGAGGTCGGTGACGTCCTCGGCGCCGGCCGCCGACATCAGGGCGGCGCTGCTGAACACGGGCCGCAGCATGACGAACCGTACATGCGGGGCAAGGGTCTCCACCCGCTCGGTGTCACCGAGGAAGTAGACGGTGAGGTCCAGCCGCTGCCCGGCGGGCACTCCGGACACGGGCCCCGGCAGCCGGGCGGCACTCTCCGCGAAGCGCTCCCAGCACTTGATGTGGCCGCCTGACGTGCCGACGCGCATCAGCTCGACCAGGATGGCGATCGAGGACACGCCCGCCGAGTACCACCCGGGCGGGTGATCCAACCGCGAAACACCACAGACACCGTTGAAAGTTGAACGGAAAACGCCTATCGTCGCCCCTCGAGAGCTTCGTTGAAGCTTCAATGAAATATTCATCAGGAGTCCGCACCCGAGCACACCAGGAGATCGCCATGGGCACGTCCGTGAACCCCGACCTCGCCGCCCTGACCGGCGACTACACCCTCGACCCGGTGCACACCACGATCGGCTTCGTCGCCCGGCACGCCATGGTCACCAACGTCAAGGGCCAGTTCCGCGACTTCACCGGCACCCTGCACCTGGACGGCGCCGACCCGGCCAAGTCCACCGCCTCCCTCGACGTGACGATGGAGAGCATCGACACCGGAAACGCCGACCGCGACGGCCACCTCAGGAGCTCCGACTTCTTCAGGATCGACGAGTTCCCCAGGATGACCTTCCGGTCCACCTCCGCGGAGGCCCTCGGCGGCGACGACTACCGCATCACCGGCGACCTGACGATCGTCGGCACCACCCGCCCGATCACCATCGACCTGGAGTTCAACGGCGTCGCCAAGGACCCGTTCGGCAACGAGCGCGTGGGCTTCGAGGGCAAGACGCAGCTCCTGCGCTCGGACTGGGGCCTGACCTGGAACGCGGCCCTGGAGACGGGCGGCGTGCTGGTCTCCGACAAGATCAAGCTGAACTTCGACATCTCGGCGATCAGGAACACCTGAGAGCGGTGACCACAGGGCTGTCGGCGGGCGGCATCACTCCCCCGCCGCCAGCCTCGCGACGGCCGCCCGTCCCCCGTGCCGCCCGCGCCTGTGCCGTGCGGGCACGCAGCACACCGAGCATGACGCGGTACCGCTCCGTCCGGTCCAGCGCCTCGAACCGCGCCCCGGCCCGAGGTTCCGCCGCCGGCACCGCCGCGAGGTCCGGCGGAACCTCGGGCTCCTTCTGTGCGGCGTACGCCGCACCCCACCGCGTCCGTCCACCCGCGCGGGCGGGCGTCCACCTCGGCCTGCCCGGCCGGCCGCATCCGCCCGTCGGCGGTCAGCTCCTCCACCCGCCGGACGATGACCAGCGACCAGAGGCTGCCGGGGCGGCGGGGTGATCCGCCGGAGGAAGTGCGTGCCGTCCAGCCCCTTGCGGTGCCCCGTGATCCATCCGTGGCACAGAGCGACGTCGTCGACCCCGGCGGCGGTGACGGACGGCACTCCGGAGGCCTTCTTCGCCACCCGCACCCGCAGTCCGGGGTGCGGGGCCGGGAGGTCCAGGAGCCAGGCGTCGAGTTCACCGGCGGAGGAGAAGGCCCGCGTCCCGCCGGATTCCGGCCCGTCGGACTCCGACCGGTCGGATTCCGGCCCGTCCGGCTCCGGCCCGTCCGGCTCCACCGCACTCGCCCCGTCCGCCTCGGTCATGGGGGGGGAGCGTAGGCCGCGCCGCCGCGCGTCAGAACCCGCCGCCGAAGTCGCCCCCGCCGAACCCGCCGAAGTCGCCGCCGCCGAACCCGCCACCGAAGTCGCCGGAGCCGAAGTCGGCGCCGGAGACGTCACCGCCCTCGTAGCCGCTGAAGTCGCCGTAGCCGGAGCCGTAGTCGGCCGCGTAGGACGGGGTGGCCATCATGCTGCCGAGCATGGTGCCGATCAGCAGCCCGGGCAGGATGCCGCCGCCGAAGTAGCCGCCCGCCCAGGGGCCGTAGGCCGGGCCCGCGTCCCAGTAGGGGCGGCGGCCGGACTCGGTGTCCACCTCGCGGACCATCGGGTCCATCCCCTCGGACAGCCGGGTCCGGTCGGCCTCGCAGACCGGCACCTCACGGGTGGCGCCGCCCGGCGGCGTCCAGGTGACATCGGCGACCGAGGGGCCGTGCCGGGGGTCGAAGAAGCAGGGCGGCCGGCGCTCGGGCAGCGGGCGCTGCTCGCGGCGGGCGGCGAGCCGGACGAGCGCGAACCGGCCCTCCTCCAGGGCCTGGGTGACGCCCCGCACGTCCTCCGGTTTCCCGGCCTCGGCCATCAGCGTCTTGGCCTGCTCATAGGCGTCCAGGGCACGCTCGTAGTCGTCGCGCATGGCGTCGTCGGCGCCCGGTTCCGCCGGGTGGAAGTCGAGGCGGTCCAGCTCCTCGCCGAAGGCGGTGATGTCCTCGTCCACGACCACGCGCAGCTTCTCCAGCGCCTGCCGCTGCTCCTGCTCGTGACGGAGGCGGTTGCGCCGCACGATGGCGTACGCGCCTGCGCCCGCGCCGGCCAGCAGCGCGCCGGTGGTGATCAGCCCGGTGACCGACACGCCCTGCGTGCCGGAACCCTCGCTCCAGCCGCTGGGGGCGGTGCCGCCGAGGTTGCTGCGCAGCGCGTCGTCGACGAAGTCGTTCAACTGGGCCTTGGCGTCGCCCGCGCCCTGCGCGGCGGTGACCAGGTTCTGCACGCCCTGGCGGCTCAGCACGCTGCTGTCCGCCCGCGCGTCGAACTCGTCGCCCAGCCGGATGCCGTACAGGCCGGTGATCCCGGTCTCGGTGCGCAGGTTCTGGAAGAGGTTCTGCGTCGGGTAGTCGGACGGCAGGACCGCGACGAAGATCGGCTCGTCCGCGTCCTCGATCTTGTCGGCGAGCGCGTCGGCGTCCGCCTCCGAGAGCAGGTCGGAGGCGGCCGGGTCCACGTACACGGGACTCGTGCGCAGGGAGTCGGCGACCTCGGAGAGGTCGGTGGCCGCGTGCGCGCCCGACGTGCCGACCGTCAGGACCGCCACGGCGGCGGCGACCGGCACGATCAGGAGGCGCATGAGAAGCCGTACCAGCGTGCCCTTCATACTTCGAAAGTACCCGAACAGCCGGAAATGGGACATCGTCCCCGGGAAATTCCTTCGCTCCCGGGGACGCCGCCGCTCACTCGGCCGGGGTGACGCCCGCCCGCAGCAGTCCGTAGGTGTACGCGTCCTCCAGGGCCTGCCAGGAGGCGGCGATCACGTTCTCGGCGACGCCCACCGTGGACCACTCCCCCGTCCCGTCGGAGGTCGAGATCAGCACCCGGGTCGTGGACTGGGTGCCGTGTTTGCCCTCGAGGATGCGGACCTTGTAGTCGACCAGCTCCAGCTTGGCGAGCTGCGGGTAGATCTTCTCGAGCGCGACGCGCAGCGCCCGGTCCAGCGCGTTGACCGGCCCGTTCCCCTCGGCGGTGGCGACGATCCGCTCGCCCTTGGCCCACAGCTTGACGGTCGCCTCGTTGGCATGGGTGCCGTCGGGGCGGTCCTCGACGATGGCCCGCCAGGACTCGGTCCGGAAGTACTGCAGCGGGGCGCCCTCGGCCTCGGCACGCAGCAGCAGCTCGAAGCTGGCGTCGGCGGCCTCGTAGGTGTAGCCCTTGAGCTCCCGCTCCTTGACCCGCTCGACCACCCGGCCGACCAGCTCGCGGTCGTCGCCCAGGTCGATGCCGAGCTCCTTGCCCTTGAGCTCGATCGAGGCGCGGCCGGCCATGTCGGAGACCAGCATCCGCATGGTGTTGCCGACCTGCTCGGGGTCGATGTGCTGGTACAGGTCGGGGTCGACCTTGATCGCGGAGGCGTGCAGGCCCGCCTTGTGCGCGAAGGCGGACAGGCCCACGTAGGGCTGGTGGGTGGAGGGGGTGAGGTTGACGACCTCGGCGATGGCATGGGAGATCCGGGTCGTCTCGCGCAGCCGGCCCTCGGGCAGCACCCGCTTGCCGTACTTCAGCTCCAGCGCCGCGACGACGGGGAACAGGTTGGCGTTGCCGACCCGCTCCCCGTAGCCGTTGGCCGTGCACTGCACATGGGTGGCGCCCGCGTCGACGGCGGCCAGCGTGTTGGCGACCGCGCAGCCGGTGTCGTCCTGGGCATGGATGCCGAGCCGGGCGCCGGTGTCGGCCAGCACGGTGGAGACCACGGCCTGGATCTGCGCCGGGAGCATGCCGCCGTTGGTGTCGCAGAGGATGACGACGTCCGCGCCGGCCTCGGACGCGGTGCGGACGACCGCCTTGGCGTACTCGGGGTTGGCGCGGTAGCCGTCGAAGAAGTGCTCGCAGTCGACGAAGACCCGGCGGCCCTGTGCGGTGAGGTGGGAGACGGTGTCGCGGACCATCTCCAGGTTCTCGTCGAGCGTGGTGCGCAGCGCCAGCTCGACATGCCGGTCGTGGGACTTGGCGACCAGGGTGATCACCGGCGCCCCGGACTCCAGGAGAGCCTTGACCTGCGGGTCGTCGGCGGCCTTCGCCCCTGCGCGGCGGGTGGCGCCGAAGGCGACCAGCCGGGCGTGCCTGAAGTCGATCTCCTGCCGGGCGCGGGCGAAGAACTCGGTGTCCCGCGGGTTGGCACCGGGCCAGCCGCCCTCGATGAAGCCCACGCCGAAATCGTCCAGGTGCCGGGCGATGGCCAGCTTGTCCGCGACCGTGAGGTTGATGCCCTCGCGCTGCGCGCCGTCGCGCAGGGTGGTGTCGAAGACGTGGAAGGAATCGTCGAGCTCGCTGGATGCGGTCATGATCTGAAGGCTCCTGTGTTGGATCTCGGTCTAACCGGAATGACCGGCTCCACCGTCCTTCTATGATCCCTCGCGCTCTCTCCCCGGCTGAAGGTGGGCCGGGAAAAACGAAAAACCTCTCGCGGGTGCGAGAGGTCTGCGCGCGGGTCGAGGACGACGGTGTCCACCCGTACCTGGTCGTACGTGGCGGTCACTGCGGACCGGCGCGCCTGCTGCCAATAATCATGGCGAACGAGAGCACGGGGGAAGTCAACCACAGTTCGCCCCGGCGTCCGCAGACCGTCTCACGATGCGGGCCAGGGGGCCTCCGCCGTTCATGGGAGTGTGCACGGCCTCGGCTTCGGTCGCGGATCCGTCCTGGGAGCCGCCGGCGGGCTGCTCTTCCTCGCCTCGGCGCCCGGCACCGCACGGGCCGCCGTCGGCGGAACCGCCGCGGACGGGCGGAGTGCCGCCGCCGTCGGCGGCGCGGACCGCGGCTCGCTGATCACCCAGGGCTGCCCGCTGGTCCACGCCGGCCTGCAAACCACACCGCCAGCCGGACGGCGAGGGCGACCCGGAGCCGGCGTTCGGCTCGATGCGGGACGCCGGCCCGGACGGGCGGGCTCAGCCGCCGTCCCGGACCAGCCCGTCGTCGCCGTCCCGGACCAGCCCGTCGTCGAGGAAGTCCCGTACATGGCCGAGGGTCTGCTCCCGGTCGGTGCCGCGCAGCCCGATCGCGACGTGGATGGAGAACCCGTCGAGGAGGGCCCGCAGCCGGGCCGCGAAGCGGTCGGGATCGACGGCGCGGAACTCGCCGCGCGAGACGCCCTCGGCGAGCAGCGCCACCAGGTCGCGGTGCCAGGCACCCTCGATGGCGGCCTGCCGGTCCCGGGCGTCGTCGTCGGCGTTCTGCGAGTGGTTCCACACCTCCAGCCACAGCGTCCAGTGCGGATCGCGGTGGCCGTCGGGGACGTACAGGTCGACATAGGCGTCGAGACGGTCGCGGGCGGTCGCGGCGCGGGTGAGCAGCCGGGCCCGTTCGGCGCCGAGCCGGCCCTCGCTCCACTCCAGGGTCTGCAGCAGCAGCTCGTCCTTGGAGTGGAAGTAGTACAGCAGATGGCCGCTGCTCATGCCGACGGCACGGCCGAGCGCCGCCATGGTGAGCTTCTCCAGACCGCGCTCGGCGATCATCTCCATCGCGGCGACCAGGACGTCCTCCCGCGGCGGCGCCGGCCTGCGCGCACCGGCCATCTGCTGCTCCCGTGTTGCTCTAGACCTTCGGCTGCTGCTGGGTGATGCAGTGGATGCCACCGCCGCCCGCGAAGATCGTACGCGCGTCCACCGGGGTCACCGTCCGCTGTGGGTACAGGCGGCGGAGGATACCGGCCGCGATCTCGTCGCGCGGGTCGTCGAAGGCGCAGAGCACCACGCCGCCGTTGCAGACGTAGTGGTTGATGTAGGAGTAGTCGGCCCAGTGGCCGTCGGCCTCCAGGACGGTCGGGGCCGGGACCTCGACGACCTGCAGGCGACGGCCGCGGGCGTCGGTGGCGGCCCGGAGGATGCCGACGGCCTCCCGGGAGACCTCGTGGTCGGGGTGGGCGGGGTCGGGCTGAAGGTGGACGACGACCACGCCGGGTCCGGCGAAGGCGGCGACGATGTCGACGTGACCGAGGGTGCCGAAGCCGTACGGGGGATAGTCGGCGGTGAGGCCGCGGGGCAGCCAGATCGCCTTGCGGGTGCCGAGGTGGGCGTGGATCTCCGCCTCGACCTGCTCCCTGGTCCAGCCCGGATTGCGCTCGGGGCCGAGCTGCACGGTCTCGGTCAGCAGCACCGTGCCCTCGCCGTCGACATGGATGCCGCCGCCCTCGTTGACGAGCTTCGAGGTGTACGTCCGGGCCCCCGCGAGGTCGGCGACATGGGCACCGATCTTCGCGTCGTGCTCCCAGCGGGCCCATTCCTGGGCGCCCCAGCCGTTGAACGTCCAGTCGACGGCCGCGAGTTCCCCGTGACCGTCGGTCAGGAAGGTCGGGCCGATGTCGCGCATCCAGGCGTCGTCCAGCTCGCGCTCGACCGTGTCGACGTCCTCACCGAGGAGCGCCCGCGCCTCGGCCGACTGGCCCGGACCG
Organism: Streptomyces poriticola; assembly: GCF_036689765.1. Classification (NCBI taxonomy): domain Bacteria; kingdom Bacillati; phylum Actinomycetota; class Actinomycetes; order Kitasatosporales; family Streptomycetaceae; genus Streptomyces; species Streptomyces poriticola. The sequence goes on from NZ_JBAGKH010000009.1 coordinate 107,866, forward strand.
CACACCACCGTCACCGGTTCGAAGCGGCGCACCGCGCGGGCCACCGACGCCCAGGCGGTCCGCGAGGCGGCCAGGTCCCCGGGGTCCTCGAAGGTGGGGTTGGGGCCGGGCCAGGCCATCCAGGTGCGCGCGTGCGGGGCCCACTCGGGGGGCATGCGGAAGCCGTCGGCGGCAGCAGACATGTGAGGTCCTCGTCCGTGAAGGTCAGGGGAAGTCGTGAGGGTCGGAGGAAGCCGTGAAGGTCAGAGGAAGTACAGACGGTTGAGGGAGACCGCGTCGGCCGGGTCGGACCGCAGCGGGTCGCCGTCCAGGGTGACCAGCCCGGTGCGCTGGTCGACGTCGACCTGTCCGGTGCGGGAGTTCAGCCGCAGGTCGGCCGGGCCGATGCCGCGGGTGCCGCGCACGGCGACCCGGCGGCGCCGGGTCGGCATGGTGTCGTGTCCCTGGTCGACGGCGGCCCGGGCGACGAAGGCGACGGAGATCTCGGCGGGGGTGGCGCCGTGCGAGCCGAACTGCGGGCCGAGCACCAGGGGTTCGCAGGTGTCCGTGGCCGCGCCCGGATCGCCGACCACGCCGTACGCCGGGAAGCCGGCCTTCAGCACCAGCTGCGGCTTGGCGCCGAAGTACTCGGGCCGCCACAGCACGATGTCGGCGAGCTTGCCGACCTCGATGGAGCCGACCTCGTGGGCGAGGCCGTGGGCGATGGCGGGGTTGATGGTCAGCTTGGCCATGTAGCGCAGCACGCGCGCGTTGTCGTCGTCACCGTCGGCGCCGAACTGGCCCTTCATCTTCCCGGCCATGGCGAAGGTGCGGCGCACGGTCTCACCGGCGCGGCCCATGCCCTGCGCGTCCGACGATGTGATGCCGATCGCGCCCAGGTCGTGCAGCACGTCCTCGGCGCCCATGGTGCCGGCCCGGATCCGGTCGCGGGCCATGGCCGCGTCGCCCGGCAGGTCGGTCTTCAGGTCGTGGACTGAGACGATCATGCCGTAGTGCTCGGCGACGGCGTCCCGGCCGAAGGGCAGGGTGGGGTTGGTGGAGGAGCCGATGACGTTCGGCACGCCCGCCATCTTCAGCACGTTGGGGACGTGCCCCCCGCCGCAGCCCTCGATGTGGAAGGCGTGGATGGTGCGGCCCTCCAGGACACGGAGGGTGTCCTCGACCGAGAGGCACTCGTTCAGACCGTCGCTGTGCAGGGCGACCTGGACGTCGTGCTCCTCGGCGACGCGCAGCGCGGTGTCCAGGGCGCGGGTGTGGGCGCCCATGTCCTCGTGCACCTTGAACCCGGAGGCGCCGCCCTCGGCGAGGGCCTCGACCAGGGGGGCGTCGTGGGAGGACGAACCCCGGCCCAGGAAGCCGATGTTGACCGGCCAGGCGTCGAAGGCGCCGAACGCGCGCTCGAGTGCCCAGGGGGAGTTGACGCCGACGCCCCACACCGGACCGAACTCCTGGCCGATGACCGTGGTCACGCCTGAGGCCAGCGACGCCTCCATGATGCGCGGCGACAGCAGGTGGACGTGGGTGTCGACGGCCCCGGCGGTGGCGATGAGCCCCTCGCCGGAGACGATGGAGGTGCCGGTGCCGACCACGACGTCGACGCCGTCGAGGGTGTCGGGATTGCCGGCCCGCCCGATGCCGCAGATCCGCCCCTCGCGGATGCCGATCGACACCTTCCGGATGCCCTGCGCCGCGTCGATCACCAGCACGTTGCTGACGACGACGTCGCAGGTCTCGCGGACGGCGGCGGCCTTGAGGTGGAGCCCGTCGCGGGCGGTCTTGCCGAAGCCGGCGAGGAACTCGTCGCCGTAGCGCTGCGAGTCGGACTCCACGCGGACGGTCAGACCCGAGTCGCCGAGGCGGACGCGGTCACCGGCGCGCGGGCCGTGGGTGGCCGCGTACTCGTACGCGGTGAGTCGGCGGGCTTCGGCGGGGTGGCCTCCGGGACGGCTCATCGCTCGACCTCCTGCTCGCTGGTGTCCGGTACGCCGAGGTAGCCGCAGGCGGCGGCGCGGCGCAGTGCCTCCTCGCGGGCGCCGGGCGCGTCCAGCGGCCCGTCGACCAGACCCGCGAAGCCGATCGCGATCCGGTCGCCGCCGATCGGCACCAGCCCGACGTCGGCCCGCTCGCCGGGCCCGAAGCGCACGGAGGACCCGGCCGGGACGGCGAGCCGCATGCCGTAGGCGGCCCCGCGGTCGAAGTCCAGGCGCGGGTTGGCCTCGAAGAAGTGGAAGTGGGAAGTGACCGAGACGGGCACGGCCGCGGTGTTGGTGACCGGTATCCGCACCGCAGCCTCGGGCTCGTCGTGCTCCGGGCCCGGCAGCAGCGCGCCCGGCGCCCGCTCGCCCTGCCCGCCGCCGATCGGGTCGGTGACGACCGCGAGCCGGGACCCGTCGTCGAAGACGGCCTCGACATGTACCTCGGTGACCACGTCGGCGACGCCCGGCAGCACGTCGTCCGGGCCGAGCACCGAGCGGGCCCGCTCGACGGCCTCGGCGAGCCGGGCGCCGTCGCGGGCGGCCTCGCACACGGTGTCGGCGATCAGCGCCGTCGCCTCCGGCACATTGAGCCGCCGGCCGCGCGCCCGGCGGGCCCGGGCCAGCTCGGCGGCCGAGAACAGCAGCAGCCGGTCACGTTCCGTGGGGGTCAGTCGCACGGCGGGGCACCTCCTTGGGCTTGCCTGGCTTTAGAGCATCACTCTAAACATTGGATCGCAGCAAACCAACCATTGACTGCGAGCCAGGACAAGGGTCACATTGAGCGTCGCTCAATCACCCTGGCGGCCGTCGAAGGAGACCAGCCATGCCGATCGAACAGCGCGGAGTCGACACCATCCCCGAGGAAGAACGCACCAGCGGACCGCGGGACCTCGTCTCGATCCTGCTGGGCTCCAACCTCTGTCTGGGGGTCGTCGTCTTCGGCTGGCTGCCGCCGTCCTTCGGCCTCGGCTGGTGGGCGTCGGTCAGCTCGGTGCTGGCCGGCACGGTGGTCGGGGTGGTGTTCACCGCGCCGCTGGCGCTGATCTCGCTGCGCACCGGCACCAACCTGTCGACCTCGTCCGGCGCCCAGTTCGGGGTGCGCGGACGGCTGGTCGGCTCGGTGGTCGGGCTGCTGCTGGCCCTCGGCTACACCGCGCTGACCGTGTGGATCGGCGGCGATGTGATGGTGGGCGTGCTGGGTCGGCTGTTCGGGCTGCCGCAGGACGGGCTGTCGTACGGGATCGTCTACGGGCTGCTCGCCGCGGCCACGGTCGCGGGCGCGGTGTACGGCTACCGGGTGCTGCTCGCCCTCTCCCGGGTACTGGCGATCGGCATGACGGCGCTGCTGCTGCTCGGTGTGATCGCCTACGCCCCCGACTTCACCGCCGGGGCACTGCCGGAGACCGGCGGCTATCTGCTGGACGGATTCTGGCCGACCTGGCTGCTCGCGGCGGTGGCCGCCGGACTGTCCGGGCCGATCGCCTTCATCACCCTCCTGGGCGACTACACCCGCTACATCTCCCCCGCCCGGCACTCCTCCCGACGGGTGCTGCACGCCACCTGGCTGGGGCTGATGCTGGGCCTGCTGGTACCGCAGCTCTTCGGCACCTTCACCTCGTACGCCGCCCGCGCCGCGCTGGACTACGCCGGTCCGCTGGTCGACGCCGCCCCGGCGTGGTACCTGGTACCGCTGCTGCTGGCGGCCTCCGCGGGCTCGGTCGGCAACGCGGGGCTGATGCTGTACTCGATGGGCCTGGACCTGGACGCGATCGTGCCGCGCGCCTCCCGCGCCCGGGCGACCTACGCGGTCGCCGTGGTCGCCACCGCCTGTGTCTTCGCCGGCCACTACGCCTGGGACGCACAGTCCGCGATGACGTCCTTCGTGCTGCTGCTCACCGCGATCGGCACGCCCTGGGCGGTGATCACCCTCATCGGCTTCGTCCGCTGCGGCGGGCGGTACGACGCCGACGCCCTCCAGGTCTTCAACCGCCGGGCGCGCGGCGGCGCCTACTGGTTCCGGGCCGGGTGGAACCTCCAGGCGACCTTCTCCTGGGCGGCGGGCGCGGTCGTCGGTGTGCTGGCGGTGTCGCTGCCGTCGTACGAGGGCCCGCTGCTGGCGCTCACCGGCGGGGTGGACTGCAGTTTCCTGCTGTCGGGGCTGGTGGGCGGGGCGCTGTATCTGCTGCTGACCCCGCCCCGGGAAAGCGGCGGGGCCGCCTCGGAACCGGGTTCCGGGTCCGGGGCGGCCCTCACTGCCGTCGCCGGCGGGACCTGAGTGCCTTCGGGGGCTCAGCCCAGCGTGTGCATCCAGCCGTGCCTGTCCTCGGCCGTACCGCGCTGGATGTCGAGCAGGGCCCGGCGGAGCCTCATCGTGACCTCGCCGGGCTCACCGCCGCTCTGCTGCCACTCGGCGCCCGCCCGCTTGACGGTGCCGACCGGGGTGATGACGGCGGCCGTACCGCAGGCGAAGACCTCGGTGAGGCTGCCGTTCTCCACGTCCCGCTGCCACTGCTCGACGGAGATGCGGCCCTCCTCGGCCCGGTAGCCGAGGTCGCGGGCGACGGTGAGCAGGGAGTCGCGGGTGACGCCCTCCAGGATGGAGCCGGTGAGGGAGGGGGTGACGATCCTGTCGCCGTACACGAAGTACAGGTTCATGCCGCCGAGCTCCTCGACCCACTGGTGCTCGACCGCGTCGAGGTAGCAGACCTGGTCGCAGCCCTTGGCGGCGGCCTCGGCCTGGGCCAGCAGGGACGCGGCGTAGTTGCCGCCGGTCTTGGCGTCGCCCATGCCCCCGGGGACGGCACGGACCCGGTCCTCGGAGACCCAGATGGAGACCGGCTTGACGCCACCGGGGAAGTAGGCGCCGGCCGGGGAGGCGATGACCAGGAACAGGTACTCGTTGGCGGGCTTCACGCCCAGCCCGACCTCGGTCGCGATCATGAAAGGCCGCAGGTAGAGGGACTCCTCGCCACCGTGCGCCGGAACCCAGGCCTGGTCCTGCCGCACCAGCGCGTCGCATGCCTCGATGAAGGTCTCCACCGGCAGCTCGGGCATGCCGAGCCGGCGGGAGGAGGCCTGGAAGCGCTGGGCGTTCTTCTCCGGACGGAACGTGGCGACGGACCCGTCGGGCCGGCGGTAGGCCTTCAGCCCCTCGAAGATCTCCTGCGCGTAGTGCAGGACCATGGTGGCCGGGTCGAGGGAGAGCGGGCCGTACGGAACGAGCTGGCCGTCGTGCCAGCCCCGGCCCTCGGTCCACTTGATCGTCACCATGTGGTCGGTGAAGTGGCGGCCGAATCCGGGATTGGCCAGGACCGCTGCGCGCTCGGCGTCCGAGAGCGGGTGGGCGGAGGGCTTGAGCTCGATCGTGGGCGTCGTCATGGATTGATGTCCTTCACCGGTTGTCGTGACTGGCCGCGGTCACACCCGTACGGCCGGTGGCCAGTACTAGGACGTCCGAGCATTCCCTGATGTCGCGGCTCCGCGTCCGATTATCGCGCGAGGCCCGTGACGGGTGAAACGGGGTGAATGCGGCCCAGGTCGATGGTCGCACCCGGCGGGGACAGGTGAAAGCCGCCGGGCGCCTTGTTTTTGGAACCCGACGGCTTCGATTGGTTGTCGATCGAGTGCGCGGCGGGTGTCAGCCGGCTACTCGTACGGCGAGGGCGTCGCCGATCTCGGAGGTGGAGCGGGCCGGCTTTCCGACGCGCTCGCCGAGGTCGGCGGCGACCGTGTCCTCGATGCGGGCCGCCTCGGCGTCGAGGCCGAGGTGGCGCAGCAGCAGGGCGACGGACAGCACCGTGGCGGTGGGGTCCGCCTTGCCCCGGCCGGCGATGTCCGGGGCCGAGCCGTGCACGGGCTCGAACATGGACGGGAACTCGCCGGACGGGTTGATGTTCCCGCTCGCGGCGACGCCGATGCCGCCGGAGACGGCCGCGGCGAGGTCGGTGACGATGTCACCGAAGAGGTTGTCGGTGACGATGACGTCGAACCGCTCGGGCTGGGTGACCAGGTAGATGGTGGCCGCGTCGACGTGCATGTACTCGGTGGTGACCTCGGGGTGCTCGGCGGCCACCCGGTTGAAGACGTCCGTCCAGAGGTGCCCGGCGAAGGTCAGCACGTTGTTCTTGTGGATCAGGGCGAGCTTCTTGCGCGGGCGGGCCTGCGCCCGGGCGAAGGCGTCCCGGACCACACGCTCGACGCCGTAGGCGGTGTTGACGGACACCTCGGTGGCGACCTCGTGCGGGGTGCCCTTGCGGATGGTGCCGCCGTTGCCGGTGTACGGGCCCTCGGTGCCCTCGCGGACGACCACGAAGTCGATCTCGGGCTGGCCGGCGAGCGGGGTGGCGACACCCGGCAGCAGTTTGCTGGGCCGCAGGTTGACGTGGTGGTCGAAGGCGAAGCGGAGCTTGAGCAGGAAGCCGCGCTCCAGGACTCCGGAGGGCACGGACGGGTCGCCGATGGCGCCGAGCAGGATGGCGTCGTGCTGCTTCAGGGCCTCGAGGTCGGCGTCGGTGAGGGTCTCACCGGTGGCGTGGTAGCGCCGGGCGCCGAAGTCGTACTCCTTGGTCTCCAGCTTCACATCCTGCGGAAGGACGGCGGAGAGGACCTTCAGGCCTTCGGCCACGACTTCCCGGCCGATGCCGTCGCCCGGAATGACTGCGAGATCGATGCTGCGAGACATGGCCGCACCCTACTCCTCGTCCCAGGGGATGACATGCGGCGTCCGGCATGCGGACAGCCGCGGGTCGGGGTGACCGGCGTGGACCGGGTCGGCTCAGTGGCCGGTGGCGCCGCCGTTGTCACGGCGGTCGAGGGCGCGCTGAAGCGCGGCCGCGGCGTTCTTGCGGTCGGCGTCGCTCGTCCGGGTCAGGTGACGGGCGCGGCGGCGGACGGTCGTCTCGGCCATGGGAATCGACTCCTTCGAGAAGCAGCGCGGAGTGCCGGAGGGGTTGCGAGACGCCGGAAGGGGCGGGGAGCACGGAAGCCGCAGGGGTTGCCTGCACGGGGCCCGGCTCACGACCGCCATTCGCTTGATCGAGCGAGACGTTCGGCTGCTACAAAACTAAGGCAGGACCGCGCGTCTGTCTCCACAATTACTCGGACTTCCTACCATCTGAGACGGCCTCCCCGGTCGCACCGTCCCGACCTGCACAAACGGCCGGACGGCCCAGGTCGGGGGGTGGGTGACCTGGGCCGTCCGGGAACGGGGTGGGCGTCAGCCCATGTGCGGGTAGGTGTAGTCGGTCGGCGGGACCAGCGTCTCCTTGATGGCGCGGGTCAGGGTCCAGCGCATCAGGTTCTGCGGGGCACCGGCCTTGTCGTTGGTGCCGGAGGCGCGGCCACCGCCGAAGGGCTGCTGGCCGACGACGGCGCCGGTCGACTTGTCGTTGATGTAGAAGTTGCCGGCCGCGTAGCGCAGCTTCTCCATCGTGTACGCCGCCGCCGCGCGGTCGCCGGAGATGACCGATCCGGTGAGGGCGTAGTCGGAGACCGACTCCATCTGGGTCAGCATCGCGTCGTACGCCCCGGGGGTGCTGTCGTCGTAGACGTGCACGGCGAGGACCGGGCCGAAGTACTCGGTGCGGAACACCTCGTTCTCCGGGTCGGTGCACTCGATGACGGTCGGGCGGACGAAGTAGCCGACCGAGTCGTCGTAGGTGCCGCCCGCGACGATGGTGCAGGCCTCGTCCTCCTTGGCCCGGTCGATCGCGGCCTTGTTCTTCGCGAAGGCGCGCTCGTCGATCACGGCGCCGACGAAGTTCGACAGGTCGGTGACGTCACCCATGGTGAGGTAGTCGACCTCGGCGGCGAACTCCTCCTTGAAACCGGAGTTCCAGATGGACGCCGGGACGTAGGCGCGCGAGGTGGCGCTGCACTTCTGGCCCTGGTACTCGAAGGCACCGCGGGTCAGCGCGGTCTTGAGGATCGCACGGTCGGCGCTCGGGTGGGCGACCAGGAAGTCCTTGCCGCCGGTCTCGCCGACCAGGCGCGGGTAGGTGCGGTACTTCTCGATGTTGTTGCCGACCGTCTTCCACAGGTACTGGAAGGTCCGGGTCGAGCCGGTGAAGTGGATGCCCGCGAGGTCGCGGTGCTCGAGGGCGACCTTGGAGACCTCGACGCCGTCGCCGGTGACGAGGTTGATGACGCCCTTGGGCAGCCCGGCCTCCTCCAGCAGCTGCATCAGCAGCACCGCGGCGTGGGTCTGGGTCGGGGACGGCTTCCACACCACGACGTTGCCCATCAGCGCGGGGGCAGTGGGCAGGTTGCCCGCGATGGCGCTGAAGTTGAACGGGGTGATGGCGTAGACGAAGCCCTCCAGCGGGCGGTGGTCCAGCCGGTTCCAGACGCCCTTGGAGTTGGCCGGCGGCTGCTCGGCCAGGATCCTGCGGGCGTAGGAGACGTTGAACCGCCAGAAGTCGATCAGCTCGCAGGGAGTGTCGATCTCGGCCTGCTGGGCGGTCTTGGACTGGCCCAGCATGGTGGAGGCGGCCAGCGTCTCGCGCCACGGGCCGGACAGCAGCTCGGCGGCGCGCAGGATGATCGCGGCGCGGTCGTCGAAGGACATCGCGCGCCAGGCCGGGGCGGCGGCCAGGGCGGCGTCGACGGCGTCCTGGGCGTCCTGCTGGGTGGCGTTGGCGTAAGTACCCAGGCGGGCCTTGTGGTTGTGCGGCTGCACCACGTCGAAGCGGTCGCCGCCGCCCATCCGCTTCTCGCCGCCGATGGTGCAGGGCAGGTCGATCGGGTTGTCGGCCAGCTCGCGGAGCTTGACCTCCAGCCGTGCGCGCTCGGGCGAGCCGGGGGCGTAGCCGTGCACCGGCTCGTTGACGGGGGTGGGGACCTGGGTCACAGCGTCCATGGGATCCGTTACTCCTTGAGTTGAGCGGTCGTGCGAGCGTGGTGCGGGCGCTCAGCCCTTGGTGACCATCGAGCGGACGAAGAACTGCAGGTTCGCCGGCTTCTCCGCCAGACGGCGCATGAAGTAGCCGTACCAGTCGGTGCCGTAGGCCGTATAGACGCGCATCCGGTGGCCCTCGGCGGCGAGCCGCAGATGCTCGTCGCTGCGGATGCCGTACAGCATCTGGAACTCGTACTCGTCGAGCTTTCGCCCGGCGCGCCGCGCGAGCTCCTGGGCGATGGTGATCAGGCGCGGGTCGTGGGACCCGATCATCGGGTACCCCTCGCCCTCCATCAGCGTCCGCAGGATGCGTACGTACGCCTTGTCGATCTCGTGCTTCTGCTGGTAGGCGACCTCGGCGGGCTCCTTGTACGCCCCCTTCACCAACCGTACGCGACTGCCGTTCGCGGCGAGGCGGCGCGCGTCGGCCTCGGTGCGGAACAGGTAGGACTGGATCACGCAGCCGGTCTGCGGGACGTCTTTGCGCAGCTCGTCGTGGATGGCGAACATCGAGTCGAGGGTGGTGTGGTCCTCGGCGTCCAGGGTGACCGTGGTGCCGATCCGGGCCGCCGCCTCGACGACCGGGCGGACGTTCTTCAGCGCCAGCTCGTGGCCGCCGTCCAGCGCCTGGCCGAACATCGACAGCTTGACGGACATCTCCGCGCGCGTGCCGAGCTCCAGCGGCCCGAGCCGGTCGATCAGTGCCAGATAGGCGTCGCGGGCGGCCTCGGCGTGCTCGGGGCGGGTGATGTCCTCGCCGACGACGTCCATCGTCAGCTCCAGGCCCCTGCCAGTCAGCTCCCGGATGACCGGCAGGATCTCGTCGACGGTCTCACCGGGGATGAAGCGGTCCACCACCGGCTTGGTCACGGGGGCCGCCGAGACCAGGCGGCGCATCCGGTCGCTGCGCGACGCGGCGAGAATCACGGGACCCAGCACGGGGCACCTCCACATACCAACCAATACAGGGCCGATACCCGACGATTCGGGAACGGCACGGAGAACCACCGTGAAACCTAAGGATCCCTCCGCCCTGCGGCCATCGACAGCTGTCACGCATCCGTGCGGCAGATCTCAGACAGATGTAAGAAAGCCGCACGACTATGCGGCAGAATGCCCGGGTGACGTCGGATTTCACGGGTGACTATCAGGAGCTGGTGGACGAGCTCTCGGAGCTGCTGGGCGCGCCCGCGACGCTGGAGAGCCGGGACTTCGAGCTGATCGCGTTCGGCGCCTACGACAGCGAGGGCGATCTCGACCCTTCCGCCCTGGACCCGGTGCGCACCCGCTCGATCCTGACCCGGCGCTCGACGGCGGCGGTCCGCTCCTGGTTCGAGGGCTTCGGGATCACCCGTGCCACCGGCCCGGTCCGTATCCCGCGGACCCCGGAGGCGGGCGTCCACCGGGGCCGGATCTGCCTTCCGGTACGTCATCGGGGGGTCGTCCTCGGCTATGTCTGGCTGCTGGACACCGACCCCGGCCCGACCGACCGGCAGCTCACGGAGGCGATGGAGGTCACGGCGCGGATCGGGGCGCTGCTCGCGGACGAGGCGCAGCACGGCGCGGACCTCAGCCGGGAGCTGCGCGCGGTGCTCACCGCCGAGCGCGGCTGGCAGCGGGACATGGCCGTGGCCGAGCTGGGCACCGCCCTGGGCTCGCGGGCGGAGGCGGTGCACACGCTGGTGTGCGTGGCCCCGTGGCCGTCCGCCGACCCGGACGACGCGCCCTCGGTGCGTACGGTGCCGGGGGCGACAGCCCTGTGCACGCTGCCGTGGGGCAGCACGGCCCAGTGCCTCGCCGTGCTGATCCGGCTGCGCTCGGCGGATGTCCCGACCCCGGCGATGTCGGCGGCGGGCCGGCTGCTGGAGCGGGCGCGGGGTCCGGGCGGCGCTGCGGTCCCTCCGGGCGGGCCGGCCGGTCCGGTCGGTCCGGGCGGGGAACCGGCCGCCGGGGTGGCCGCTGCGCGTACCGGGCTGACGGAGCTGGCGGCGGCCTGGCGGGAGGCGTCGGCGGCGGCCCGCGCGGCGCTGGCGGAGCGGCGGTTCGGCCCGGTCGCCGAGTGGGCGTCGATCGGCCCGTTCCGCCTGCTCACGGCCCTGCCCCCGGAGACGGCCCAGGACCCCGTCGTACGGTCCCTGCTCTCCCCCGCCCACCGGGAGCTGGCCCGCACCGCGGAGGTGTACCTCGACTGTGCGGGCCAGGCCGGCCGCACCGCCGCGGAACTGGGCATCCACCGCCAGACGCTGTATTACCGGCTGTCCCGGGTGGAGCAGCTCACCGGCCTGGACCTGGACGACGGCGAGGACCGGCTGCTGCTGCACATGGCCCTGAAGGGGGCCCGGCTCTAGACCCGCCGCCCTTCCGGTCGGGTTCGACGGCGGCCGCGGAGAGCCGCATTCAGGACAGGATGCGCGGGGCGCCCGGGATCACTTTCACGCCACCCTCTGCCGGCGACGTAGCGCTGCCGCGCCCGGCTCGCCTTGGCGCCACGGCTTCGGGTCTCGCCCGGAGCCGTCCCGTCCCGTGCCGCGATCGGGACGAATCCACCCCTGATCGCTCACCGGCAACGTGGCTCAGTCCGTTCGGCGGGCTAAAACTGTAGCTAGTTTCTAGAAAATGCCTCTAGTACTGTGCACGGGCTGTCCGCCCCCGACTCTCCGTCCGCCGCCGCGAGTACGGCCCACCGGCCCTGCCCCGGCGTGCCACGACCCACGGATCACTCACAGAAGGACACCATGCAACGACACCTCAGACGTGCCCTGCGCTTCATGGCGGCACCGTTCGTCGCCCTGCTCGTGCTCGCCACCGGCGGCGTCACCCCGGCCCAGGCGGCCGAAGCGGCCGAAGGTGACACCTGGACGTTCTCCGCCGCCAACGGCCGCCGGCTCGACGTCCAGAACGGCAACTCCCACGACGGCGTGTACATCGTCGCCAACAACACTCCCGGCCATCACCAGAACTGGCGCCTGATCCCGCTCGGCGCCGGTGAGTTCCAGGTCGCGAACACCGTCACGGGCAAGTGTCTGTCCGACGCCTTTCCGCTGCGCCAGCAGTCGTGCGGCAAGAGCGGCCAGGAGTGGCACTTCCGGCCTGTCGCCGGCAAGCCGGACACGTTCACCCTGGTCCGCAGGGGCAACAGCCGCTGCCTCGACATCGTCATGAACGCCCAGCACTCGGACGCCTGGACCCAGACCTACGGCTGCAACGGCAGCTCGGCGCAGCAGTGGACCGTCCCGGCCGGCAAGACGTCCGAGGCCAGGAGGCTCGCCACCGACTACTACTCGCACCTGTGCTCCACCGACACCTCCACCTGCTCCTGGAAGCAGACGTCGGAAGGCCCGGCCGAGGCTCTCCCGCGCGAGAAGGCGTCCTCGGTCTGGTACAACGACACCTCCGAGAAGGTGGCCCAGATCTTCACGACGATCTACCGCAGCGGCTGGTCGCAGAGCTTCTCGGCGGGTGTCTCCACCTCTGTGGGCGTCTCCGCCCCGATGCAGGCCATGATCAGCTCACAGCTGCAGTCGACCATCACGTACCAGTCGGACGAGACGGAGATCAACGGCCTGCTCGTCACCGTCCCGCCGAAGAACTACGGCTGGGTCGACTTCGCGGCGGTCGCCAAGAAGGTCACCGGTACCTGGACCTTCGACCTCGGGGGCTTCCCCTGGAAGTCGGAGGGCACCATCACGGTCCCCGTCGTCGACTCCCCGGCCGGCTCGACGATGTACATCGCCCATACCGGTCCGACCCCGCCCGGCGCGACCCCGCCGGCCAGTGATCCGGAAGCCGAGACCAGCACCTTCGCGGCCACCGCAAGCCACACGTTCGCACCGCCGGCCGGTACCCGGCTCGCCGCCCACGGCGGCGGCGTGAAGTTCACCGACGACGAGGGAAGGACCCTGGCCACCATCCTGCCCGGAGTGGTGGAGGACACGGACGGCACAGCCCACCGGATCAGCGTGTCGGTCAGCGGCAACGAGATCACCCAGACCATCGAGGGAGTGCCCGCCGGCGGGACCGTCGAGGGCACCATGACCCCGCCGGTCATCTCTCTCGCCGCCGACGCGCCCGCTGCCCTCTCGGCCTCACCGATCGCCCTGTTCAGCGCCGACGACAAGAAGGGCGAGTGGGGCAGGTGCATGAACAAGAACATGGTCAAGGGGATGCTCGGCGGCGCCATCATGGGCATCCCGGGAGCAGGCGCGGGCGTGGTGGGAGGCGCCTTCCTCGGCACGGTCGTCGGTGCCGTCAACGGATTCGTCGACTGCGGCGCGAAGCCCTGACCCGCTGACGCGGTCGCCCGACCGGTTGCCGGGGCGATCTCGGCGGGGGTGCTCGGGAGAGGGAGCGGACACGCAGAACGCCGGACGGGCTGGTTCTCCCAGCCCGTCCGGCGTGCGAGCAGCAGCCCGTTCAGGGCGAACGGGGGGGCGCAGCCCGCGGCTGCGCCCGCCTCAGGCCAGGTTGACCGACCGTGCCGACGTCGCCCCGATCTCCGCGGCCAGCTCGCCCAGCACCGCCGCGCTGACCGTGTCGTCGACGGTGAGCACGGCGAGCGCCTCGCCGCCCACCGTGGCGCGGGCGACCTGCATGCCGGCGATGTTGATGCCCGCCTCGCCGAGGATGCGGCCGACGGTGCCGACGACACCGGGACGGTCCTCGTAGCGCAGGACGACCATGTGGTCGGCGAGGGCGAGGTCGACGTCGTACTCGCCGACGGCGACGATCTTCTGGACGTGCTTGGGGCCGGCCAGGGTGCCGGAGACCGACACCTCCTGGCCGTCGCCGAGGGTGCCGCGGACGGTGACCACGTTGCGGTGGTCGGCCGACTCCGAGCTGGTGGTCAGGCGAACCTCGACGCCGCGCTCCTGGGCGAACAGCGGGGCGTTGACGTAGGACACCGTCTCGTCGACGACGTCCTCGAAGACGCCCTTGAGCGCGGACAGCTCCAGCACCTTGACGTCGTGCTGGGTGATCTCGCCGTACACCTCGACGTCCAGACGGACGGCGACCTCGCCGGCGAGCGCGGTGAAGATCCGGCCGAGGCGCTCGGCGAGCGGCAGGCCCGGCTTGACGTCCTCGGCGATGACACCGCCCTGGACGTTGACCGCGTCGGGGACCAGCTCACCGGCGAGCGCCAGGCGCACCGAGCGGGCGACGGCGATACCGGCCTTCTCCTGGGCCTCGTCGGTGGAGGCGCCGAGGTGCGGGGTGCTGACCACCTGGTCGAACTCGAACAGCGGCGAGTCGGTGCACGGCTCCTTGGCGTAGACGTCCAGGCCGGCGCCGGCGACCCGGCCCTCCTTCAGCGCCGAGTACAGCGCCTCCTCGTCGACGATGCCACCGCGCGCGGCGTTGACGATCCGGACGCTCGGCTTGACCTTGCGCAGCGCCTCGTCGCCGATCAGGCCGAGGGTCTCGGGGGTCTTGGGCAGATGGACGGTGATGAAGTCGGAGACCTCGAGCAGCTCGTCCAGCGACAGCACCTTGACGCCCATCTGGGCTGCGCGTGCCGGCTGCACATAGGGGTCGTAGGCGACGACCTTCATGCCGAACGCGGACATGCGCTGGGCGACGAGGGCGCCGATCCGGCCCAGGCCCACCACGCCGAGGGTCTTCTCGGCCAGCTCTACGCCGGTGTACTTGCTGCGCTTCCACTCGCCGTTCTTCAGCGCGGCGTTGGCCTGCGGGATGTTGCGGGCGGTGGCCAGCAGCAGACCACAGGCGAGCTCGGCGGCGGTCACGATGTTGGAGGTGGGGGCGTTGACGACCATCACGCCGGCCTTGGTGGAGGCGGAGACGTCCACGTTGTCCAGCCCGACGCCGGCGCGGGCGACGACCTTCAGCTTGCGCGCGGCGGCGATCGCCTCGGCGTCGACCTTGGTGGCCGAGCGGATGAGGATCGCGTCCACGTCGGCGATGGCGGGGAGCAGTTCGGAACGGTCCGCTCCGTTGCAGCGCCGGATCTCGAAGTCCGGGCCAAGCGCGTCGACGGTGGCGGGCGACAGCTCTTCAGCAATGAGTACGACTGGTTTCGAGCTCACGTGAGTCCTCACATGTCCAATGCGGACGGCCGTCCCGACGGCCGCTGGCGGTGGAGGGGGCTAGCCGCGTGGAAGACGCACGACGCTGTGGGCCTGACGCGTTTGTTGTGCAGCAGTCTAGTGGCGTGGCGCCGGTCGTCCTGCGCCTCTGCGGAAGGATCACCCGTCCGTGGCTGGACGGGATGGACAACGCCGCACACGTCCGACGTTACCCCGGGTTCGCCGAAGGGGCCGGGGCATCCTCGCCCCGGCCCCCGGCGGTGAGGCCTACGCCTCTTCGTCGACCCAGCTCATGAGCTTGCGCAGCTCCTTGCCGGTGGTCTCCAGCAGGTGCTCGGAGTCCTGCTTCTTGTACTCGTTGTACTTCTTCAGACCGCCGTGGTACTCGTCCATCCAGTTCCTGGCGAAGGTGCCGTCCTGGATCTCGGCGAGGACCTGCTTCATCTCGGCCTTGGTGGCGTCGGTGATGATCCGCGGGCCGGTGACGTAGTCGCCCCACTCGGCGGTCTCGGAGACCGACCAGCGCATCTTCTCCAGGCCGCCCTCGTACATCAGGTCGACGATCAGCTTCAGCTCGTGGAGGCACTCGAAGTAGGCGATCTCCGGCTGGTAGCCGGCCTCGACGAGGGTCTCGAAGCCCGCCTTGACCAGCGCGGCGGTGCCGCCGCAGAGCACGGCCTGCTCACCGAACAGGTCGGTCTCGGTCTCCTCGGTGAACGTCGTCTTGATGACGCCGGCCCGGGTGCCGCCGATGCCCTTGGCGTAGGACAGCGCCAGCGCGAAGGCGTCGCCGGAGGCGTCCTGCTCGACCGCGGCGATGCAGGGGACGCCGCGGCCCTCCTCGTACTGGCGGCGCACCAGGTGGCCCGGGCCCTTCGGGGCGACCATGCAGACGTCGACGCCGGCCGGCGGCTTGATGAAGCCGTAGCGGATGTTCAGACCGTGGCCGAAGAACAGCGCGTCGCCGTCCTTCAGGTGGGGGGCGATGGTCTCCTCGTAGACCTGGGCCTGGATCGGGTCCGGGACCAGGATCATGATGACGTCGGCCTCGGCGGCGGCCTCCGACGGGGTCACCACGCGCAGGCCCTGCTCCTCGGCCCTGGCCTTGGACTTGGAGCCCTCGTGCAGACCGACGCGCACGTCGACGCCGGAGTCGCGCAGCGACAGGGCGTGGGCGTGGCCCTGGCTGCCGTAACCGATGACCGCGACCTTGCGGCCCTGGATGATGGACAGGTCGGCGTCGGCGTCGTAGAACAGCTCGGCCACTTTGGGTTCTCTCCTTGGGTGCAGGTGTTGCGTCCCACCGTATGCCGGTGGGGGGAGGGGAAGGCTGAGGGTCTCGGAATACGGGCGGCCGGTGCCGCCCGTGTTCCGTCGTCAGGCGCTGCGGTCGAGGGCGCGCAGCGAGCGGTCGGTGATGGAGCGGGCGCCGCGGCCGATGGCGATGGTGCCGGACTGGACGAGCTCCTTGATGCCGTACGGCTCCAGCATCTTGAGCATCGCGGACAGCTTGTCGCTGCTTCCGGTGGCCTCGACGGTGACGGCCTCCGGGGAGACGTCGACGGTCTTGGCGCGGAACAGCTGGACGATCTCGACGATCTGGGAGCGCGTCTCGTTGTCGGCGCGCACCTTCACCAGGACGAGTTCGCGCTGCACGGCCTGCGACGGCTCCAGCTCGACGATCTTGAGCACGTTGACCAGCTTGTTGAGCTGCTTGGTCACCTGCTCCAGCGGCAGGTCCTCGACGTTCACCACGATGGTGATGCGGGAGATGTCGGGGTGCTCCGTGACGCCGACGGCGAGGGAGTCGATGTTGAAGCCGCGGCGGGAGAACAGCGCCGCGATCCGGGCCAGGATGCCCGGCGTGTTCTCCACCAGGACGGAGAGCGTGTGCTTGGACATGGTCTGCTTCCTTTACCTGCGGCTCTCAGTCGTCTTCGTTGTCGCCGAAGTCGGGGCGGACGTCCCGGGCGGCCATGATCTCGTCGTTGGAGGTGCCGGCGGCGACCATCGGCCAGACCATCGCGTCCTCGTGGACGATGAAGTCGATGACGACCGGGCGGTCGTTGATGGAGTTCGCCTCCTCGATCACCTTGTCGAGGTCGGCCGGGTCCTCGCAGCGGATGGCGTGGCAGCCCATGGCCTCCGACAGCTTCACGAAGTCCGGGACGCGGGTGCCGCGGGCCTCGGGGTTGACGTCGTCCGGGCCGGAGTGCAGCACGGTGTTGGAGTACCGCTGGTTGTAGAACAGGGTCTGCCACTGGCGGACCATCCCGAGGGCGCCGTTGTTGATCACGGCGACCTTGATCGGGATGTTGTTCAGGGCGCAGGTGGTCAGCTCCTGGTTGGTCATCTGGAAGCAGCCGTCGCCGTCGATCGCCCAGACCGCCTTGCCGGGCGCGCCGGCCTTGGCGCCCATGGCGGCCGGCACGGCGTAGCCCATGGTTCCGGCGCCACCGGAGTTCAGCCAGGTGGCGGGCTTGTCGTACTGGATGAAGTGGGCGGCCCACATCTGGTGCTGGCCGACGCCCGCCGCGAAGATACTGCCCTCGGGGGCGAGCTGACCGATGCGCTCGATGACCTGCTGCGGGGAGAGCGAGCCGTCCTCGGGCTGGTCGTAGCCGAGCGGGTAGGTCTCCCGCCAGCGGGTCAGGTCCTTCCACCAGGCGCTGTAGTCGCCCTGGTTGCCCTCGCCGTGCTCCTTCTGCACCGCCTGGATCAGATCGGCGACGACCTCGCGGGCGTCACCGACGATCGGCACGTCGGCGGCGCGGTTCTTGCCGATCTCGGCCGGGTCGATGTCGGCGTGGACGATCTTGGCGTAGGGGGCGAAGCTGTCCAGCTTGCCGGTGACGCGGTCGTCGAAGCGGGCGCCGAGGGCGACGATCAGGTCGGCCTTCTGCAGCGCGGTGACGGCGGTGACCGCACCGTGCATGCCCGGCATCCCCACGTGCAGCGGGTGGCTGTCGGGGAATGCGCCGAGCGCCATCAGGGTGGTGGTGACGGGCGCTCCGGTGAGTTCGGCGAGGACCTTCAGCTCGGCGGTGGCGCCGGCCTTGATGACGCCGCCGCCGACGTAGAGGACGGGCCGCCGGGCGGCGGTGATCAGCTTGGCGGCCTCGCGGATCTGCTTGGCGTGCGGCTTGGTCACCGGGCGGTAGCCGGGCAGGTCCATCACGGGCGGCCAGGAGAACGTGGTCTTCGCCTGCAGGGCGTCCTTGGCGATGTCGACCAGGACCGGGCCGGGGCGGCCGGTGGCGGCGACGTGGAACGCCTGTGCGATCACCCGGGGGACGTCCTCGGCCCTGGTGACCAGGAAGTTGTGCTTGGTGATCGGCATGGTGATGCCGACGATGTCCGCCTCCTGGAAGGCGTCGGTGCCGATCGCCTTGGAGGCGACCTGGCCGGTGATCGCGACCAGCGGCACGGAGTCCATGTGGGCGTCCGCGATCGGGGTGACCAGGTTGGTGGCGCCCGGCCCTGAGGTGGCCATGCAGACGCCGACCTTGCCGGTGGCCTGCGCATAGCCGGTGGCCGCGTGGCCGGCGCCCTGCTCGTGGCGGACCAGGACGTGCCGGACCTTGCCGGAGTCCATCAGCGGGTCGTACGCGGGAAGGATCGCACCGCCGGGAATGCCGAATACCGTGTCGGCCCCGACCTCCTCGAGCGAGCGGATGAGGGACTGCGCGCCCGTGACGTGCTCGACGGGGGCGGACTGCTGTCCTCCGGATCGGGGCCGCGGCTGCGGGTGATGGGCCCCGGTGGCCTGCTCGGTCATCGGCATTCTCTTCTCGATGCTGAGGGTTTTTGCGAGGTATGTGCGGGCGGGTGACCGCGGTTCGGCAGGTGCCTGTGCAACAAAAAACCCCTCCTTGCCGTCAGGCAAGCGAGGGGAGCGCGCCGGGTGGGGGTCGCTGGGCTTCCGGGTCGGTCCGGATGTCACCAGCTTCAGCCGACGCGCTGTCCAAGTACGAGAATTCGGGTGCGCATGGCACTGACCCTCCCCCCGGCACGCACCCACTGTCAAGTGGGTGGGACGGGAGTCTCATTATGTGAGCGCAGTACCGTGCCACCTCCGAGAACGGCCGGAACTCCACTGGCGACACCGCTGGTCACCCCTTTGGACACACCGTTCGGCACCCCGTTGGTCACCCCTCCGGCGTACACACCGCCGGAGGTGGTGCCGGCGGCTGCGGCGCCGGCGGCGAACGCCGGTTCGGCCGGGCCGTGCGGCACCGGGAAACGGCCGGAGCCCAGGGACCGGCGCAGCCGGTACTCGTCCAGCGGCCCGGAGAAGGCCATGCCCTGCCCGTGGGTGCAGCCCATCGCACGCAGGGCGACGACCTGCTCGGGCCGGTCCACCCCGTCGGCCACGGAGGCCAGCCCGAGATCGGTGGCGATGCGCAGCAGACCGCTGGTGATCTTGTGCAGGCGTGCCGACTCGACGACGCCCTCGACCAGGCTGCGGTCCAGCTTCAGCACGTCGACCGGGAGCCGCCGCAGCGCCGTGATCGCCGCATGGCCGCTGCCGAAGCCGTCCAGCGCGATCCGTACGCCCACCCGCTTGAGCGCGTTCAGCCGGCGCTCCAGCTCGTCCAGGCCGAGCCGGGGGTCGGTGTCCGACAGCTCGATCACCAGGGCGCCGGTCGGCAGCCCGTGCCGGGTGAGCAGGGCCTCCACCGAGCCCAGCGGCATCGAGCGGTCCAGCAGCCGGCGGGCGCGCATACGGACGGCCACGGGCACGGTGAGGCCGCTCGCGGTCCGTTCGGCGGCCTGCTCGACCGCCTCGTGGAGAATCCACCGGTCGAGCTCGGCGGTCCGGTCGCTGTCGTCGGCCACCCGCAGGAACTCGGCGGGGGTGAACAGCACGCCCTGCGAGGAGCGCCAGCGCGCCTGGGCGCAGACGGAGGTGATCCGGCCGTCCTCCAGGCACACCACCGGCTGGTGGAGCAGGGCGAACTCGCCGTCGTGCAGCGCGGCCCGCAGCCGGGTGGCCAGCTCGGCCTTGCGGACCACGTCCTGCTGCATCTGCGGCCGGTACAGCTCCACGCGGCCCTTGCCGCCCGCCTTGGCGCGGTACATCGCCAGGTCGGCGTTGCGCAGCAGCTCGCCCGCACCGAGGCCCGGCTCGGCGAAGGCGACGCCGATGGAGGCGTTGACCCGGACATCGTTGCCGTCGATGAGGTACGGCTGTGACAGCGCCACTCTGAGGCGGTCGGCGAGCTCCAGGATGTGCCGCTCGCGGGCGGCCCGGTCCCGGGCGCCGTCCCCGGCGATCAGTGCGGCGAATTCGTCGCCGCCCAGCCGGGCGGCGGTGTCGCCCTTCCGGACCGCCTCCTGGAGTCTGCGGGCGGCCTGGACCAGCAGCTCGTCCCCGGCCTGGTGCCCGATGGTGTCGTTGACGGCCTTGAAGCCGTCGAGGTCGATGAAGAGGACCGCGGTGCCCCGCAGGGCGGCTCCCCGGTCCGAGGCGCGGCGCCCGGACAGGGCCTGCTGGACCCGCTTGGTGAACAGGGCCCGGTTGGGCAGGTCGGTGAGCGGGTCGTGCTCGGCGTTGTGCTGGAGCTGCGCCTGGAGGCGGACGCGCTCGGTGACGTCGCGGCTGTTGAAGATGAGGCCGCCGTGGTGGCGGTTGACTGTGGACTCGACGTTGAGCCAGCCTCCCTCGCCGGAGCGGAAGCGGCACTCGATACGGGTGGTCGGCTCCTCGACCGGGTCGGCGGCGAGGAAGCGGCGCACCTCGTGGACCACGCAGCCGAGGTCCTCCGGGTGGATGAGCCCGGCCAGTTCACTGCCCACGAGCTCCTCGGCCGGGCGGCCGTAGACCCCGGCGGCGGCCGGGGAGACGTAACGCAGCACCCCGCTGGGCGCGGCGATCATGATGACGTCGCTGGAGCCCTGCACCAGGGAGCGGAAGTGGTTCTCCTTCTGGGCCAGTTCCTGGGTGAGGGTGATGTTGTCGAGCAGCATGATGCCCTGGCGGACGACGAGTGCGAGCACCACGGTGCCGCCGGTCAGCAGCACCACGCGGTCGACGCTGCGGCCGTTCAGGACGTTGTAGAGGATCCCCAGGGTGCAGACCGCGGCGGCGAGGTAGGGCGTGAGCGCGGCCAGCGACCCGGCGATGGGGCGGGCGGCCGGGTAGCGGCTGTGCTCCGCGCCGCCGGGCGGGGGCGCGGGGGGCCGGGGCCCGCTGCGCAGTCCGGGCACATGCTCGTGCACCACGCGGGTGTGCCCGCCCGTCGCCTCCGCCCGGGCCTGCCCGTGGCGGCGGGGCGCGGCCCAGGGGGCGTAGGCCAGCAGCAGCGAGCCGGCGAACCAGCCCGCGTCCAGCAGCTGGCCGGAGCTGTAGCTGCTGTTCAGCAGCGGCGAGGTGAACAGGGCGTCGCACATCACCGTCAGAGCGAGCCCGCCGATCGCGGTGTTCACCGCGGACCGGCACACGGGTGTGCGCCGGAAGTGCAGTGCGAGCACCATGCTGACCAGAGCGATGTCGAGCAGCGGATACGCCAGTGACAGCGCGGTGTGGGCCACTCCGGGCCCGTCGGCGCGGGCGGCCTGGGCCAGTGCCAGGCTCCAGGCCAGCGTCAGCAGCGAGCCGCCGATCAGCCAGGCGTCCAGGCCGAGGCAGACCCAACCGGCCTTGGTCACGGGCCGTTTGGCGAAGACCAGCAGCCCGACGATGGCAGGTGGCGCGAAGCACAGGAAGAACAGGTCCGCGTAGCTGGGGCTGGGCACGGGGCGGTCCAGGACGACCTCGTACCACCCCCAGACCGCGTTGCCCAGGGCCGCCATGGCCGAGGAGAGCGCGAACAGCAGCCAGGCGGGCCGGAAACGGGCACGGCGGCGGCGGGCGTAGAGGAAGCAGGACACCGCGGCGGCCCCCGCGGCGGCGGCCAGCCCGAAGTCCCCCATGACCATCGCGAGCTCCGCCGAGCCCCAGCCCAGCGCGGAGCCGACGGCGTACGCCGCGCAGACCAGGGCCAGCAGCAGCGGGCGGGCCAGGCTCGGACCCCCGGGACCTGCCGCCGGGCCGGGTGTCAGCGGCCCCGGTGCCGGCCGGGCGCGCAGCGCCGCGTCGAGTGTGGGTACGGAAGGCGGCGTCACCGGGTCCCCCCGGTCCGCGTCGGCCCCCGGTCCGGCCGGTCCCGGTGCGCTGGGTGGGCATGCCCCCGGCGGCTGCTCCGCCTCCGCTGGTGATGGCTGTGGTGGTCGTGGTGGCCGCGCCTGCGCGCGGCCGTGCGCCAGGGCCGCCGTCGGCGGCTCCGCCGCGTCGGATCGTTCGTCCATAGGCCGTGCATCGCCCGTCGCCCCCCTCGCAGTCTCAGATGTCCGTCCCCGGCGCCGAACGGTGCGCGGCGCAGCCCCTGTCGGGACGATACACCAGTCTCGTCACTCAGGGACATAGGTTCTCTACTCTCCGTGACGACCAGGGAGTATGCCGGTACCCACCGCTTTTGCAGGACTGCGGAGGGTGCCGGAAGCGGATTTCGCCGGTGCGACGGGTGCGCCCGCGCGCACCCGGCCGCGGCCCCGTGCGCCGGAGGCTCCGGCCACCCGCCGGGCCCCGGTCCCTGGGTCCCGGGACCGGGGGCGGGGCGGCTCAGGCGTCGGACGCACCCGTCGTGAGGACCACGTTGCGCAGCGGCTCCCGGTTCACGAATCGCCGCAACTGATCGGTCAGCAGCCGCTTGGCACGCGGCAGGAAGGCCGACGAGGGGCCGCCCACATGAGGGCTGATCAGCAGGCCGGGCGCCCGCCACAGCGGATGGGCCGGGGGCAGCGGCTCGGGATCGGTGACGTCCAGGGCCGCGGTGATGCGTCCGCTCTCCAGCTCGGCGAGCAGCGCCTTGGTGTCGACGACCGGTCCCCGGGCGACGTTCACGAGCAGTGCGCCGTCCTTCATGCGGCCCAGGAACTCGGCGTCCACCAGTCCGCGGGTGGCGTCCGTGAGCGGGGTGGAGAGGACGACGACGTCCGCCTCGGGCAGCAGACCGGGCAGATCGGTGAGCGGATGCACCGGCCCGCGCGCCGTGGTGCGCGCAGAGCGCGCGACGCGCGCCACCCGCGCGACCTCGAAGGGGGTGAGCCGGTCCTCGATCGCCGAGCCGATCGCCCCGTAGCCGACGATCAGCACCGACCGGTCGGCCAGCGCCGGATGGAATGCGCTCCGCCAGCGCTCCTCCTGCTGGGCGCGGACGAACCCGGGTATCCCGCGCAGCGAGGCGAGGATGAGAGCGAGCGCGAACTCGGCCGTGCTGGACTCGTGCACCCCGCGCGCGTTGCACAGCCGCACGCCCGGCGGCACCGCCGGCAGCTGCCCCATGACGTCGTCTACACCGGCCGTGAGCGTCTGGATCACCCGCACGTTGCGCAGCTGCGCCAGGGGTCTGACCTTTACCGGGTAACGCTTCATGTAGGGCACGACGTAGAAAGCGCAGTCGGCGGGGTCGCCGGGGAACTCCTGCTCCCCGTCCTCGCCCCCGTCCCAGAACCGGTACTCGAGCCCGTCCGGAAGCCCCTCGATCTCCTCCGGCGGGATGGGCAGCCACACGTCAGCAGTCATGCCAGGAGGCTATGTCAGGGTCGTGGAACGGCAGAGGTTAGGTTGGGGCGGGCCGCAGGCCCGGACACGGCCTGGCGAGGGAGGGTCACGAGCAGGTGGAGCGCAGGACGATCGGCGCGGCGGCGCTCGCGGTGGGGGCCGTGGGACTGGGGTGCATGCCCATGAGCTGGGCGTACAGCACGTCGCGGCAGCGGGGCGACGAGTCGCTCCGGGCGGTGCACCGGGCGCTCGACCTGGGCTGCTCCCTGCTGGACACGGCCGACATGTACGGCCCGTTCAAGAACGAGCTGCTGGTGGGGCGGGTGCTGAAGGAGCGGCGCGGCGATGCCTTCGTGTCGACGAAGGTGGGTCTGCTGGTCGGGGAGCAGCACATCGTGGCGAACGGCCGCCCCGGGTATGTGCGCAGGGCCTGCGACGCGTCGCTGCGCCGGCTGCAGACGGATGTCATCGACCTCTATCAGCTGCACCGGGCCGACCCCGAGGTGCCGGTGGAGGAGACCTGGGGCGCGATGGCGGAGCTGGTCCGCGCCGGGAAGGTGCGGGCGCTCGGGCTGTCCGCGGTGGGGGCGCGGGCGGGGCGGCGGACCGGGGCGCGGCTGCACGACGCGACGATCCGGCAGCTGGAGCGGGTGCAGCAGGTCTTCCCGGTGAGCGCGGTGCAGGCCGAGCTGTCGGTGTGGTCGCCGGAGGCGCTGCGGGCGCTGCTGCCGTGGTGCGCGACGCGCGGTGTCGGGTTCCTGGCCGCGATGCCGCTCGGAAACGGCTTTCTGACCGGCACGCTGACGCCCGGCGAGGGCTTCGAACCGGACGATCCGCGCGCGCGGCACCCGCGCTTCACTGCCGAGATGATGGCCGCGAACCAGCCCGTCGTCGCGGGCCTGCGCCGGATCGCCGCCCGGCACGGTGACGGGGTCACCCCGGCGCAGGTGGCGCTGGCGTGGGTGCTGGCGCAGGGCGGCCAGGTGGTGCCGGTGCCGGGCGCGAAGCGGGAGCGCTGGGTGGCGGAGAACGCCGGGGCGGCCGCGCTGCGGCTGACCGAGCGGGATCTGGCCGAGGTGGGCGCGCTGCCTGCGGCGCTGGGCTCCTGGGACTGAGGGCCGGGGACCGGTCGGGGGCGGTGCGACGGTTCGGTGTCGGCGTACCGGGAACTTGTGGGGCGCCGGCGGAGTAGGAACTGGTGACAGCGAAGGCCGCCGCGTCGAAGGGACCATGATCGTGCAACGTCGAGCCGTGACGGCCGTGTTGGCCGCCGCCGTGCTGGTGCTGACGGCCGGCTGCTCCTCCGACGACGGAGGCGGAGCGGCCGGCGAGGACGCCGGTGCCTCACCCGGCCGTACGGCCGCTCAGTCGTCGCCGTCGCGACCCGGTGCCGAGGAGACGCCGCCCGCGACGGGCTCGGTGGAGGTGGTCCGGACGGTCGCCACGGGTCTGGAAAGCCCCTGGGGTCTGGCGCCGCTGCCCGAGGGCGATCTCCTCGTCTCCTCCCGGGACCGGGCGACGATCACCCGGATCGACGGGGAGAACGGCGAGAAGACCGTCCTGGGCGAGGTGCCCGGGGTGGCGCCGGCCGGGGAGGGCGGCCTGATGGGGCTCGCGCTCTCGCCGGACCACGCCTCGGACCGGATGGTCTACGCCTACTTCACCTCGGCCTCGGACAACCGCATCGTCCGGATGCTGTACGACGCCGACGAGCCCGCCGGTGAGCAACTGGGCGCGCCGGACACGGTCTTCCGGGGCATCCCCAAGGGCGTCATCCACAACGGCGGCCGGATCGCCTTCGGCCCGGACGGGATGCTGTACGTCGGCACGGGCGAGAGCGGGGACACCGGGCTGTCCCAGGACCGGGACTCCACGGGCGGCAAGATCCTCCGGCTCACCCCGGACGGCGAGCCGGCGCCCGGCAACCCGTTCCCGGACTCCCCCGTGTACTCCTACGGCCACCGCAATGTGCAGGGTCTGGCCTGGGACTCCCGGCAGCGGCTGTTCGCCTCGGAGTTCGGCCAGAACACCTGGGACGAGCTGAACGCGATCAAGCCGGGGGACAACTACGGCTGGCCCGAGGCGGAGGGCCGGTCCGACGACGGCGCGTTCCACGACCCGGTCGAGCAGTGGGGCACCGACGTGGCGTCCCCCAGCGGCATCGCCTACGCCGAGGGCTCCGTCTGGATGGCGGGCCTGCGCGGCGCACGGCTGTGGCGCGTCCCGCTGGACGGCACCGAGGCGGCGGCGGAGCCGCAGGCCTTCCTGACGGGCGAGTACGGCCGGCTGCGCACAGTGGTGGCGGCGGGCGAGGACCGGCTGTGGCTGGTGACCAGCAACAGCGACGGCCGCGGTGACCCGCGGGAGGGCGACGACAGGATCCTGGAGCTGAGGGTGCGCTAGCCGGTGCCGCTCAGCCGTCCCGGATCGGGCGTCCCGGATCAGCCGTCGCGGATCAGGCTCAGCCGTCGCCGGGTTCCTGCGGGTGCGGCTTCGGGGTGCGGCGGACGACGACCTTCCCGGACGTGAGGTCTATCGGCCCGCGTCCGGGGTCGCCGTCGCCTATGTCCACACGGGTCAGCTCCAGCCGCTTCTGCTCGTCGCGGGTGTGCTTGCGGCCGGGGGCGAAGAGTTCTTCGAGGGCGTTGAACATGTCAGAGGTGTCCGTCCGATCAGCCGCAGAAGAAAACCGCAAAAAAGAAAAAGGGCAAGGACGTCATCTGTTCCTTGCCACTCTCAAGATATAGCGCATGGGGGGCCTTGCGGCAAGGCCCCGGGTATGCCCCAGAATCGCCCGCCGAAGCCATAACCTGCAGAAACGGGGCTGTGATGATCGACGTGGTGATCGTCGGCGGTGGACCGACCGGCATGATGCTCGCCGCAGAGCTGCGGCTGGCCGGGGTGCGGACCGTCGTACTGGAACAGCTGGCCCGGCCCACCGGACAGTCCCGTGCGCTCGGTCTGCACGCACGCAGCGTCGAGCTGATGGACCAGCGCGGACTGCTGGACCGCTTCCTCGCCGTCGGCCAGAAGTTCGCGACCGGCGGCTTCTTCGCCGGCATCGGCGGCACCTGGCCGGACCGGCTGGACACCGCGCACTCGTACGTCCTCGCCATCCCGCAGACGGAGACCGAGCGGCTGCTGACCGAGCACGCCGAGGAGCTCGGTGCCGAGATCCGGCGCGGCTGCGCACTGGTCGGGCTGAGCCAGGACGAGGCGGGGGTGACGGCCGAACTGGCCGACGGCACGCGGTGGCGCTCGCGCTATCTCGTCGGCTGCGACGGCGGGCGCAGCACGGTGCGCCGGCTGCTGGGCGTCGGGTTCCCCGGCGAGCCCACCCGGGTCGAGACGCTGCTGGGCGAGATGGCGGTGACCGCGCCGCAGGAGGAGATGGCCGCGGTGATCACCGAGGTCCGCAGGACCCAGAAGCGGTTCGGCGCCATGCCGCTCGGGGACGGGATGTTCCGGGTCATCGTGCCCGCCGAGGGGGTGGCCGAGGACCGGGCGGTGCCGCCGACCCTGGAGGACTTCAAGCGGCGGCTGCGGGCCGTCGCGGGCACGGACTTCGGTGTGCACTCTCCGCGCCGGCTGTCCCGCTTCGGCGACGCCACCCGGCTCGCGGAGCGCTACCGGACCGGCCGGGTGCTGCTGGCCGGCGACGCGGCGCACATCCATCCGCCGACCGGCGGCCAGGGCCTCAACCTGGGCCTCCAGGACGCGTTCAACCTGGGCTGGAAGCTCGCCGCCGAGGTGGGCGGCCGGGCCCCGGCGGGACTGCTGGACAGCTACCACACCGAGCGGCATCCGGTGGCTGCCGCCGTGCTGGACAACACCCGCGCGCAGATGGAGCTGCTGTCGACCGAGCCGGGGGCGCAGGCGGTGCGCCGGCTGGTGGCCGAGCTGATGGAGTTCGAGGAGGTGAACCGGTACCTGATCGAGAAGATCACTGCGATCGCGGTGCGCTACGACTTCGGCGAGGGGCACGAGTTGCTCGGCCGGCGGCTGCGGGACGTGCAGCTCGAGCGAGGGCGGCTGTACGAGCTGATGCACCGCGGTCGCGGCCTGCTGCTGGACCAGACCGGGCGGCTGTCGGCGGCGGGCTGGGCGGACCGGGTCGACCACGTGGTGGACGTCAGCGAGGAGCTGGACGTACCCGCCGTGCTGCTGCGGCCCGACGGGCATGTGGCGTGGGCCGGCGACGACCAGCAGGAGCTGCTCGGCCGGCTGCCGCGCTGGTTCGGCGCCGCGGCGGGCTGAGCACGCGCCCGGGCCGGCCGATACCGGGCACGCCGACGAGCCGGGCGCGCGCCCGGCTCCGGCCCGCCCCCGGCACACCCACCGACCCGACACACGACCCGCCCGGCCGGCCCCAGGCACGCCGGCAGACCGAGTGCGCGGCTCATCCGTCGGCCGCCCCCACCCGGAACAGCCCCATGCGGTGCGCCATCGCCGCCGCCTCGCCGCGACCGGCGACGCCGAGCTTGGCCAGGATGTTGGAGACATGGACGCTGGCCGTCTTCGGGGAGATGAACAGCTCCTCGGCGATGCGCCGGTTGGTGTGGCCGTCGGCGACCAGCCGCAGCACGTCCCGCTCCCGGCCGGTCAGGCCGAGCGCCTCGGCCGGATCGGCGGGTGCGGCGGTGGGCGCGGGGCCGGTGTGGAGGGGGAGCCGGGCGCGCTGGGCGAGCCGGGTGGCCGCGGTGGCGAGCGGGCGGGCACCGAGGTGCCCGGCGACGGCGTGGGCGAGCCGGAGCAGTTCCGTGGCCCGGTCCCGGTCCTGCTCGGCGCCCGCCGCGAGCAGCGACGCGGCCAGCCGGAACCGCACCCGCGCGAGCTCGTACGGCCGCTCCAGGGCCTCGAAGGCCGTCACCGCCTCCGACCAGAGCTCCGGGGTGTCCCGCCCCTCGGCGCGCCGCAGCTCGGCGCGGACCCATCTGTCGTGGGCGAGCCAGAGCGGGACGCCCGTGGTGAGGGAGTGCGCGGCCTCGCGCAGCCGGTCGAGCACCTCGGCGCGGCCCTGCTCGGCGCCGGGCCGGCCGAGCGCGTCGGCCTCGGTCTCGGCGGCGGCCACCAGCAGCGGCCAGGCATAGCGCTGGGTGCCCGGCGGGAAGCCGGCGTCCAGGGCGCGGCCCAGCTCCGCGCGGGCGTCGTCCAGGCGGCCCTCGGCGGCGGCGATGGAGAGGGTGAGGGCGGCGAGCGGGACGCGGTACTGGGGCATGGGGTCGTGGGGCCCGTGAACGGCGCGGGCCTCGGCCAGTTGCCGGGCGGCCTCGGAGACATCGCCGCGGCCCAGCGCGATCCAGGTGCTCTTGGCGCAGGCGCCGCTGCGGGACTGGGCGGCGCGGCTCGTGCCGGCGCGGTCGGCGGCCTGGAGCGCCTCGTCCCAGCGGCCCAGGGAGATCAGCGACTCGGCGAGGTTGCCCCACACCCAGGCCTCGGACTCGCGCAGCCCCGTCCGCCGCGTGTGGTCGAGGCCCTCGCGCAGGATGCCGACCGCTTCCTCGGAACGGCCGATGCCCTCGAGCACCGAGGGCAGATTGACATGGCTGCGGGCGGCCACGGTGGACCGGCCCTGTGCCAGCGCCAACTCCTTGACCTCGTACATCTCGGCGACCCCGGCCTCGATGTGGCCCGCGTCCACCATCAGGCCGCCGAGGGTGAGCCGTGCGTCGAGCTCGATGTCGGCGGCGCCGACCATACGGGCGAACTCCACGGCCCGTTCGGCGGCGGTGACGGCCTCGGGGCCGGGGTTGTGCAGCATCGCCCAGCCCGCGGCGATCGCCAGCACCTCCGCGTGCACCTCGGACGGCGGCAGGCCGCGGACCAGCTCCTGGGCCCGGTCCAGCTCCCGCCGGCCGTCGCCGCGGGCCTGGGCCTCGGCCAGTACCGAGCGCTGGGTCCAGAACCAGGCGGCACACAGCGGATCCGGGTCCTCCTCCAGCAGGTCCAGCGCCCGCCGGGTGATCCGCAGGGCGCGCTCCCGCTCCCCGCTCAGCCGCCCGGCGAAGACGGCCTGGGCCATCAGGTCCAGACAGCGCAGCGGGCCGGTCCGGCGGCTGACGACCGGGTAGGCCTCGGGGCAGTCCGTGCGCCGCAGCTGCGTCCGCAGCTCCCCGGGCACGGAGTCCCACAGCTCCATCGCCCGTTCCAGCAGCCGCAGTTGCTCGGCGTGGGCATGGCGGCGGCGGGCCTCGACGGCGGCGTCCAGCACGGCCGGCAGGGCCCGGGCGGGGTCGTGGGCGTGGTACCAGTAGCTCGCCAGCCGCATGACGCGCTCGGCCTCCGGGACCAGTGTCGGATCGGCGTCGAGGGCCTCGGCGCAGCGGCGGTTGAGGCGGGAGCGTTCGCCGGGCAGCAGGTCGTCGGCGACGGCCTCACGGACCAGGGAGTGCCGGAAGCGGTAGCCGTCGCCTTCGGGGGCGGGCAGCAGGAGGTTGGCGTTCACGGCGGCGCGCAGGGCCTCGATGAGGTCGTCCTCGGCGAGCCCGGCGACCGCGGCGAGCAGCCGGTACTCGACCGTGGTGCCGCCCTCGGCGACGATCCGGGCGACCCGCTGCGCGGTCTCGGGGAGCGCCTCGAGACGGACCAGGAGCAGGTCGCGCAGGGATTCGGTGAGGCCGCAACGGCAGCCCTGGTGTGCGGCGACGGCGAGTTCCTCGACGAAGAAGGCGTTGCCGTCGGACCGTTCGAAGATGTCGTCGACCTGGATCCGCTCGGGCTCGCGGGCGAGGATGCCGGCTATCTGGCGGGCCACCTCGTCGCGGGTGAAGCGGTCGAGTTCGATACGGCGGACGGTGCGCAGCCGGTCCAGCTCGGCGAGGAGGGGGCGCAGCGGGTGGCGGCGGTGGATGTCGTCGGAGCGGTAGGTCGCGAGCACGACGAGGCGGCCGGTGCGCAGGGTGCGCAGCAGGTAGGCGAGCAGGTGCCGGGTGGAGGTGTCGGACCAGTGCAGATCCTCCAGGACGAGGACCACCGGGCGGCGGGCGGCGGTCCGTTCCAGCAGGCGGGTGGTCAGTTCGAAGAGGCGGGCCAGGCCCTCCTCGTCGGGCCGGCCGTGGCCGGTGGCGGCGACCGGGGCGTCGGCCAGTTCGGGCAGCAGCCGGGCGAGTTCCTCCTCCTGGCCCTCGGCGGCGGCGGCCAGTTCGTCGGGCAGGGCGCGGCGCAGGGCGCGCAGGGCGGTGGAGAACGGGGCGAACGGCAGCCCGTCGGCGCCGATCTCGACGCAGCCGCCGACGGCGACGACGGCACCGCGTCTGCGGGCGGCGGCGGCGAACTCCTCGACGAGACGGGTCTTGCCGACGCCCGCCTCACCGCCGAGGAGCAGCGCCTGCGGTTCCGATCCGGCGGCGCGGGCGAGCGCCTCGTGCAGGATGCCCAGTTCCTCGATACGGCCGACGAACACGGGGCTGACTGACGTGGTCTCCACGGGACCGAGCATCGCACGCCGGTCCGGCCGTGCCGCAACGGGATTCGGGAGGACGGCGACCCGGCCGTCCTCCCGCACGCCCGTGCTCATACGGCCCGGGCGAACCGCTCCCGGCGGTCCCGCCGGGTATGGTGCTCGGCCTCGGCGGTGCGCCGTGCCGCTTCGCGGCGGGCGGCGCGGCGGACGCGGACGGCCTCGCGGGCCAGCCGCTCCTGCTCGGCCCGGCGGATCAGTTCGGCGGTGCGGACGCGGTGGAGCCGGAGTGCGTACGTGTCGTCCATGGCTGGTCTCCTGTGCGGTCGGTCGTGGTGTCGCTGTGCTGCGACGTCTCCACCTTCGTCCGCGGAGCGGGCCGGCCGCATCGGGCAGGTGCCGCATCTTCGGCGGGGGCAGGGGCCTCAGACGCGCGCACGAGGGTGCGCACGAGGGCTCGGATACGCGTAAGGGGCCTCAGGGCGGGCGCGCCGGGCCGGCGCGCGGGCCCCGAGGCCCCTTGCGGGAGGTCCGGTCGGGTCAGCCGGTGGAGGGCAGTCCCAGCAGGATGCCGGTGTACTTCAGGACCGCCAGGAGCAGTCCCACGACGCCGAGGGCGACACCCGCCCAGGCGACGGACTTGATCCACGGGGCCTGCGGCGGGCCGGGCACGCCGAACGCGGGCCGGGCGAGCACCGCGACGCCGACGATCAGGGCGGTCAGCGCGAACAGGCCGCCCCACAGCGCGGTGGCCTGCCAGGCGTCGCCGTAGCCCTTCTCGATCATCTGGGCGAAGTCGGAGGACGAGGTGCTCTCCAGCTGGCCGATGAGCGACTGGCGGGCGGAGGCCACGGTGCCGATCCAGCTGCCGGTCAGCGAGACGAGGCCGAGTGCAGCGGCGACGACGGCGCCCGCGCCCTGGCCCACGCCGGTGGGGCTCTGCTGCCCGCCGGCGCCGGACTCGGCCGCCCCGGCCGGGTCGTCGGCGTCGTCCATGACGTCCGCGTCGTCCGCGGCGTCCGCGGCGGCCGGGTCGTCCGCCCCGTCCTGGCCGGTCGACCCGGCGGCGCCGCCTTCGGACCTCCCGGCGGGGTCGGCGGTCACGGCGGTCACGGTCGCCTCGTCCGCCTCGCCGGCCCGCCCGGCCTTGGTCTCATCCGTCTTCACACCGGTCTCGTCCACTGTCTTCGTTCCCATGTCTCGCACCGTACGGACGCTGTCTGAGAGGTCCCTTAATGATCCTTGTGGGCGGCACGCGCGCGTGCCGCACGCCACTCGGGTGCGAGCACGGCCCACACCTCCATGTCCTGGCGGACTCCCCGGTAGGGGAAGCTCTCGCGCAGAACGCCCTCCCGCATCATGCCGAGTCGCCGTGCGGCGTCGACGCTGGGGGTGTTGGCGGTCGACGCGTGCCACTCCACGCGGTGCATGCCCCGCTCGTCGAACGCCCAGTCGATCAGTACCCGCGCGCCGCGCGTGACCAGGCCGCGACCGGTGCCGGACGGTTCCAGCCAGCAGCCGATCTCGCACACCCCGGTGGCGGCGTCGAAGACCCGGAAGAGCAGGCCGCCGACCAGCTTGCCGTCGAGCCACAGCCCGTGCAGGAAGCCGCTGTCGGCGGCGTGCCGGTCGGCGTAGGACTGGAGCAGGGCGCGGGCCGAGCCGATGTCGGTGGCGTTCACCCCGAAGGGGATGTGCCGGGTGATGAACTCCCGGCCCCGGTCGAGGTGGGCGAGGAACTCCTCGGCGTGCCAGGGCTCCAGGGGGCGCAGTTCCGCTCCGTCGTCACCCAGTGGTATCGCGTACATCCCGCTGCCGCCCCTCCTCCTGTGCCAGGACGTCCGCCACCTCGGCGTCCGTCGCAGCGGCCAGCCTCTCATGGGCGGCGCGGCACTCGGGCGGTTCGATGCTGATACGGGGCAGCCGGGCGTCGAGCCACCGGGGCAGCCACCAGTTGGCCCGGCCCAGCATGTGCATCAGCGCCGGCACCAGAAGGGTGCGCAGGACGAAGGCGTCCAGGGCGACGGCGGCGGCGAGGGCGATGCCGAACATGGCGATCACCCGGTCGCCGCTGAGCACGAAGGCGAGGAAGACCGAGATCATGATGACCGCGGCGGAGTTGATCACCCGGCTGGTCTCGGCGAGGCCCACCCGGACCGCCCGCCGGTTGTCGCCGGTCTCCAGCCACTCCTCGTACATCCGGCTGACCAGGAAGACCTGGTAGTCCATGGAGAGGCCGAACAGGACCGACACCATGATCACGGGCAGGAAGGGTTCGATCGGGCCGGCGCTGCCGAGACCGAGGAGTTCGCTTCCCCAGCCCCACTGGAAGACCGCGACGACGACACCGGAGGCGCCGGCCACGGCGGCGACGTTCATCGCGGCGGCCTTGAGCGGGATGCCGACGGACCGGAAGGCCAGCAGGAGCAGCAGACAGCCCAGGCCCACGACGACGCCGACGAACAGCGGCAGCTTGCCGACGATGACATCGGCGAAGTCGTCGTACCCGGCCGTGACGCCACCGACGTGGACGTCGAGCCCGGTGCCGTTCTCGGCGCGCGGCAGCACCTCCCCGCGGAGCCGGTCGACGAGGTCGCTGGTGGCCCGGGACTGCGGGGCGGAGTCGGGGACGACGGTGAGGTACGCGGTGTCGCCGCCGCTGTCGTAGGTGACCGGGGTCACCGCGGCCACGCCCTCGGTGCCCTGCAGGGCGGTGTCGAGGTTGTCCAGGGCGAGCCGGTCCTCGGCGCCGCCGACCTCGGTGACCAGGGTGAGCGGGCCGTTCACCCCGGGGCCGAAGCCGGCGGCGAGCAGGTCGTAGGCCTGGCGGGTGGTGCTGCCCTGCGGGTCGTTGCCGGCGTCGGAGGTGCCCAGGCGCAGGCCCAGGGTGGGCAGCGCGAGGAGGGTGACGACGGTCAGGGCGAGGGCGCCGAGCAGCCGGGGCCGGCGTTCGACGAAGGCCGACCAGCGGGCCGCGAACCCGGTGGGCAGCTCGGGTTCCGGCCCGTGCTCGGCCAGTCGGCGGCGTTCGCGGCGGCTCAGGGCCCGCGGGCCGATGAACGACAGCAGAGCGGGCAGCAGGGTCACGGAGGCGGCGACCGTCAGGACCACGGTCAGCGATGCGGCTACGGCGACGCCGTTGAGGAAGCCGAGCCGGAGGATCAGCATGCCCAGCAGGGCGATGCACACGGTCGCACCCGCGAAGACGACCGCGCGTCCGGTGGTGGCGACGGCGTTCACGGCGGCCTCGGTGACGGTCAGCCCGCGTTTAAGTCCCCGACGGTGCCGGGTGACGATGAACAGCGCGTAGTCGATACCGACGCCGAGCCCGATCAGCATGCCGAGCATGGGGGCGAAGTCGGCGACGGTCATGGCGTGGCCGAGCAGCACGGTCCCGGCGTACGCGGTGCCGACACCGACGAGTGCGGTGGCGATGGGCAGCAGGGAGGCGGCGAGCGAGCCGAAGGCGAGGAACAGCACCACGGCGGCGACGGCGACGCCGACCGCCTCCGCCAGGTGCCCGCCGGACGACCCGGTGGCGCCGACGGCGCTCCCGCCCAGTTCCACCCGGAGTCCGTCGGCCTCGGCCGACCGCGCGGTGTCGACGACGGCCTGCGCCTCGTCCTCGGAGACGTCCCCGGCCTGCTGTTCGAACGTGACGACGGCGTACGCGGTGCGGGCGTCGGGGCTGACCCGGTCCGCGTCGGGGTCGTCGTAGGGGTTGGTGACGGAGGCCACCCCGGGCAGCTGCTCGATGCGGTCCAGGGTGCGGGTCATCGTCTGCTCGACGGCGGCGGCGCGGACGGTGCCGGACGCGGTGTGCCAGACGACCGTGTCGCTGTCGCCGCTCTGGCCGGGGAAGCCGGACCGGAGGAGCCGGGAGGCGCGGTCGGACTCGGTGCCGGGCACCTGGTAGTCGTTCGAGTAGGCCGTGCCGGTCACGGCGGCACCCGCGGCGACCCCGCCGAAGGCGAGCAGCCAGAGCAGGACGGTGACGAGGCGGCGTTGGACACACCAGCGTGCGAGAGCTGCCACGAACGTGCTCCCCAGAGTGACTGATTGTGCATCTTTGACCGGGAGAAGCAGTCCGTGAACTGAATGCCAGCAAAGAACGCATGAGCAACGCAGTGCCACTTGAGCAGTGCATTGGTCACTCTTGCAGCCGGAGCTGATCCTTTGCGGAGTTAGTGGGCTTATTCACAACGCTGGGAGGGAGGTCGCACGACGGACCGGTGAACGGTGTCCAGCGGCAGCGCACGCGGGCCTCGCGACGCCGTGGGGGCTGCACCGGATCGGGTGCAGCCCCCACGGGTCGGGCGGTGGCGGGCGGCTCGGCGGCCCGGGGAGGGGTCAGCCCTCGGAGACGCCCAGCTTCTGCAGGATGAGCTCCTTGACGCGGGCCGCGTCGGCCTGGCCTCGGGTCGCCTTCATGACGGCACCGACCAGGGCGCCGGCCGCGGCCACCTTGCCGCCGCGGATCTTGTCGGCTACGGCCGGGTTGCCGGCGATGGCCTCCTCGACGGCGGCGGTCAGCGCGCCCTCGTCGGAGACGACCTTCAGGCCGCGCTTGTCGACGACCTCGTCCGGGGTGCCCTCACCGGCCAGGACGCCCTCGATGACCTGCCGGGCCAGCTTGTCGTTCAGCTCACCGGCGGCCACCAGCTCGGTGACGCGGGCGACCTGGGCCGGGGTGATGGCCAGTTCGTCCAGGGCCCTGCCGGACTCGTTGGCGCTGCGGGCCAGTTCGCCCATCCACCACTTGCGGGCGGAGGCGGCGTCGGCCCCGGCGTCGATGGTGGCGACGATCGGGTCCAGGGCGCCGGCGTTGAGGATCGCCTGCATCTCCGTGGCCGAGATGCCCCACTCCTCGCGGAGCCGGTTGCGGCGCACCAGCGGCAGCTCGGGCAGCGCGGCCCGCAGCTCCTCGACCCAGGCGCGGGTCGGGGCCACGGGGACGAGGTCGGGCTCGGGGAAGTACCGGTAGTCCTCGGCCTCCTCCTTGACCCGGCCCGACGTGGTGGACCCGGTGTCCTCGTGGAAGTGGCGGGTCTCCTGGACGATCGTGCCGCCGGAGGAGAGCACCGCGGCGTGCCGCTGGATCTCGAAGCGGGCCGCGCGCTCCACCGAGCGCAGCGAGTTGACGTTCTTCGTCTCGCTGCGGGTGCCGAACTTCTCGGTGCCGTTCGGGCGCAGCGACAGGTTGACGTCGCAGCGCATCTGGCCCATCTCCATCCGGGCCTCGGACACGCCGAGCGCCCGGATGAGCTCACGCAGCTCGCGGACGTAGGCCCGGGCGACCTCGGGGGCCCGCTCGCCCGCGCCGGTGATCGGCTTGGTGACGATCTCGATGAGCGGGATGCCGGCGCGGTTGTAGTCCAGCAGCGAGTGGGAGGCGCCGTGGATACGGCCGGTGGCACCGCCGATGTGGGTCGACTTGCCGGTGTCCTCCTCCATGTGGGCGCGCTCGATCTCCACGCGGAAGGTCGCACCGTCCTCCAGCTGTACGTCGAGGTAGCCGTCGAAGGCGATCGGCTCGTCGTACTGGGAGGTCTGGAAGTTCTTCGGCATGTCCGGATAGAAGTAGTTCTTCCGGGCGAAGCGGCACCATTCGGCGATCTCGCAGTTCAGCGCGAGGCCGATCTTGACGGCGGACTCGACGCCGGTCGCGTTGACGACCGGGAGCGCGCCGGGCAGGCCGAGGCAGACGGGGCAGGTCTGCGTGTTGGCGCCCTGGCCGAGCGCCGTCGAGCAGCCGCAGAACATCTTGGTCTTGGTGCCGAGTTCGACATGGACCTCGAGGCCCATGACGGGGTCGTACGACGCCAGCGCGTCCTCGTACGACACCAGGTCGGTCGTGGTGGTCACGGTGAACTTCCCTCTCAGCCCAGCAGCACGTCGTCGTCGCCCAGCCGCTTGAGCTCGCGGTAGAGCAGGGCGAGGCCGGTGACGACGCCGGCGGCGGTGACGACGGCGTCGGCGAGGCGCAGCGTGTCGTTCTCCACGCGGGCCTTCTTGATCTGCTTGGCGACGCCGACCGCGCCGAACGCGGTGGCCGCCATGGACATGTACGTGCCGGTCTTGGACTTCTTGAAGCCCTTGGCCTTGGACAGTGCACTCACAGCGACGGAGCCTCCTCGAGCAGCGGGTGACCCCACTTTTCCACGAAGGCGGCCTCGACGGCGGCGCCGACCCTGTAGAGCCGGTCGTCCTTCATGGCGGGGGCGATGATCTGCAGACCCACCGGCAGGTTGTCCTCGGGGGCGAGGCCGCAGGGCAGCGACATGGCCGCGTTGCCCGCCAGGTTGGTGGGGATGGTGCACAGGTCGGCGAGGTACATCGCCATCGGGTCGTCGGCGCGCTCGCCGATCGCGAAGGCGGTGGTCGGGGTCGTCGGCGAGACGATCACGTCGACCTGCTCGAACGCCTTCTCGAAGTCCCGCGTGATGAGGGTGCGGACCTTCTGGGCGCTGCCGTAGTAGGCGTCGTAGTAGCCGCTCGACAGGGCGTAGGTGCCGAGCATGACGCGGCGCTTGACCTCGGGGCCGAAGCCGGCCTCGCGGGTCAGGGAGGTGACCTCCTCCGCGGAGTGGCCGCCGTCGTCGCCGGTGCGCAGGCCGTAGCGCAGGCCGTCGAAGCGGGCCAGGTTGGAGGAGCACTCGGAGGGCGCGATCAGGTAGTACGCCGACAGCGCCAGGTCGAAGGACGGGCAGTCCAGTTCGACGATCTCGGCGCCCAGCGACCTCAGCAGCTCCACGGACTCGTCGAACCGCTGGATGACGCCGGGCTGGTAGCCCTCGCCGCGGAACTGCTTGACGACGCCGACCCGCATCCCGGTGACCGAGCCGTTGCGGGCGGCCTCGACGACCGGCGGGACCGGGGCGTCGACGGAGGTGGAGTCCATCGGGTCGTGGCCGGCGATCGCCTCGTGCAGCAGCGCCGCGTCCAGCACCGTACGGGCGCAGGGGCCGCCCTGGTCCAGGGAGGAGGAGAAGGCGACCATGCCGTAGCGGGAGACGCCGCCGTAGGTCGGCTTGACCCCGACGGTGCCGGTGACGGCCGCGGGCTGGCGGATGGAGCCGCCGGTGTCGGTGCCGATGGCCAGCGGTGACTGGAAGGAGGCGAGGGCGGCGCTGGAGCCGCCGCCGGAGCCGCCGGGGATCTTGGTGAGGTCCCAGGGGTTGCCGGTCGGGCCGTAGGCGCTGTTCTCGGTGGACGAGCCCATGGCGAACTCGTCCATGTTGGTCTTGCCGAGGATGACGATGTCGGCGGCCTTGAGCCGCTTCGTCACCGTCGCGTCGTACGGCGGGATCCAGCCCTCGAGGATCTTCGAGCCGACGGTGGTGGGCACGCCCTCGGTGGTGAAGATGTCCTTTAGCGCCAGGGGGACGCCGGCCAGCGGCCCCAGCTTCTCCCCCCTGGCCCGCTTCCCGTCCACGGCGCGGGCCTGGGCGAGAGCGCCCTCGCGGTCCACGTGCAGGAAGGCGTGCACCTTCTCGTCGACGGCCTCGATCCGGGCCAGGTGGGCCTCGGTGACCTCGACGGCGGTGAGCTCGCCGGAGGCGATCCGCGCGGCGATCTCGGCCGCGGTGAGCTTGACGATGGGATCCGTCATGGCGACTACTCCTCCCCCAGGATCTGCGGCACCTTGAAACGCTGCTGCTCCTGGGCCGGGGCGCCGGAGAGCGCCTGCTCGGGCGTGAGCGACGGACGGACCTCGTCCGGGCGCATGACATTGGTCAGCGGGAGCGGGTGCGAGGTCGGCGGTACGTCTTGGTCGGCGACCTCGCTGACGCGGGCGACCGCGCCGATGATGTCGTCCAGCTGTCCCGCGAAGTGATCGAGCTCTTCGGGCTTCAGCTCCAGACGCGCCAGCCGGGCGAGGTGGGCGACCTCCTCGCGCGTGATGCCAGGCATGCAGCGTTCCTCTGGGGTGAGAGTGAGTGTTTTGGGCCAATCCTATGGGTCGGCGCCGGGTGCCTGTGAAACGGTTTCCCCCGGCGGTCGCCGGGACGGGGGCCGCGCCCTCGGGAGCGCGGGTCGGCATCCCGGTGCGGCTCCGCCGCGCGGCCCGACCGGCGACGGCGGAGCCGCAGACGGTCGACGACCGACCCGCGGCACCCGGCGGTGCGGCGAACCGGGGGTCAGCCGACCCTCCCGGGGTCGTCTCCCGCGGCAGCGGGCAGCGCCGCCGCGGGCCGCTGCCACCCCCGCGACCCTCGGGCCCGCAGCCATGCGGTGGTCTCTTCCGGCGGCATCGCCGCCGCGACCAGCCACCCCTGGACCGCATCGCAGCCCAGGTCGCGCAGCCGCTCCCAGGTCTCGTCGTCCTCGACGCCCTCGGCGACGACCAGCAGGCCGAGGGAGTGGGCGAGATCGACAGTGCAGCGGACGATCTCGGCGTCCTCCGCGTCCACGGCCAGCCGGGCCACGAACGAGCGGTCGATCTTCAGCTCGCTGACCGGGAGGCGGCGCAGGTGGACCAGGGACGAGTAGCCGGTGCCGAAGTCGTCCAGGGACATCTTCACGCCGTGCCCGGTCAGCCCGGCGAGGGTGTCGGCGGCGCGCTGCGGGTCCTCCAGCAGGACGTGCTCGGTTATCTCCAGCTGCAGCGCACCGGCCGGGACACCGTGCCGGGCCAGCCGGGCGGCGACCGAGCCGGCGAAGCCGGGCGTGTGCACATCGCGCGGCGAGACATTGACCGCGACCGGCACGAACAGCCCCTGGGAGCGCCACTCGGCGACCTGCCCCAGCGCGGTCTCCAGCACGTACTCGGTGAGGTGGGGCATCAGCCCGGAGGACTCGGCGATCGCTATGAACTCGTCCGGCGGCACCTTGCCCCGCTCCGGGTGCACCCACCGCACCAGCGCCTCCAGCCCGGCGACCTGGCCGTCGAAGCGGACCTTGGGCTGGTAGTGCAGCTCGACCTCGTGGGCGTCCAGTGCGCGGCGCAGGTCGCCCAGCAGACCCAGGCGGTCGGGGGTGTTGGAGTCCCGCTTGGACTCGTAGACCTCGACACCGGTGCGGTCCCGCTTGGCCTGGTACATCGCCACGTCCGCGCGGCGCAGCAGTCCCTCGGCGTCCAGGGCGTGGTCGGGGAAGACGGCGACGCCGGCGCTGGCCTCCAGCACGAGGGTGAGCCCGTCCAGGTCGAGCGGGGAGCTGAGGGCGGTGACCAGCCGGCGGGCGATGCGGGTCGCGGAGGTGGTGGAATCGGCGACGGGAAGTAACACGGCGAACTCGTCACCGCCGAGCCGAGCGGCCTCCGCCCCGCGCGGCAGTGCCTGGCGCAGCCGGTCGGCGGTCTGCAGCAGCAGCCGGTCGCCGGCCAGATGACCGAGGGTGTCGTTGACCGAACGGAAGCGGTCGAGGTCGATCAGCATCAGGGCGGCGCGGGCGCCGATGCGCTCGGCGTCGTCGAGTGCGGTCCAGATGCGTTCCAGCAGCCACTGGCGGTTGGGCAGGCCGGTCAGCGGGTCGCGCAGCTGCTCCTCGGCGCGGGCCCGGGCGATCCACAGGGTGGAGTCGAGGGCGATCAGCGGGATGGCGAACAGCGGCAGCAGCACCGGGTGCGCGAAGGCGACCACGCAGACCAGCGGGGCGATGCCGAGCAGCGCGACGGCCACCAGCCCCTGTCTGACCAGTGCGGTGCGGGCGGCCGTGGGCAGGCCACCGCTCGGGGCGTGCAAATACCACAGCAGGCTGCGGGTGACGGCCAGATAGGCCACGGCGACCAGCACGACCTCGGGTGCGGTGTAGACGGTCCAGGTGTCGGGGTCCCAGGGGTGCTCGACCGACGGTACGGAGCCGAACGCGCCCAGGATGGCCGCTCCGGCGGCGATGCCGAGGATGTCCACCGCGCCGTGCAGCACGCCCTGGCGCCAGCGGCCCCGGCGGGCCATGCCGACCAGGACGACGACGGTGAGGCTGACCATCCCGGCCGGCACCCAGCCGTACAGCAGCAGCACCGCGAGGGTGAGGGCGGCGCCGGAGCCGGTGCCGCCCCACCAGCGGGAGCGGCCGAGCATCACGAGGTGTCCGACGACGATGCCGGAGAGCAGGGCCAGCGACCAGCCGACGGTGCCGGACGGGAACAGGGCGTGGCCGCCGGTGAACGCCCGCAGGAATCCGGCACCCAGCACGAATCCGGCTGCGGCGACGATCGCGGCGGGCAACGCGGGCCAGGTCGGGTGCCGTTCGGTCTCGGCGCCGGTCAGGCCCGGGGTCCGGTCGGCGCCCGCCGCGCGTGCGAGGCCGCAGACCGGCGCCGCGGCGTGCGAGGGGACCGCCGGGCGCGTCGGGGCCGCGGCGGTGGGCGGTGCGGCCGCGGCGGTGGGCGGTGCGGCGCCGGGCCCTCGGGGACCGCCGCGCTCCGCGGTACGCCCGGACCACCGGCCGGCGCGCCATGCGTCCCTCAGACGACGCAGGCGCAGCCGCGAGCCCGGGGCGGCGCTCTCGGTCGGTTCCATTCCCGTCCCTCTCACAGCCGGCGGTGCCCACGCCACGCGGTCCGCTGCCCGACAACCTTCAACGGCTCCGCGTTGGCAGAAACCCCTTTCCCCCTGCTCCGCTGAGCACGGGGATGCCCCCGACCGCAGCCGGGCACGGCAGGCGCACCCCTCAACAGTAGGCCGCAGAAGGCTTCCACGGGCACCGGTCGTCGACGGTTGCCCGAATGCGCCCCGGCCACCCGTATGCATCTGGTATGCGCCGATCGGGTGGCCTTCAACCGCTATTCCTCGGCCGAAAGCGCGGCGTCGGCCGCGGCCTCCGGTCCCTGTTCGAGCAGGATGCCGAAGCCGTCCTCGTTCAGCACCGGCACTTTCAGTTGCATCGCCTTGTCGTATTTCGAACCGGGGTTGTCACCCACTACGACGAACGAGGTCTTCTTCGACACCGATCCGGTCACCTTGGCGCCCTGGCTCTGCAGGGCCTCCTTGGCCCCGTCCCGCGTGAACCTCTCCAGGGTGCCGGTGACGACGACGGTGAGTCCCTCCAGCGGGCGCGGACCTTCGTCCTCGCCGCCGGACTGCTCCTCCAGCGGCACCCCGGCGGCCTTCCACTTGCGCACGATCTCGCGGTGCCACTCCTCGGCGAACCATTCCTTGAGGGAGGCGGCGATGATCGGTCCGACACCGTCGGTGCCCGCAAGCTCCTCCTCGGAGGCCTGCTCGATGCGGTCGACGGAG
This sequence comes from Streptomyces poriticola, assembly GCF_036689765.1. Lineage (NCBI taxonomy): Bacteria > Bacillati > Actinomycetota > Actinomycetes > Kitasatosporales > Streptomycetaceae > Streptomyces > Streptomyces poriticola. The sequence goes on from NZ_JBAGKH010000009.1 coordinate 149,911, forward strand.
CGGAACTGGCGGGCCAGTTCCTGCGCGGCCACCGGGCCGACGTGCCGGATGGAGAGCCCGTTCAGAAAGCGGGCCAGCGGCCGGGTCCTGGCCTCCTCGATGTTCTTGAGCAGCGCGAGGGTGTTCTTCTTCGGCTCGCCCTTCTGGTTGGCGAAGACCGTGACGATCTTCTCCTCGCCGGTCTTGGGGTCGCGCTTGGGCAGCCCGCTGTCCGGGTCCAGCACATAGGCCCTGATGGGCAGCAGCTTCTCCACCGTGAGGTCGAACAGGTCGCCCTCGTCGACCAGCGGTGGCTCGGCGGGTCCCAGCGGGCGGGTCAGCGCCGCCGCGGCGACACCGCCGAAGTGCTCGATGTCGAGGCACTCCCGGCCCGCGAGATAGGACACGCGCTCTCTGAGCTGGGCAGGGCAGGTGCGGGCGTTGGGGCACCGCAGGTCGATGTCGCCCTCCTTCATGGCGCGCAGCGGTGTCCCGCACTCCGGGCACTCGGCCGGCATCACGAACTCCCGCTCGCTGCCGTCCCGCAGGTCGACGACCGGGCCGAGGATCTCCGGGATGACGTCGCCGGCCTTGCGCAGCACCACGGTGTCGCCGATGAGCACGCCCTTGGCCTTGACCACGTCCTGGTTGTGCAGGGTGGCGAACTCCACCTCGCTGCCCGCCACGGTGACCGGCTCGACCTGGGCGTACGGCGTGACCCGGCCGGTGCGGCCGACACCCACCTTGATGTCGACGAGCCTGGTGTTGACCTCCTCCGGCGCGTACTTGTAGGCGATGGCCCAGCGCGGCGCACGGGCGGTGGAGCCGAGCCGGCCCTGGAGGCGGATCTCGTCGAGCTTGACGACGACTCCGTCGATCTCGTGCTCCACCGAGTGACGGTTCTCGCCGTAGTAGGCGATGAACTCCCGCATGCCGTCGAGGTCCTCGACGACCTTGGCGTGCCGGGAGGTGGGCAGGCCCCAGGTCTTCAGCAGGTCGTAGCCCTGGGAGAGCCGGGTCAGGCCCTGGAAGCCCTCGAGGGCGCCGATGCCGTGGACCACCATGTGCAGCGGGCGGGTGGCGGTGACCCGCGGGTCCTTCTGGCGCAGCGAACCGGCGGCCGCATTGCGCGGGTTGGCGAAGGGCTTGTCACCGGCCGCCGTCAGCCGCTCGTTGAGCTCGTCGAACTTCTCCATCGGGAAGTAGACCTCACCGCGGATCTCCACGAGGTCGGGGACCTTGTCGCCCTCGAGCCGGTGCGGGATCTCGGCGATCGTCCGGACGTTCGGCGTGATGTCCTCACCCGTCCGGCCGTCACCGCGGGTCGCCGCGCGGACCAGGCGGCCGTGTTCGTAGGTGAGGTTGACGGCGAGCCCGTCGACCTTCAGCTCGCACAGGAAGTGGTACTCCTGGTCGCCCAGCTCGCGGTGGATGCGGTCGGCCCAGGCGGCCAGCTCCTCGTCGTTGAAGGTGTTGTCGAGGGAGAGCATGCGGGAGCGGTGCTCGACGGCCGTGAACTCCGTGGCGTAGGAGCCGGCGACCTTCTGGGTCGGGGACTGAGGAGTGCGCAGCTCCGGGTACTCCTCCTCCAGCTGCTCCAGGGAGCGCAGCAGCCGGTCGAACTCCGCGTCGCTGACGACGGGGGCGTCCTTCACGTAGTACCGGAAACGGTGCTCCTCGATCTGCTCAGCGAGCTGCGCGTGCTTCTCCCGTGCCTCGGCTGGCACGCTCGTCGTCTCCGCTTGCTTGTCGCCGGCCACCGTGTTGTCCTCCCGTTACTCTGGGTTGTCCGCGAGGGATCTCGCCGCCCGGACGCACTGGGCGAGCGCGCGCCGCGCGTACTCGGGGGACGCGCCCGCGAGCCCGCACGACGGCGTGACGGTGACCGCCTCCGCGAGAAGCCCCGGAGACAGCCCCAGCCTGCGCCAGAGCGTCCTGACACCCATGACGCTACCGGCAGGGTCTGACAATCGGCCGTCCGTGGACGGCACGACACCGGCGAACAGCCGGGTACCGCCCTCCACCGCCTCGCCGATCGCCTCGTCGTCACGCTCGGTGAGCAGGGAGAAGTCGAAGGAGACACCCGTGGCGCCGGCCCGGCGCAGCAGGGCGAACGGCACGTCGGGGGCGCAGGAGTGGACGACGGCCGGGCCGTCGCCGTGCACGCCGAGGACCTCCCGCAGCGTGGCCTCGGCGAGCTGGCGGTCGACGGCCCGGTGAGTGCGGTAGCCACTGGCGGTCTTCACCTGTCCGCGCAGGACGGCGGTGAGGGACGGCTCGTCGAGCTGGAGCACGAGCCACGCGCCGGGCACCCGGCGGCGGACCTCCTCCAGGTGCACGCGCAGGCCCTCGGTGAGGGAGGCGGCGAGGTCGCGGCAGGCACCGGGGTCGGAGAGGACGGCCTCGCCGTTCTTCAGCTCCAGGGCGGCCGCCAGCGTCCAGGGCCCGACGGCCTGGACCTTCAGCGGCCCTTCGTAGCCCTGGGTGAACTCCTCCAGGGCGTCGAGGTCCTCGCCGAGCCAGGAGCGGGCCCGCCGGGTGTCCCGGCCGGGACGGTCGCCGAGCCGCCAGCCGCTGGGCTCCACGTGCGCGTACAGCTCGACGAGCAGTCCGGCGCCGCGGCCGATCATGTCGGCGCCGGGGCCTCGGGCGGGCAGCTCGGGCAGGAACGGGAAGTCCTCGAAGGTACCGGTGGCGGTCTTCGCGGCCTCGCGGGCGTCGGTCCCGGGCAGGGAGCCGACACCGGTGGCGGGGCCGGGGCGAGTGTTGTCGTTCACGGGGGAAGGGTACGCAGGGGCGGACGCGGGCGAACTCGCGGTGCGGTACGGGGTGCCCCGCGGTACGGGTGGGGGACAACTCCGTGCGGGTGCGGGACAACTCCGTGCGGGTGCGGTGTGCCGCCCGGGTGCGGGTCGCCGGGCCCGGCCAGGGTTCCGCCCCGCCGCCCCTTCCCTGTCCCGACCGTGGGGGGTGAGCCCCCGGACTCTCGTCGGTCCGGGCCCCCGTCGGTCCGGGCCCCCTTCCGGTCCGGGCCCCCTTCCGGTCCGGGCCCGCTTCGGCCCGGTCGGCCGCGACCCAGAACGCCGGGCGGGCGCCCCGGCGCGAGCCGGGCGGGCCTCTGGGGTCACCGGCCCGGGCGGACCGTCAGGTCGTTGACCTCCGCGTCCCTGGGGAGGTCCAGGGCCATCAGGATGGTGGTGGCGACCGACTCGGGGTCGATCCACTTCGACGGGTCGTACTCCCTGCCCTCCTGCCGGTGCACCTTGGCCTGCATCGGGCTGGCGGTGCGGCCCGGGTAGACGGACGTGACGCGGACGCCGTCGGCGTGCTCCTCCGCGCGCAGGGAGTCGGCCAGCGCCTTCAGGCCGTGCTTGGAGGCGGCGTAGGCGGACCACTCGGCGTGTGCGTTCAGCCCGGCGCCGGAGTTGACGAAGACCACATGCCCCTGGGCGACGCGGAGCTGGGGCAGCAGCAGCCGGGTCAGCTCGGCGGGGGCGATCAGGTTGACGTTGAGCTGATTGCGCCAGGCCTTCGGGGTCAGCTCGCCGACCGGGCCGAGGTCGACGACGCCCGCGATGTGCAGCAGCGAGTCGACGCGGTCGGGCAGCGTCTGGTGGGAGAGGGCCCAGGACAGTCTGTCCGGGTCCGCGAGGTCGCCGACCAGCGTGCGCGCGCCGGGGAACGCGGCGGCCAGCTCCTTGGCGCGGCCCGCGTCGCGCGCGTGCAGGACGAGGTCGTCGCCGCGCTCGTGGAGGCGGCGGGCGACGGCCGCGCCGATTCCGGAGCCCGCTCCGGTGATCACATGGGTAGCCATGCCCGCCATGCTCGCATCACCGGGGGCTCACCCGATGCCCCGGCTCTCCTCCAGGAAGGCCAGCGCCCCGACCGGCTCCTCCGCGAAGAACACCAGGTCGGACAGCGGGCGGGGCAGGAATCCCTCGTCCTCCATGCGGCGGAACTGCGCCTTGAGCCCGTCGTAGAAGCCCGCGGTGTTGAGCAGCACCACGGGCTTGTCGGTGTGGCCGTGCTTCTTCAGCTCCAGGATCTCGGTCGCCTCGTCCAGGGTGCCGGTGCCACCGACCATGATCACCACAGCGTCGGCGTGCTCCAGCAGCAGCCGCTTGCGCTCGGCGAGATCCCGGGCGACCACCATGTGCTCGACGCCCTTGCGGGCCCGGTCCGAAAGGAACTCCACGGAGACGCCCAGCAGTCTCCCCCCGGCCTCCTGCACCCCGTCGGCGACCACCTTCATCAGCCCCACGTCGGAGCCGCCCCACACCAGGGTGTGGCCGCCCTTGCCGAGCAGGGTCGCGAAGTCCCGGGCGGGGCCGGTGTAGCGCTCGTCGAGATCGGCCGCGGAGAGGAAGACGCAGATGTTCATGGCCCCACGGTACGGGCCGGGTCCGGCATCGCGGTCACTCTGATCTTGGACTGCCGGTGCGGCAGTCGCTCCCAGTCCTCCATGAACGTCGCCGTGAGTCCGTGCCGGGCGGCGAGGTCGACCAGGGTGCGCGTGCGGTAGTAGAAGTCCTCGCGCAGCACCTGGTGCTCCGGCCCCTCGGTGCGGTCGAACGTGAAGTCGAAGAAGCCGCCGGGGGCGAGCACCCGGCCGACGTGGGCGAGGCACTCCTCGATGACGTGCCGGGGCGAGTGCGAGAAGACGCTGTGGGCGTGCACGACGTCGAAGTGGGCGTCGGGCAGGAAGGCGAGGGTGAGGTCGTCGGCGAGGGCCAGGTGGGGCAGCCGGGACTGCAGTCCCTCCCGCACGAGGGTGTCCTGGGCGGCGAGCAGGATGTGCGGCGAGATGTCGATGCCGTAGTAGTGGCCGGGTTCGAGGTGGTCGATGAAGAGCCGGCCGGCGCGCAGGTTGCCGCAGCCGATGTCGAGCATCCGGTGGTGCGGCTGCAGCCCGTGGGCCACCAGGTAGTCGAACTGCATCCGGCCGATGCGCTCCCAGCTCTCCAGCGAGGGGGTGTGCCCCACCGCGGCCTCGGCGCTGCGGGCCGCGTCGGAGGCCATCACGGCCCGGTAGTAGGCGATGTGGTCGCCGCGGTGCCGCAGCCGCAGCCAGGCGTCCCGCGCGGCCCGCCGGGCGTGGGCGGGCACGCGCGCGGGATGACGCAGTGCGTAGCGCGCCCGGTGGACGATGCTGCTGCGGTTCCTGGCGGTCGGCGTGGCTGCCACGGGGTGCCTCCTGCGGGTGCGCGCCGGGGGTACGGGCGGCGCGGGCGGGGAAGAACTCGGCTTCAGCGTGCGCTGTAACCAACAAATCGGCTACCCCAGGGAGGGCGATCGTGACCACAGGACACCAGATCACCATCGAGCGGAGCAGTCGGCACGTGCGCGTGGTGCACGGCGCGCAGGTCCTGGCGGAGAGCGACGGGGCGCTGGTCCTGCACGAGACGGGATGTCCTGACCGCTACTACATCCCGGCAGAGGACGTACGGCTGGATCTGCTCACGCCGTCGGAGACGCACACGCACTGCCCCTTCAAGGGCACCGCGTCCTACTGGTCGGTGCCCGGCGCGGCGGACCTGGTCTGGGCCTACCCCGACCCCGAGCCGGATGTGCAGCAGATCAAGGACCACCTCTGCTTCTACGAGGTCGAGGTGTCGTGACGGATTAATCGCCCGCCGTAGGGCAGTCTGCACAGGCATGGAGAAGAAGACTGTTTCGCGCGACGGCACGCGCCTGGCGTACGAACACACCGGGCAGGGGCCGGTGGTCGTCCTGGTCAGCGGCGCGATGGCGACGGGTGCCACGATGGCGCCGCTGGCCGCGGAGCTGGCGGGGCGGTTCGGGGTGGTCGTGTACGACCGCCGGGGGCGCGGTGAGAGCGGCGACACGGCGCCGTACGCGGTGGACCGCGAGGTCGAGGACCTGGCGGCGCTGATCGACGCGGTCGGCGGCCGGGCGTCGCTGTACGGCGTCTCCTCCGGCGGCGCGCTGGTGCTGCGGGCGGCGGCGAGCGGGCTGCCGGTGCGCCGGGCCGCCGTGTACGAGGTGCCGTACGCGATGGACGAGGCGGGCGCGGCGGCCCGGGAGGAGTACACCGAGCGGCTGACCGAGACGCTGCGGCAGGGCCGGCACGGGGAGGCGGTGGAGCTGTTCCTGCGCCTGACCGGCCTCGGCGAGGACATGATCCGGGGCGCCCGGCAGTCCCCCATGTGGCAGAGCATGGAGTCGGTCGCCCCGAGTCTGGCCCACGACGACGCCGTGATGGGCGACGGCCGGGTGCCGCACGGGCTGCTGGCGTCGGTGGACGTACCGGTCCTGGCGCTGGCCGGCGGGGCGAGCGAGGACGGGATGCGCCGGGCGGCCCGGGCGGTCGCGGACGCGGTCCCGGACGGTGTGTACGGCACGCTGGAGGGCCAGCGCCATCTGGCCGAGCCGGGGGTGCTGGGGCCGGTGCTGACGCAGTTCTTCGCCGCCTGAGGCGGGACCGGGCGGTAACGGCCGGGGCGGGGGCGGCCGGGCGGAGCCCGTGGGCTCAGGACACCCCGGCCGTGGCGCGCACCGTGGCGGCGATCGTCGCCGAGCCCACCACGCGTGTGCCGTCGTACAGCACGATCGCCTGGCCGGGGGCGACGCCGCGGACCGGTTCGGTGAAGGTCACCTCCAGGGCGCCGTCGACCGGTTCGGCGGTGACCTCCGTCTCGCCGCCATGGGCGCGCAGCTGGGCGGTGTAGGTACCGGGTCCGGCCGGGGCGGCGCCGCACCAGCGGGGCCTGACGGCGCGCAGGGCGCCGACGTCGAGGGCGTCGGCCGGGCCCACCGTCACGGTGTTGGTGACCGGGGAGATGTCCAGGACGTAGCGGGGCTTGCCGTCGGGGGCGGGCGTGCCGATCCTGAGCCCCTTGCGCTGGCCGATGGTGAAGCCGTACGCCCCCTCGTGGGTGCCGAGCCGGTTGCCGGCCTCGTCGACGATGTCGCCCTCGGCGCGGCCCAGCCGGTCGGCGAGGAAGCCCTGGGTGTCGCCGTCGGCGATGAAGCAGATGTCGTGCGAGTCGGGCTTCTCGGCCACGGCCAGGCCGCGGCGCTCGGCCTCCGCGCGGATCTCGTCCTTGGTGGTGGCGGTGTCGCCGAGCGGGAACATCGCGTGCGCGAGCTGCCGGTCGTCGAGGACGCCGAGCACATAGGACTGGTCCTTGGCCATGTCGGTGGCGCGGTGCAGCTCGCGGGTGCCGTCCGCTCTGGTGATCACCTGGGCGTAGTGGCCGGTGCAGACCGCGTCGAAGCCGAGAGCGAGGGCCTTGTCCAGCAGCGCGGCGAACTTGATCTTCTCGTTGCAGCGCAGGCAGGGGTTGGGGGTCCGTCCGGCCTCGTACTCGGCGACGAAGTCCTCCACCACGTCCTCGCGGAAGCGGTCGGCGAGGTCCCACACGTAGAAGGGGATGCCGATGACGTCCGCGGCGCGCCGCGCGTCGCGCGAGTCCTCGATGGTGCAGCAGCCGCGCGCACCCGTGCGGAAGGACTGGGGGTTCGCGGAGAGCGCCAGATGGACGCCGGTGACGTCGTGTCCCGCCTCGGCGGCGCGGGCGGCGGCGACGGCGGAGTCGACCCCGCCGGACATGGCGGCGAGGACGCGGAGGGGGCGGGTGCGCTGCGGGGTGTCAGTCATAACCCTTCCAGGGTAAGGGGGCCGGGAACCAGGGCCCGCGAGTATGCGTTCACGATCACATGGGGGCAAGAAGCCGATCCGCGAGCGGATCCAGGGACGGTGACCGGCGCATCGGCCGGCGTGCGCTGATCGTCGGCGGTGCGGCGGCGGCCGCCGGGGCGGCGGTGCTGGCGCGGGACGAGCTGGGCCGCCTGTGGTGGCGGGTGCCCGGCGTGGAGAAGCCGCGCACACCCGGCGAGGTGGACTACGCCGGCGCCCGGTGGGTGGCGGCGTCGGAGGCGAACTGGCGGCGTGCCGACCGGCCCGACGACTTCGGCATCGACATCGTGGTCGTCCATGTCACCCAGGGCAGTTTCGCGAGCGCGGTGAAGGCCTTCCAGGACCCGGGGCACCAGGCGGCCACGCACTACATCGTCGGCCAGGACGGGCGGGTCACCCAGATGATCCGCGAGCTGGACGTGGCGTACCACGCGGGCAACCGCGACTACAACGAGCGCAGTGTCGGCATCGAGCACGAGGGCTTCGTGGACCGGCCGGAGGACCTCACCGACGCGATGTACGAGGCGTCGGCGCGGCTGACCGCCGGCATCTGCGCGCGGTACGGCATACCCGTCGACCGGGAGCACATCATCGGTCACGTGGAGGTGCCGGGCACCGACCACACCGACCCGGGTCCGCACTGGGACTGGGACCGCTACCTGGCGCTGGTCCGGCGGGCGGCCACCGGCGAGCCATCGCGGGAACCCACCGGCGGCACCCGCGTCTGAGGCCGCCCGGGGTGTGCGCCCCGTGGCACCCGGCAGGCGGTCCCTACGACAGCCCCGCCGCCCGGGCCCGTTCCACCGCCGGGCCGATCGCCTTGGCGACCGCCTCGACGTCGGCGTCGGTGGAGGTGTGCCCGAGGGAGAAGCGCAGGGTGCCGCGGGCCAGGTCCGGGTCGGTGCCGGTGGCCAGCAGGACATGGCTGGGCTGGGCCACTCCGGCGGTGCAGGCGGAGCCGGTGGAGCACTCGATGCCCTGGGCGTCGAGCAGCAGCAGCAGCGAGTCGCCCTCGCAGCCGGGGAAGGTGAAGTGGGCGTTGGCGGGGAGCCGGCCCTCCGGTGCCGGGTCGCCGCCGAGGATCGCGTCCGGGACGGCCGAGCGGACCGCCGCGATCAGGTCGTCGCGCAGCCCGCCGATCTCGCGGGCGAACCACTCGTGCTGTCCGGCGGCGAGCCCTGCTGCGACGGCGAAGGAGGCGATGGCGGGGACGTCGAGGGTGCCGGAGCGGATATGGCGCTCCTGGCCACCTCCGTGCAGCACGGGTACGGGGGTGTACTCACGCCCGAGGATCAGCGCGCCGATGCCGTAGGGCCCGCCGATCTTGTGGCCGGACACGGTCATCGCGGCGAGCCCGGAGGCGCCGAAGTCGACGGGCAGCTGGCCGACCGCCTGCACCGCGTCGGCGTGCAGCGGGACTCCGAACTCGGCCGCCGCCCCGGCCAGTTCGCGCACGGGCAGGACTGTGCCGATCTCGTTGTTGGCCCACATGACGGTGGCCAGGGCGACATCGTCGGGGTTGCGGGCGATGGCTTCGCGCAGTGCCCCGGGACGGACGCGGCCGTGGGCGTCGACGGGCAGGTACTCGACGGTGGCGCCCTCGTGCTCGCCGAGCCAGTGCACCGCGTCGAGAACGGCGTGGTGCTCGACGGGGCTGGCCAGGACCCGGGTGCGGGCCGGGTCGGCGTCGCGCCGGGCCCAGTACAGGCCCTTGACGGCGAGGTTGTCGGCCTCGGTGCCGCCGGCGGTGAACACCACCTCGCTGGGACGGGCGCCCAGCGCCTCGCCGAGGGTCTCGCGGGCCTCCTCGACGGTGCGCCGCGCGCGGCGCCCGGCCGCGTGCAGGGAGGAGGCGTTTCCGGTGACGCCCAGGTGGGCGGTGAGTGCCTCGACTGCCTCGGGGAGCATCGGGGTGGTCGCGGCGTGGTCGAGGTAAGCCATGGTGTGGCCGATTCTACGGGGCGTACCCGGACGTCCCACGGGGCCCACCCGGACATTCCACAGGGCCCGCCCGGGTGCTCCACCGCACCCGTCCCCGCTGCTCGCCCAGAATCGGCGGCCGCTTCCGAGCGGGCTCAGAAGCTCCAGGACACGGTGTTGTCCGCCTGCATGAACGCCACCAGGACCAGCAGGTCGGCGACACCCAGGCCGAGGCCGAGCCAGGCACGCCCGCGGCGGGCGGTGCGCCGCCGCAGGGCGAGCGCCGCCAGCACGATGGCGACCGGCCCGAGGAACACGTTGAGGACGAGCAGGCCGAGCAGGCCCAGGACGAAGGATGCGACGGCCATGCCGTCGGCGTCGCGGATGCCGGTCCGGTGGTCGGCCGGTGCGGTGAGCTGCATGACGATCTCCTGATCTCCTGATCTCCCGGCGGTCTGCGGTCGGGGTCAGCGGGCGGAGGTGCCGCTCCGGCGTCCGTGCCGCTCACGGAGGGCGAAGATGCCGAGCCAGACGGCGATGACGGCACCGAGGGCGACGGAGAGACTCAGCGGTGCGTGGGCGACGGTGCCCAGCATGACGCCGAGGAGCAGGAGCGCGGCGACGAGAAACAGCATGGAGCCAATCCCCCAAGATTCGGTGAACGGTTGTAGTAACACTTGTTCACTGACTTTGGAGTCTAGTACCCCGCAGGGCTTTGCAATTCCAGAGAACAGTTGTTAACTGCATGGCATGAGTCACACCCTCGGCGTCCGGCAGGCCCAGAAGCAGCGCACCCGTCAGGCACTCCTGGACGCGGCGCTGGGGCTGCTTGAGGAGCAGAGCCTGAGCAGTCTGGGTCTGCGCGAGGTCACCCGGACCGTCGGCGTCGCCCCGACCGCTTTCTACCGGCACTTCCGCTCCACGGCCGACCTCGGCGTGGCGCTGGTCGAGGAGGCGCTGGGCAGTCTGCATCCGACGATCCGGACGATCGTGGCCACGGCGGGCGACGACGACGAACGGATCGACCGCGCGGTGGAGTTGATCGCGTCGCACGTGGCGGCGCACCCCGCGCACATCCGCTTCATCGCGCGCGAGCGGCACGGTGGGGTGCAGCCGGTGCGGGAGGCGATCCGGTCCCAACTGGACCTGTTCGCGGACGAGGTGCGGACGGAGCTGGCCAAGGACCCGGTGTCCGCCGGGTGGCGCGAGGAGGATCTCGCGATGCTGGCGAGGCTCTACGTCGACCAGATGCTCAGTGCCGCGTCGGCCTTCCTGGAGGTGCTTCCGGCTCCCGCGGCCGAGCGGCGCCGCACCGCCGAACAGGCCGTCCGGCGGCTGCGGCTGATCAGCATCGGACGCCGGCACTGGCAGGACTGACCGGGCCGGGCCCGTCCGCCACTCGGCTTCCCCGCGGCCGTCGGGAAGCCGTACGCCGCGCGGCGGGGCCGGGACGGCCGAGCCGCCCGGACGGACCACCACCGGGCGCGCGACGACCACCAGGCACGCGGCGGCCGGTCAGGAACCCGGAGGCCGCGCGGCCGGGCAACCGCCGGACGCCGGACACGGGGCCGGGACGGCGGAAGCCGCCCGGCCGGACGACCACCGGGCGCGCGGCCGTACGGCGGACGGGAACCGGCGGGTCCGGTACGGCGGCCCGGCGGCTGTGGGAGCGGAGCCCCGGGTTCCCGGACGGACAGTCAGGCCAGCCGCACGCGGGCCAGCTGTCGCGACTGGGCCACCAGCCGGTCGGCGCTGTCCCAGATCTCGGCGTCCTCCTCCAGGAAGCCGCCGGCCAGGTTCCGGGTGGCGATCGACACCCGCAGCGGCCCGGGCGCCGGGCGGCAGCGCACATGCGCGGTCAGCTCGACCGTCGGCACCCAGCCCGTCAGGCCGAGCTCGAAGGCGGTCGGCGGCAGCGCGTCCACCGCCAGCAGCAGCGAGAACGGGTCGGCGTCACGGCCGTCGGCGAGCCCGAACCAGGCCCGCATCTCCCCCCTGCCCGACGGCTGCCCGAGCGCCCAGCCGAGCGTGGCCGGGTCCAGCTTCAGCCACAGCCGGTCGGTGATAGCGGAGCTGCCGGGGACCGGGGCGGGCCCGTCCTCGGGGCCGAAGCACTGCTCGACCGGCGGGATGGCGGGGGGCTTCGCGGTGGTGCGGACGTCGTCCGGGAGGGCGTCCAGGTCGCCGTAGGAGGCGAGGACGCGGATCCGCTCGACCTCGGCACCCTGCTCGTCGTACTGGAAGAGGGAGGCCTGGCCGGTGGAGAGGGTGCGGCCGGTACGGACCTGCTCGGTGCGGACGACGGCGGGGCCCGGCTGGGAAGCCGTCAGGTAGTGCGCCGAGATGGTGAACGGGTCGGAGTGCGGGAGCGCGTCCGCCAGGGCACGGCCCAGGACGGCCAGCAGATAGCCGCCGTTGACGGCGCTGATGATGGTCCAGCCGGCCGACAGGTCGATGTCGTAGACGCCGGGCGCGCGCCGGGTCGGGGCGGTGTCACGGTCGAACTCGCTGTCGCCGATCGTGGCCCGCACGGCCGGGGCGGAGGCTGCTTCTGGCATGACTGAACAGTACAACAACAAACTACTAAGCGGTAGCTTTTAGAGGTGACCGAGTACACCGGAGCGTGCTCACTCCCCCTCCACGACTGTCGAGCGCCGGTTCCACGCCCGGGGCGCCCGCCAGCGGAACCGCAGCGCGAGCAGCCGCAGCGCGAACGCGGTCGCCGCGGCGAGGGCGCTGGTGAAGGGGTTGAGCACCTCGTAGCCGATGCACAGGGCGACCAGGGCGGCGCCCACGATCGCCGGGACGGCGTACAGATCGCGGTCCCAGCGCAGCAGCGACGGCACCTCGTTGGCCAGCACGTCCCGGACCACGCCACCGCCCACCGCGGTCACCAGGCCCAGGCAGGCCGACGCGGTCAGGCCGAGCCCGTACTCGTACGCCTTGGTGGTCCCGGCGACGCAGAACAGGCCGAGGCCGGCCGCGTCGAAGACGTTCACCCCGGTCTGGATCCGCTCCACCTGCGGATGCAGGAAGATCACCAGGAGCGCGGCGAGCAGCGGCGTGATGAAGTACCCCAGGTCCGTGAAGGCCGCGGGCGGTACGGCGCCGATCACCAGGTCGCGGAAGAGCCCGCCGCCGAGGGCGGTGGCCTCGGCGAGGACGGCGATGCCGAACACGTCGAAGTTCTTGCGGACGGCCAGCAGCGCGCCGGAGATCGCGAAGACGAAGATGCCGACCAGGTCGAGCGTGTGCTGGACGGACTCGGTGAACAGTTGCTGGAGCACCCCGACATTCTCACCTGCCGGTGGGCCCGCGCCTCCGGTTCACCCTGAGGCGCGGGCCACCCTCACGGACGCACGGCTAGAGAGCCTTCTCGGGCTTCTCGGCCTTCTCGGGCTTCTCGGCCGTCCCGGACTTCTCAGACTTCTCGGAATTATCGGGGACCTTCTCCGTCTTCTCCGCGTTCTCGGGCGCCTTCTCCGGCCGCTCGCTCTTCTCGACGCCCGTCGACTGCTCCGGCACCGCCGGCACCACCGCGCCCGAGGTGCGCTGCAGCGTCCCGTCGGCTATCTCGGCGGCGTAGTGACAGGCCACCCGGTGACCGCCGCCGATGTCGGCGAGCGCGGGCCGGTCGGTCGCGCACAGCGTGTCCTGCACCCACGGGCAGCGGGTGTGGAAGCGGCACCCGGTGGGCGGGTTCGCCGGCGACGGCAGGTCGCCGGCGAGCAGGATCCGCTCCCGCTGGTCCTCGACCTCCGGGTCGGGCACCGGCACCGCCGACATCAGCGCCCTGGTGTAGGGGTGCCGGGGCTCGGCGTACAGCGCGTCGCTCGGCGCCTCCTCCACCAGCGCGCCCAGGTACATCACGCCGATCACGTCGGAGATGTGCCGGACCACGGCGAGGTCGTGGGCGATCACCACATAGGTCAGGCCCAGTTCCTCCTGGAGCTCCTCCAGCAGGTTGATCACCTGTGCCTGGATGGACACGTCCAGCGCCGAGACCGGCTCGTCACAGATGATCACGTCGGGTTCCAGCACCAGCGCGCGGGCGATGCCGATGCGCTGGCGCTGGCCGCCGGAGAACTCGTGCGGGTAGCGCGACAGGGCGTTGCCGGGCAGCCCGACCCGGGCCAGGATCTTCTTGATCTTCTCCCGGCGCTCCTCCTGGGTGGCGCCGATGTCGTGGGCGAGCATGCCCTCGGTGAGGATCGACTCGATGTTCTGGCGGGGGTTGAGGGAGCCCAGCGGGTCCTGGAAGACCATCTGCAGGCGCCGCCGGAAGCGGCGCATCTCCTCCACGGGCAGCTTCGCCAGGTCCGTGCCGTCGAGGACGACCTCACCCTCGGTGATGTCCACCAGGCGCAGCACGGCCCGGCCGAGGGTGGTCTTGCCGCAGCCGGACTCGCCGACCAGGCCGTAGGTCTGGCCAGCCTCGACCTTGAGGGAGACACCGTCGACCGCGTGCACATGGCCGACCGTGCGGTCGAAGAGGATGCCCTTCTTCACCGGGAAGTGGACTTTGACTCCGTCCAGTTCGAGCAGGCTCATGCGGGGACCTCCTCGGCCCGGGCGGCTACGGCTACGGGGTTGACGCAACGCACCTGGTGACCGGCCGTGCGAGGTTCGGTGAGCTCTGGCGTGCCGCCGAGGCAGTCCAGCTCGTAGCGGTCGCAGCGCGGGGCGAAGGCGCAGCCGTCCGCCCAGGCGATGCGGTCGTTGATCGAGCCGCGCACCGGGGTGAGCGGTTCGCCGCGCGGTGCGTCCAGGCGTGGGATGGAGCCCAGCAGTCCGTGCGCGTACGGGTGGGTCGGGTCGTCGAACAGCGCCCTGCGGTCGGCGGACTCGACGACCTTGCCCGCGTACAGGACATTGACCTGGTCGCAGAGTCCGGCGACGACACCCAGGTCGTGGGTGATCATCAGCAGCGCGGTGCCCTCCTCGTCCACCAGCTCCCTGAGCAGCTCCAGGATCTGCGCCTGGATGGTGACATCGAGGGCCGTGGTCGGTTCGTCCGCGATGAGCAGGGAGGGCGCGCAGGCCACGGCCATGGCGATCAGCGCGCGCTGGCGCATGCCACCGGACATCTGGTGCGGGTACTCCTTGAGCCGCCGGGTGGGGTCGGGGATGCCGACCCGGTCCAGCAGATGCGCGGCCTCCTTGCGGGCGGCCTCGCCCTTGAGTCTGCGGTGGCGTTCGAGGATCTCGGTGACCTGGACGCCGATGGGGACGACCGGGTTCAGTGAGGACAGCGGGTCCTGGAAGATCATGGCGATCCGGCTGCCCCGCAGGTCGCGCAGCGCGCTGCGGCCCATGGTGAGCAGGTCGGAGCCGTCGAAGTCGGCGCGCCCGCCGACCCGGACGCCCTTGCTCGGCAGCAGTCCCATCAGCGCCAGGGAGGTGACGGACTTGCCGCAGCCGGATTCGCCGACCAGCCCCACGACCTGGCCCTGGTCGACCGAGAACGAGACCCCGTCGACCGCGCGGGACTCCTTGCGGCCCTGTCCGCCGAAGGTGACGGTCAGTTCGTCGACTGTGAGAAGTGGCATGGTTCAGCCTCGCAGCTTCGGGTCGAGGGCTTCCCGCATGGCCTCGCCGAGCAGGGTGAAGCCGAGGGCGGTGATGATGATGCCGACGGCCGGATAGACCGCCATCATCGGCGCGTTGTCGAAGAAGCGCTGTGCCTGGGCCAGCATGACGCCCCACTCGGGGACCGACGGGTCGGGGTTGCCGAGGCCGAGGTAGGACAGGGCGGCCGCCTCGATGATCGCGGTGGCCAGGGAGAGGGTCGCCTGGACGATCACCGGGCTGAGCGAGTTGGGCAGGATCTGGGTGACGACGATGCGCTTTCTGCGGACGCCGAGGGCGCGGGCGGCCAGGACGTAGTCGGTGCCGCCCTGGGCGAGCATCGAACCGCGCAGCAGCCGCGCGAAGATCGGCACCTGCACCACACCGACGGCGATCATCACGGTGGTCAGGGACTGGCCCATGACGGCGGCGACCGACACGGCGAGCAGCAGCGACGGCAGCGCCAGCATCATGTCGACGAACCGCATGACGACGGAGTCGAGGCGCTTGCCGGCCTCACCGCCCAGCGTTGCGGCGGCACCCGAGAGGCCGCCGATGAGGAAGCCCACGGTGAGTCCGATGACGGTGGCCACGACACCGACGAGGAGCGTCTGCCGGGCGCCGACCAGCATCCGGGAGAACATGTCCCGGCCGAGGTGGTCGAGTCCGAACCAGTTCCCGCCGCGCGGTCCGACGAACTGGCCCTGGTTGACCAGGACCTCGCCGCGCCAGGTCTGCGCGGTGGGCGTGTACGGGGCGACCCAGGGGCCGATGACGGCGAGCACCACGAAGGCGGCGACGATGCCGGCTCCGATGATCGCCATCTTGCTGGACTTCAGCCGGCGGAAGGCCTCCCGCCAGAGGCTGGCGCCGGTCGTGGACTCGTTGTGTGCGGTGAGCTCCGCGAGGCGCTGGATCTTCTCGGTCTTGGTGGTGCTCACGTCAGTGTACCCGCACTCTCGGGTCGATGAGGCTGTACGCCACGTCCACCAGCAGGTTGATCAGGACGTACGTGATCGCGATGAACATGATGAAGCCGACGAGCACCGGGTAGTCGCGGCCGTCGATCGCGGTCCGGATGAAGGAGCCGATGCCGCCGAAGGAGAACACCGACTCGGTCAGCACGGCCCCGGACAGCAGAGCGCCGGTGAGCAGGCCGACCGCGGTGACGACGGGGAGCATGGCGTTGCGCAGGATGTGCCGGCCGCGCACGACGCTGCGGCGCAGCCCCTTGGACTCGGCGGTGCGGACGTAGTCCTCGCCCAGCACCTCCAGGACGCTGGCCCTGGTCATGCGCACGATGACGGCGAGCGGGATGGAGGCGAGCGTGATCGCGGGGAGGACGAGATGGTGCAGCGCGTCGAGGGACGCGTCGAACTCCCCGGTGAGGATGCCGTCCAGAACGGCGAAGCCCGTCACGTCGGTGGCGTTGATCCCGGAGTCCTGGCGGCCGTAGGTGGGGAACAGGCCCAGGCCGACGGCGAAGACGTCCTTGAGGATGAGCCCGAGGAAGAAGACCGGGACACAGATCCCGAAGAGCGAACCGGAGACCGCGGTGACGTCCAGCCAGCCGCCGCGCTTGCGGGCGGCGAAGTAGCCGAGCGGGACACCGATGGCGATGGCGATGAGCATCGCGGTCAGGGAGAGCTCGACGGTGGCCGGGAAGCGCAGGGTGAACTCGTCCCAGACCGGCTGCCCGGTCTGCACGGAGGTGCCCAGGTCCAGTTCGCCGATGCGCTTCAGGAAGCGCCAGTACTGGATGTAGAGGGGCTGATCGAGCCCCAGCGCACGGTTGATGCGTGCCACTTCGGCCTCGGTGGCCTTCTCCCCCAGGATCGCTGAGGCGGGTCCGCCGGGCAGCCGGTTGAGCCAGATGAAGAGCAGAACCGACAGGCCGAGCAGGGTGGGAATGAGTTGGAGCAGTCTTCGTACGACGAGACGCAGCACCCCGCATGCCCCTTTCTTACGAGTTCCTACGTGTGTGCCTTCAGGAACGGGTCCGCCCGGCCGCCGAGTGCAGCAGCCGGACGGACCCGTGTGCCATGTGTGTCTCGCCTACATGACAGAGGCATCGCCTACGTGAAGCCGCCTACTTGAAGGAGACTTCCGCGAAGTTCTCCTGGGTGAGCGGGGAGACCTTCGGCGGGTTGACGTTCTTGCCGAACGCGATGGCCGGCGGGGAGGAGGAGATCGGGACGCCCGGCAGGAACTCCATGATGGCCTCGTTGGCCCGCTCGTAGGCCGCCACGCGCTGCGCGGGGTCGGCCTCCTTGGAACCGGCCGTCACCGCGTCGAAGAGCTCCTCGTTCTTGAAGCCCCACTGCTTGTCGTACTCGGCGAACCAGGTGCCGATGAAGTTGTAGCCGTCGTTGAAGTCACCGGTCCAGCCCAGCATGTGCAGGGCGCAGCCGCCGGACTCGGTGGCGTCCAGGTAGTCCGGGGCCCACTTCATGGGCTTCGGGGTGACCTTGATGCCGGCCTTCTCCAGGTCGGCCTTCATCAGCTCGAAGAGGTCCTGCGGTGCGGGCATGTACGGGCGGGTGACCTCGGTCGGGTAGCAGAACTCGACCTCCAGGCCGCTCTCTCCGGCGTCGCTCAGCAGCTGCTTGGCCTTCGCCGTGTCGTAGGCGTAGGTCGTGACCTTGTCCGAGTAGCCGTCGATGGTGTCCGGCATGAACTGCGTGGCCACCTTGCCGCCCTCGGGCAGCTGCGTCTTCACCAGGTTCTCGCGGTCGATGGCGTGCGCGATCGCCTGGCGCACTTCCTTCTTCTGCAGCGCCGGGTTCTTCTCCTGGGTCATGCCGAGGTAGAAGATGTTGAAGACTCCGCGGGTCGGGACCTGGAAGCCTTCGCCCTCCAGGGTCTTGACGTCGGCGGGCGCGACCAGGTCGTAGCCGTCGATGTCACCGGCCTGCAGCGCCTGGCGGCGCGCTTCCTCGGTGTCGATGGTGCGGATGACCAGGCTCTTCACCTTGGCCTTGTCGCCCCAGTAGTCCTCGAAACGCTCGAGGGTGACTTCCTTGTTGCCCTTGTTCCACTTGGCGATCTTGTACGGGCCGGTACCGGCGACCGTGCCGGCCTCCTGGCTGTACTTGGGGTACGTGATGGCGTCGCCCTTGGCGGACGCCTCCTGCTTCTCGTACGCCTCGATGGCCTTCGGCGAGTGGATGGCCAGCGCGTTGAGGGAGAAGCCGCCGGGCAGGTTGGCGGAGGGCTTCTTGACCTCGATGACGGCGGTGTTCTCGTCCTTGGCGGTGCAGGACTTGTAGTTCGCCTCGGGGGTCTCGGGGTCCTCGTTCTTCGCGAAGCCGCCCATGATGGTCTGCCAGTAGTAGGAGACCGCGCTGGACTGGTAGGTGCCCGTCCAGTTGAACCAGTGGTCGTAGTTGGCGCACACGGCCGCGGCGTTGAAGGCCTCGCCGTCGTGGAACTTCACGCCCTTGCGGAGGTTGAAGGTCCACACCGTGCCCGCGTCGTTGCTCTCCCAGCTCTCGGCCAGGCCGCCGACCAGTTCGCTGCCGCCGGGCTCGTGCTCCAGCAGGGCCTCGAATGCCTGGCGGGTGACCCGGAAGGTCTCGCCGTCGCTGGCAAGGGCCGGGTCCAGCGAGCTGGGGTCTCCCGGGGCGCCGAACACGAACGTGTTCTTGGCGCCGTTGCCGTCTTCCGTGTCTCGCTCACTGGCACAGCCGGTGGCGATCAGACCGACCGCCAACGCGGCCGTGATCGCCCTGGCGGCGCGGGCTCTGAGTATGCGCATAGGGAGGCCACTCCGGGTTCCGCAGAAGGGAATGCACTGTTGACCGCCTGAACACTACAGACGGGACCGGCGCCGGAGAACAGTCCGGATAGCGGTGATACCTAGCTGAGATCTGAACAGTCGAAAAATCGGACGCTTCCGGTACATCAGGGAATTGCGCGGTTAACCTGCCTGAGAAATACGAGAGTTCGCAGGTCAGGTCAGGGTGCCGAGAAACGGTCGGATCAGTGGGCGTGGGGCGCGGCGGCGCCGGACTGCCGGCCGGGCACCGGCGGATATCCGTATCCGCCGCCTGCCGGGCCGGCGCCGTGGGCCTCGCGGTCGTAGAACGGACGGCTGTGGGCGCGCAGCCACATGGCGACCGGGTCGAGCGGGTCGGACATCGCCACCGTCGACACCGGCAGCCCGTCCGGGACCGCGCCGATCGACTGGTGCATCATCGCGCGCACGGCGTCGACGGCCGGCGGGGAGGCGTCGTACACATCCAGTCCGATGGCGAGATACGGCGCCCCCAGGGTCGGCTGCACCCAGGCGCGGCGCAGGGCGCGGACGGCCGGGGTGCGGTGGGCGTTCTGCGTGAGCAGGGCGTAGAACTGGGGGATCTCGATGGCCGGCTCGGACAGCCGCAGGGGTCCTGCGGGCTGGCGGTCAAGTCCGGCGGCGATCCGGCGCAGATCGAGCCACGGGATGCCGACGCCGCCGCCCGGGGCGTGCGGGTTGAGCCACAGGCCGTACCGGTCGGGGTACAGGGCGCGGGCCACTTCCAGGCCGTCGACCACTTCGTACGAGCGGTTCCAGCCGCTGGCCGAGAGCTCCTGGGCCGAGGTGACGCAGGGGGCGTAGCGGAAACCGTCGACGTCCATGGTCCCGTACTGGGCGTCCGGTGAGCCGGCCTGGCCGTGCCACAGCAGCATCCAGACCTGGCCGGACGCGGGGGTCGCGAGGGCGCGCAGCAGCGCCTCGTAGGCGTCGTAACGCCCGGGCGTCACCTGGCGCAGCATGTGCTCGACCTGCCCGGCCGCGGTGCCGCTGGCGCTCACGTGTATCGCCCCTTCTGGAAGTTCGCCGGTTATGAAACCAGCTTATGCGGCTCCGCGGACAGGCGGCGCCTTCGAACTCGGGTCCACTCACCCGTGCGCGGATGCGGGTTCGTCGTGCTCGTCCGGGGCGATCTACAGGTCCCGCTCGTAGAAAGGGCGTACCCGGCCCGTCATCCATTCGCAGACCGGGTCCTGCGCGGCCTCCAGGAGGACCAGGTTGACCGGCCACGGGGGCGGGGCCGTGGTGAGGGCGCGGCCGAGGGCCTGCAGGGGCAGGGCACGGGCGTCGTCCTCCCAGTGGGACAGCTCCACGCCGACGAACAGCACCGGGTCGGCGGTCTCGATCGCGGCGAGGCAGCGGCGGGCGGTGCGCACCACGCCGACGGCGTCGAACTCTGCGGAGGCCGCGGCGAGGAAGTCCACCGGGTCGTCCTGCCAGTCGGGTTCGGACAGCGTGACCCGGCCGCCGCCGGCGGGCCCGTCCAGCGGGGTGCGGCCGGTCCGGCACAGCTCTGCGACGGCGGGCGGGGGCAGCGGTATCCCCACCACGCCCTCGGGGTTGACCATGACGCCGACCTGCGGGGGCAGGCCGCGGGCGAACTCCACGGCGGGGGCGACGGTGTACGCCATGTGCGCACCGGCGACCTGGCGGAACTGCTCCTCGGAGCTGAACACCGGCACATAGGCCTGGCCCTCGATCTCCAGCGTGGGCAGGTCCAGGGGCCCGCTCTGCGGGCCGCCGCCGGCCGGCAGCGGGACCCAGACGAAGCTGCGGCCCAGCACCTCGAGTATCCGGCCGCCCGCGGACGGCACCCCGAGGGAGGCGGACAGCACCTCCTCCAGCTCGTTGCCCGGCCAACCGCCGTGCGGATGAGGGTGCGGCCGGGCCGGGAGGTCCCCGGAGAAGTCCGCCGCGGAGCCCGCTGGGAAGTCCATCTGTGCCTACCGCCTGCTCGAACCGCTGGTGTGGCTGAAAGGCTAGCGCGTGCGGGCCCGCGCGCCGCCTTCCGGTGTTCAGCCGGTGAAGCCGATGCGGCGCAGGGTGTCCGCGGCCGACCGGTCGAGGAGGACGGCCGAGGCGCAGCCGGCCGGCAGGGTGCCCCCGGCGGCGGCGCGCAGCAGCCGGGCGGTGGCCGCGCGGTGGCGGCGGAACGCGTAGCGGGAGACTCCCCGGCCGCGCCGGCGCTGCCCGGCGAGGGCGGCGTCGGCGCTGACGTCGAGCAGCAGCAGGTGCAGCGCGGTGCCGCGGCGCCGGGCCTCGCGGGCCAGCCAGGCCCGCACCCAGGCCTGGGTGCCGCAGTCGTGCACCACGACGCCGGCCTCAGAGCGCAGCGCGCGGTACAGCCCGGCGTAGTGGGCGAGCCGGACCAGGGGCCGGTAGACCGCGTAGGGCAGGAAGCGCGGCATGCGGCGGTCCCACCGGTCGCGGGTGTCCTGGGAGTCGATGCGCACCCCGGGCACCGTGCGCTCCATCAGCGTCGACTTGCCGCTGCCGGGCAGACCGGTGACGACGACGAGGTCGCGCGGCCCGAAGAGCAGCGCGCGGGGGCTGCGGCCGGCCCGGTCCCGCAGATCGCGGACGACGGGTGCGGGCTGTGCGGCACACGCCTCCCGGGCCGGGGCGGCGGGCTGCTCGGGCAGCGCGAGGCCCGAGGTGGTGGCGTACGCCGTGGTCCTGTTCACCGTGATCGTCCTCCCCTGGGGCGGTTCACGAGTTCCCGTCCCCGTCGAGTCTAAAGAGAAGGCAATAGGCGGTGCCTTGTGATTTCGTGTGCGTACTGCCACAGCCCGGTTACAGATTGCGCCCTGCCATGACGCGGCGATGCGTGCAATGATGTGCGCGCCAACTGCATACCGGCCGTTCGAACCCGCGCGGGAGAGTTCCCAGCCCTCGGCTGGGGCGCCGAAGGAGCAAGTCCCTCCCTTGAATCTCTCAGGCCCCGTTACCGCGCGGGCGAGGCACATCTGAAAAGCGGGCCGCCCTCGTCCGGCGGCCCCACCCAAGGTGCAAGCCCTGCCCGCCGTGCTCAGGTGGTCAGGGCGAACCTCTCAGGTTCCGATGACAGATGGGGAGGAACGACCTCGCTGTCATTGCCCTGGGAGACGACCGACCGATGAGCAGTACCGAACTCCGCCGTACCGCGCTCGATGCCGTGCATCGCTCGCTCGGCGCGACGATGACCGACTTCGCCGGCTGGGACATGCCCCTGCGCTACGGCTCCGAGCGCGACGAGCACACCGCCGTACGCACCCGGGCCGGCCTCTTCGACCTCTCGCACATGGGCGAGATCACCGTCACCGGCCCGCAGGCCGCCGCGCTGCTGGACCATGCGCTGGTCGGCAACATCGGCGGGGTGAAGCCGGGCCGGGCCCGCTACACCATGATCTGCCGGGCGGACGGCGGCATCCTGGACGACCTGATCGTCTACCGGCTGGCCGACGCCGAGTACATGGTGGTCGCCAACGCCTCCAACGCCCAGGTGGTGCTGGACGCGCTGACCGAGCGCGCCGCGGGCTTCGACGTCGAGGTGCGCGACGACCGGGACGCCTACGCGCTGCTGGCCGTGCAGGGCCCCGAGTCCCCGGCGATCGTCAAGAGCCTCACCGACGCCGACCTGGACGGTCTGAGGTACTACGCGGGCCTGCCCGGCACCGTGGCGGGCGTGCCCGCGCTGATCGCCCGGACCGGCTACACCGGCGAGGACGGCTTCGAGCTGTTCGTGAAGCCGGAGCACGCGGTGGAGCTGTGGCAGGCGCTGACCGGGGCCGGGGAGAGCGCCGGGCTCACCCCCTGCGGGCTGTCCTGCCGGGACACGCTGCGTCTGGAGGCGGGCATGCCGCTCTACGGGCACGAGCTGACCACCGGGCTGACGCCGTTCGACGCCGGGCTGGGCCGGGTGGTGAAGTTCGAGAAGGAGGGCGACTTCGTGGGGCGCGCGGCGCTCACCGAGGCCGCCTCCCGGGCCGAGCAGAACCCGCCCCGGGTGCTGGTCGGGCTGGTCGCCGAGGGCCGCCGCGTGCCGCGCGCCGGGTACCCGGTGGTGGCCGGCGGCGAGGTGATCGGCGAGGTCACCTCCGGTGCCCCGTCGCCGACACTGGGCAGGCCGATCGCGATGGCGTACGTCGACGCGGCGCACGCGGCGCCGGGCACGCCCGGGGTGGGCGTGGACATCCGGGGCACCCACGAGCCGTACGAGGTCGTGGCGCTGCCGTTCTACAAGCGCCAGAAGTAGAGAGTAGAGACCGGACCCGGTCCTCCCGGTGGCAGTCGCGTCTCCGCGCTGCCCACCAGCGGTTCCAGCTGTCCCCGATTCATCACCACTTCCCCGCGTACAGGAGAATTCAGGCCATGAGCAACCCCCAGCAGCTGCGCTACAGCAAGGAGCACGAGTGGCTGTCGACCGCCGAGGACGGCGTGTCGACGGTCGGCATCACGGAGCACGCGGCCAACGCGCTCGGTGACGTCGTCTTCGTCCAGCTCCCCGAGGTCGGCGACACCGTGTCCGCGGGCGAGACCTGCGGTGAGCTGGAGTCGACCAAGTCCGTCTCCGACCTGTACTCCCCCGTCTCCGGCGAGATCACCGAGGTCAACGAGGACGTCGTCAGCGACCCGTCGCTGGTGAACTCCGCGCCCTTCGAGGGCGGCTGGCTGTTCAAGGTCCGCGTGACGGAGGAGCCGGGCGACCTGCTCTCCGCCGACGAGTACACCGCCTTCTCCGCCGGCTGAGGAGCCCTGCCGATGTCTGTTCTGAACACCCCCCTGCACGAGCTCGACCCCGATGTCGCCGCCGCCGTCGACGCCGAGCTGCACCGCCAGCAGTCCACCCTGGAGATGATCGCCTCCGAGAACTTCGCGCCGGTCGCGGTGATGGAGGCGCAGGGTTCGGTCCTCACCAACAAGTACGCCGAGGGCTACCCGGGCCGGCGCTACTACGGCGGCTGCGAGCACGTCGACGTGGTCGAGCAGATCGCCATCGACCGGATCAAGGAGCTGTTCGGCGCCGAGCACGCCAACGTGCAGCCGCACTCCGGTGCCCAGGCCAACGCGGCCTCGATGTTCGCGCTGCTCAAGCCCGGCGACACGATCATGGGTCTGAACCTCGCCCACGGCGGGCACCTGACTCACGGCATGAAGATCAACTTCTCCGGCAAGCTGTACAACGTCGTCGCCTACCACGTCGGCGACGACGGCCTGGTCGACATGGCCGAGGTGGAGCGGCTGGCCAAGGAGAACAAGCCGAAGCTGATCGTGGCCGGCTGGTCGGCGTACCCCCGGCAGCTGGACTTCGCCGCGTTCCGCCGGATCGCGGACGAGGTCGGCGCGTACCTGATGGTCGACATGGCGCACTTCGCGGGGCTGGTCGCGGCGGGTCTGCACCCGAACCCGGTCCCGCACGCGCATGTCGTGACCACGACCACCCACAAGACCCTGGGCGGCCCGCGCGGCGGTGTGATCCTCAGCACGGCCGATCTGGCCAAGAAGATCAACTCTGCGGTCTTCCCCGGTCAGCAGGGTGGCCCGCTGGAGCATGTGGTCGCCGCGAAGGCGGTCGCCTTCAAGGTGGCGGCGAGCGAGGACTTCGCCGAGCGGCAGCGTCGTACGCTGGAGGGCGCACGCATCCTGGCCGAGCGCCTGGTGCGGGACGACGCCAGGGAGGCGGGCGTCTCCGTGCTGACCGGCGGCACCGACGTCCATCTGGTCCTGGTCGACCTGCGGGACTCGGAGCTGGACGGCCAGCAGGCCGAGGACCGCCTTCACGAGGTCGGCATCACGGTCAACCGCAACGCCGTCCCGAACGACCCGCGCCCGCCGATGGTGACCTCCGGTCTGCGCATCGGCACCCCGGCGCTGGCCACCCGTGGCTTCACGGCCGAGGACTTCGCCGAGGTCGCGGACGTGATCGCCGAGGCGCTGAAGCCGTCCTACGACGCCGAGGCGCTGAAGGCCCGGGTCAAGGCCCTGGCCGACAAGCACCCGCTGTACCCGGGACTGAACAGCTAGCGGGCCGGCACCGGCACAACAGCACACCGGTCCGGGGCGGCCGGGCCCCCCCCCCCCGG
>NZ_JBAGKH010000090.1:0-1115 GCF_036689765.1 Streptomyces poriticola
TCCGGGAGCGGGGGTGCCTCTATGTCGTTCGTCAAGCGAGGCGTGGGGTTCTGGGTTCGTAGAAGGTGCCGTCGCGGAGCATGGCGAACAGCACGTTGATCCGCTGTCGGGCCAGGCGGAGGAGTACCGGGATGATGATGTCGAGGGTGCCGGTGCCGGGAACGACGACGGTCTGCTCGTCGAGGGCGTCGAAGACGTCGTCGATCAGCCGCGCTGCCATGCGCGGGGCCTTGGGCCGTGTGACCTCGACGGGTTTGCGGCGTCCGGCCTTTCGCAGGGCGGCGGGAGATCCGTGGCGTTCCAGCAGCCAGGTGACGGCCTGGTGGTCGAGCCGGGGACCGAGAACGCGCTCCAGGCTGGGGTGGTGGAACTGGGTTAGCAGGCCGCGGATCCGGTTGCTGGTGCGGGTGGCCTCGGCCGTCAGATCCTGGTCGAAGCCGACCAGCACGGTTTGTTCGGCGCTGATCTCGTCGGTCAGTTCCAGCGAGCGCAGGGTGTGCGGCATCGTCCGGGCCGCGTCCGCGATCACGGCCGCGTCGCGGGCGTCGGTCTTCGCCTCGCCCGGATACAGGTCGGCTATCCGGCGCATGGCCAGTTCGGGCAGGTAGGCGACCTGACAGCCGGCGTCTCGGGCGACCGTGAGCGGCAGGGCTCCGACGGAGGTCGGCTGGTCCACGATCACCAGCACGGTGCCGAATTCGTCTTCAGCTTGGTGAACACCTCTCGCAGTTTGGGTTCGGTGTTGGGCAGCTGCTTGTCGAAGACCTTCTTGCCGGCCGGGGTGAGTCCGTGTCCGTGATGGTTCGTCTTGCCGACGTCCAGGCCCAGGAATACGCCTATCTCGTCGCTGTCGTACAAGCCGTTCTCCCGAACGGATGTCGTGCGTGCTGGCCGGGGCGTTGGCGTCGTGCGCGCATCCACGTTATGCAGACCTGCCGCCCACAAGTGGCAGGGCGTTGCGCCTGGCCAGGCGGTAGTCGGACCTCTCATCAGCGTCTCCAACGGCGCCTCTCGGGCCCGGTGGCACCCCCCCCAGGTCATCGGTTCGAAAGGGGGACCCGCCATGCCGGGCCCGGAGGCCAGCGGCCCTCTTGCAGGACCGCGGAAAACATAAC
>NZ_JBAGKH010000091.1:0-989 GCF_036689765.1 Streptomyces poriticola
CGCTCCAGGGCGGCCTCCTCGGTCGGCGCGGTGTAGACGGGCCTGAGCGCCTTCGTGATCTTCTCCCAGTCCTGCCGAGCCGCGTAACGAAAGCTGTTCCGCAGCAGGTGAACGACACAGGTCTGGACGATCGTCGCAGGCCAGACCGTATTCACGGCGTCCGGGAGCCCGGTCAGACCGTCGCAGACCAGCATCAGGACATCGGCCGCGCCGCGGTTCTTGATCTCGGTCAGGACCTGGAGCCAGTACTTCGCGCCCTCCCCGCCGTCGCCGATCCACAGACCCAGGATGTCCCGGTGCCCCTCGGCGGTCACCGCCACCGCCATATAGACAGGCCGGTTGGCGACCTGACCGTCCCTGACCTTCACATTCACACAATCGATGAAGACGACTGGACAGACGCTGTCCAGCGGACGGTTCTGCCATTCCGTCATGCCGGCCATCACGCTGTCGGTGATCGTGGAGATCGTGGACTTGGAGATCTCCGCGCCGTACACCTCAGCGAGATGTGCGGAGATCTCCCCGTGCGTCAGCCCCTTCGCCGACAGCGACAGGACCATCTCGTCCACCCCGCCCAGACGCCGCTGACGCTTCTTGACCAGCTGCGGCTCGAACGATCCGGCCCTGTCCCGCGGCACCGCGATCTCGACCGGCCCCGACTCGGTGATCACCGTCTTGGACCGGTGCCCGTTGCGGTAGTTGTCCCGGCCGCCCTCGGCCCGCTCACCGGGCTCGTGCCCCAGATGATCGGTGAGCTCGCCCTCCAGCGCGGACTCCAGCACCCGCTTGGTCAACTGCTGCAGGAGGCCGCCCTCACCGGTGAGCTTCACCCCGCCGGCCTGAGCCCGGGCAACCAACTCGGCGACCAGCCCGTCATCCACGGCGGCCGTCCCACTCACAGCGGCCTTCCCGCCCTCGGTGTCACTCGTCACGTCAGTCATCAACTGTCGCTTCCAGCTCGGGAGTTACACCACTCACCGTACAGACCC
>NZ_JBAGKH010000092.1:0-963 GCF_036689765.1 Streptomyces poriticola
CCAACCCCCACCACTCGCCCACACCACCCGCAACCCACCCACCCCGACCAACAACCGGCCCGTCACCACCACCCTCACAGACTCCCCCAGCCCATACACAAAGACCACCCGCACCGAAAACCCCCGGACACAGACACCCCACCCAGAAACACCTACACACCAACCCCCAGCCACCACCACGAACCCAGCCCGCAAACCCCCCGCCAGGCAATACACCACACCCCACCACTTGTTGCCCGGCGCTGAAAATGCCGACGAAGGCGGCGTTCACGATGCCGACGGACGGGGACGACGACGCCCCGTCGGTGGGTGTTCCGGCGGGGCGGTCGTCGGCAAGGTGTCGTTTTCGTCGGCGAGGTGCCGGTGGTCTCAGTCCACTCCGGGCGGCACGCGTGTGGCCTGGTGGTAATACATCCGCCAGCCTGTGGTCTGATCCGTCCTGCGCCAGATCGAACTGTGCCTGGTCCTGCGTTCGCCGAGCATGGTCTCGAAGGTCAGGTGCACCAGACCCGGCGCGAGCCGCACTCCCGAGATTTCCGATGGCTCATAGCGGGGACCATCCGCCGCACTGCCCGCGTGGTCAGCCAGTTCGGCGAGCATCTCCTCATATGTCCATCGCTGTCCCGACCCGCCGACCTCCACGAACTCCGGGTCGAGAAGCTGCGCGGCGCGTTCCCGCGAGGCGCGGACATGCGGGTCCATGAGCTGCAACTCGCCCGCGATCGCCTGGTTCACATCGTCTGTTGCACCGTCCATGGACGTATCCTCACCGGACTCACGGTTCATGTCGCAACCGATTTCATCTGCCCGATCAATGATCAAGCCTGGCCTTCGGCGCCGCCCCGTTCACCCGGGCTAGGAAACTCAGTCGCCGACCACCTCGCTCACGGAGGCGGGGCCTGTCAAACGAGCGGTGTAACCAGGGTGGTTGGGGTTACTGACGGGCCTGCGGGGAGCCGGCCA
>NZ_JBAGKH010000093.1:0-907 GCF_036689765.1 Streptomyces poriticola
ACTCCGTGGCGGGTCATGCGGTGGAGGTCGGTGTGGGTGAGGTTGCCGGTCATGGTGGAGCGGTCTTCCCACAGGCCCCAGCCGAGGGAGAGGGCGGGTTGGCCGTGGGTGTGACGGTGGTGGGCGAGGGTGTCGAGGAAGGTGTTGGCGGCGGCGTAGGCGGCTTGTCCGGGTCCGCCGAAGGTGGCGGCGGCGGAGGAGAAGAGGATGAAGGCTTCGAGGTGGGGGGTGTGTTGGGTGGTGAGTTCGTGCAGGAGGAGGGCGCCGTCGAGTTTGGGGTTGAGGACGGTGTCGAGGTGGTGGGTGGTGAGGGTGTCGAGGGTGGCGTCGTGGAGGGTGGCGGCGGTGTGGATGACGGCGGTGATGGGGTGGTGGGTGAGGGTGTGGGTGAGGGTGTCGGGGTCGGTGACGTCGCCGGTGACGATGGTGGTGTGGGCGCCGAGTTCGTCGAGTGTGGTGGCGAGGGTGTGGGCGGGGCGTCGGGAGAGGAGGATGAGGTTTTGGACGTGGTGGTGGGTGACGAGGTGGTGGGCGAGGAGTCCGGCGAGGGTGCCGGTGGCGCCGGTGATCAGGACGGTGCTGTCGGGGTGGAAGGCGGGGGTCGACTCCGGGGCGGGGTGGAGGGTGGTGCGGGCGAGGCGCGGTACGAGGTACTTGCCGTCGCGGATGGCGATTTGGGGTTCGCCGGTGGTGAGGGCGGTGGGTAGGTCGGGGGTGTGGTGGTCGGTGTCGATGAGGACGAGTCGGTCGGGGTGTTCGGACTGGGCGGAGCGGATCAGGCCCCAGATGGCGGCGTGTTCGAGATCGGGTGTGTCGTCGGGTGAGGTGACGACGGCGTTGCGGGTGAGCAGGACCAGTCGGGAGTCGGCGAACCGCTCCTCCGCCAACCAGCGCTTGACCAGGTCCA
>NZ_JBAGKH010000094.1:0-852 GCF_036689765.1 Streptomyces poriticola
GTGTCGGGGTATCCGGAGACGGATCCGGTGCGGTCGTTGTCGCCGGATGGTGCGGCGTATGTGATTTTCACGTCGGGTTCGACGGGTGGGCCGAAGGGGGTGGTGGTGTCGCATCGGTCGATCATGAACAGGTTGGCGTGGGGTGTGGCGCATTTCGGTGTGGGTGTGGGGGATCGGGTGCTGTTGAGTACGTCGGCGGGTTTCGATGTGTCGGTGCCGGAGTTGTTCGGGCCGTTGCTGGTGGGTGCTGCGGTGGTGGTGGCGGGTGCGGAGGGGCGTCGGGATCCGGGGTATCTGGCGGAGTTGATCCGGCGGGAGGGGGTGACGGGGGCGGATTTCGTTCCGTCGTTGCTGTCGGCGTTCGTGGCGGAGCCGGGGGCGGGGTTGTGTACGAGTCTGCGGTGGGTGGAGGTGGCGGGGGAGGCGTTTCCGGCGGTGTTGGCCAATCGGTTCGCCGGGTTGTTGCCGGGGTGTTCGGTGCACAATCTGTACGGTCCTACCGAGGCGTCGGTGGAGGTGACGTCCTGGCGGCATGTGCCGGGCGCGGACCGGGTGCCGATCGGCACGCCGATCTGGAACACGCAGGTGTACGTTCTGGATGCGGCCCTGCGGCCGGTCCCGCCGGGTGTCGCGGGTGAGCTGTATCTGGCCGGAGTGTGTCTGGCCCGGGGCTATCTCGGGCGGACGGCGCTGACCGCGGAGCGGTTCGTCGCCTGTCCTTACGGGCCTTCCGGGTCCCGTATGTACCGTACGGGGGACCTGGTGCGGTGGACCAAGGACGGTCAGGTCGACTACATCGGCCGCAGTGACTTCCAGGTCAAGGTCCGCGGATTCCGCATCGAACTGGGCGAG
>NZ_JBAGKH010000095.1:0-830 GCF_036689765.1 Streptomyces poriticola
GTTGACGGGGTGTGAGTGACGCATGGGGGGTGCGGTGATGAAGTTCGACATGGGGTCGACGACGCTGTCGGAGCTGGGGAAGAGCACGGTCGGGTCGGTCGATGACCTGGGGACGCTGATCCGGTGGCTGGTGCAGGCGGCGGAGCCGTTGGAGGGGAAGTTCAACGGGGCCGGCAAGGCGGCGTTCGACCGGTTCAAGCTGCATGCGGACGAGATCACGAATGATCTGAACGGTTCGCTGAACGCGATTCTGGGCGGTCAGTCCGGCATGGACACCGCGTTCGGGACGGGTGATCAGGAGCTGGAGGGCAACGCTCACCAGAACATGGGGTCGGCCGACTTCGACGCGGCGCGGTTCGGGGCGCGGTAGGTGGAAACCGGCAGCGGTTGATTCGTTGCGGAAATCTCTGTCTCTCAGGGGGGATGAGGAGCATGGGCCAGAATCTGGACCGTCGTTCGTACGACACGGGTGCGTCTGCCGAGGTGCAGATCAGTCTGCAGGGGGTCATCGGTCAGCTGGAGCGGGTGCTGACCGACCGGGACCGTGCGGTGAAGGCGGCGATGGCCGACTTCCGGGCCGACGGCGTCGCCGACGAGTACCACGGCAAGGAGCTGCGCTGGCACCGCGCGGCGGCCGAGGTGCGGGAGATCGTCCGGCTGGTGCGCACCACGATGGAGCAGAACGACGGGACCGCGCAGTCGACGCTGGCTCGGGCGAAGGCGGCCGTCGACAACATCGGCTGAGCGTTCGGCCTCGGCCGTGTCACGGGGGTGGCATTGAACGGGTGGGACATATCCCCGACGGGGGTCACGACGGTGATCTCGCATGT
>NZ_JBAGKH010000096.1:0-752 GCF_036689765.1 Streptomyces poriticola
CCGAACTCGGCCTCGAGATCGCCCTCGACCTCGCCCTGCAGTGCTCCCCCGACCACCCCTGGGTCCACAAACACCCCGAGTGGTTCCACCACCGCCCCGACGGCACCATCGCCCACGCCGAGAACCCGCCCAAGAAGTACCAGGACATCTACCCCCTCGCCTTCGACACCGACCCCGACGGCATCACCGCCGAGACCCTGCGCGTCCTGCGCCACTGGATGGCCCACGGCGTACGCATCTTCCGCGTCGACAACCCCCACACCAAACCCGTCGCGTTCTGGGAACGCGTCATCGCCGACATCAACCGCACCGACCCCGACGTCGTCTTCCTCGCCGAGGCCTTCACCCGCCCCGCGATGATGCACACCCTCGCCCGGACCGGCTTCCAGCAGTCCTACACCTACTTCACCTGGCGCACCACCAAACAGGAACTCACCGAGTACCTCACCGAGCTCTCCGGCGACGCCGCCGCCTACATGCGGCCCAACCTGTTCACCAACACCCCCGACATCCTGCACGCCTACCTCCAGCACGGCGGCCGGCCCGCCTTCGAGGTCCGCGCCGTCCTCGCCGCCACCCTCTCCCCCGCCTGGGGCATCTACAGCGGCTACGAACTCTGCGAGAACACCCCGCTGCGCGAGGGCTCCGAGGAATACCTCGACTCCGAGAAGTACCAGCTCAGACCCCGCGACTGGGACACCGCCGAACGCCGGGGGCACACCATCACCCCCCTGATCACCCGGCTCAACACC
>NZ_JBAGKH010000097.1:0-746 GCF_036689765.1 Streptomyces poriticola
AGGAAGGCGAGCACCGCGGGGTTGGAGGACTGCAGTTCGGTGTAGGTGCCCAGGCCGAAGGCCGGGTTCTGCTTGCGGATCTCGATCATCCGGCGGGTCCAGTGCAGCAGCGAGGACGGTGAGGACATCGACGCCTCGACGTTGGTGACCTGGTAGCCGTAGACCGGATCCATGATCGTCGGGAGGAAGAGCCGGCCGGGGTCGGACGAGGAGAACCCGGCGTTGCGGTCCGGGGTCCACTGCATCGGGGTGCGCACGGCGTCGCGGTCGCCGAGCCAGATGTTGTCGCCCATGCCGATCTCGTCGCCGTAGTAGAGGATCGGCGAGCCCGGGAGGGAGAGCAGCAGCGCGGTGAACAGCTCGATCTGGTTGCGGTCGTTGTCCAGCAGCGGCGCCAGCCGCCGCCGGATGCCGATGTTGGCGCGCATGCGGGGGTCCTTGGCGTACTCGGCCCACATGTAGTCGCGTTCCTCGTCGGTGACCATCTCCAGGGTCAGTTCGTCGTGGTTGCGCAGGAAGATGCCCCACTGGCAGCCGGAGGGGATCGCCGGGGTCTTGGCGAGGATCTCGGAGACCGGGTAGCGGGACTCGCGGCGGACGGCCATGAAGATGCGCGGCATCACCGGGAAGTGGAAGGCCATGTGGCACTCGTCGCCGCCGCTGGGGTAGTCGCCGAAGTAGTCGACGACGTCCTCCGGCCACTGGTTGGCCTCCGCCAGCAGCACCGTGTCCGGGTACTGGGCGTC
>NZ_JBAGKH010000098.1:0-709 GCF_036689765.1 Streptomyces poriticola
GCGTGTGTCGCGGGTGTGTGGTCGCTCGAGGATGCGGTGCGTGTGGTTGCGGCGCGTGGGCGGTTGATGCAGGCGCTGCCGGAGGGCGGTGCGATGGTCGCCGTTCAGGCTGCTGAGGGTGAGCTCGAGTTGGCGGGGGGCGTGGAGCTGGCGGCGGTCAATGGTCCGTCGTCGGTGGTGCTGTCCGGTGACGAGGAGGCTGTGCTTGCTGAGGCTGCCCGCTGGTCGGACCGTCGTACGAGGCGTCTTCAGGTCAGTCATGCTTTCCATTCGCGCCGGATGGATCCGGTCCTGGACGAGTTCCGGCGGGTGCTGGAGTCCGTGACGTTCCATGCTCCGCTCGTGCCGTTCGTGTCGTCGGTGACCGGCACCCCGGTCACCGACGAGCTGTGCGACCCCGGCTACTGGGTGCGCAACGTCCGTGAGACCGTCCGCTTCGCCGACGCTGTGGTGGCGGCGGAGGCTGGTGTCTTCGTGGAGTTGGCGCCGGATGCGGTGTTGTCGGGTCCGGTGGCGGAGTCGGCCGAGGGCGTGGTGTGTGTCGCCGCGCAGCGTGCGGGCAAGCCGGCTGCGCAGGCTGTCGTGACGGCGCTGGGGACGCTGCATGCCCATGGTGTCGGTGTCGCGTGGGACCGGTTCTTCGCCGGTACCGGTGCCCGTCGTGTCGAGCTGCCCACCTACGCCTTCCAGCGCGAACGCTTCTGGCTGG
>NZ_JBAGKH010000099.1:0-681 GCF_036689765.1 Streptomyces poriticola
ACGACCGCCGACGTGGACGCGGTGGAGGCGCACGGTACGGGCACCAAGCTGGGTGACCCGATCGAGGCGCAGGCCCTGCTGGTCACCTACGGCCAGGACCGCGAACAGCCGCTGTGGCTGGGCTCGGTCAAGTCCAACATCGGCCATGCGCAGGCTGCCGCGGGTGTGGCCGGTGTGATCAAGATGGTGGAGGCGATGCGGCACGGGAAG
Organism: Streptomyces poriticola; assembly: GCF_036689765.1. NCBI lineage: Bacteria > Bacillati > Actinomycetota > Actinomycetes > Kitasatosporales > Streptomycetaceae > Streptomyces > Streptomyces poriticola. The sequence continues at coordinate 211 of NZ_JBAGKH010000099.1, forward strand.
CTCCCGCGTACGCTCCACGTCGACGAGCCGTCTCCGCACGTCGACTGGACCGTCGGCGCGGTGGAACTGCTGACCGAGGAGCGGGAGTGGTCGCGTCAGGACCGCCCGCGCCGGGCGGGTGTCTCGTCGTTCGGTGTGTCCGGCACCAACGCGCATGTGGTGCTGGAAGAGGCCCCCGAGGAGCCGGGGCCCGCCGCTGCGGCCGGTCTGCCCGCCGTGCTGCCCTGGGTGGTGTCGGCGCGCTCCGAGGCCGCACTGCGCGCGCAGGCCGCACAGCTCGCGGACTGGCTGCGGGACGACACCGACCTCCTCGGTACCGCCCACTCCCTCGCCACCGGCCGGGCGGCGCTGCCGTACCGCGCGGTCGTCGTCGGCACCGACCGGTCCGAACTCTCCGACGGGCTCGCCGCGTTGGCGGCCGGTCGCGTCGCCGCGCAGGTCGAATCCGGCCGTGCCCGCGACAACCGTGGC